>JAFAXA010000079.1 GCA_019241425.1 Acetobacteraceae bacterium | reverse complement strand
CCCCGCATGACCGTTTCGAGCCGGCGCCACGCTGCCTCGTCACCCGGCAATCCGAACCGCAACCAAGCCGGCGCGTGCTCGAAGGAGCGGACCAGGATGCCCGCTTCGCCGAGACGCGCGCACCATTCGGCCGCGCGATCCGTTTCCGCGAGCACGAACAGGCTCGTGCCGCCGATCACCCGCAGCCCGGCCCTCGCCAGCAGAAGCTGGAGGCGAGCCGCGTCCGCCCTGGCTCGCTCCGCCGCGGCGCGCAGCCAGTCCCCGTCCGCCAGGGCCCGTTCGCCGATCGCGAGCGCCGGACCTGAAACGGGCCACGGGCCGAACGCGCCGCGTAGCCTCTCGGCGACCGGCGGCCCCGCGATCGCAAAGCCGAGGCGCGCACCCGCCAGCCCATAGCTCTTGCCGAACGATCGCAGCCCCAGAAGCTGCGGCGCTTCGGCGATCAGCGGCGCGCAGCTCCGCACACCTGGTTCAAGGTCAATATAGGCCTCGTCCACGACCAGCAGGCCGACCCGCCGCGCGACCGGCAGCAGCGCCTCCGGCGGCCAGCGCCGCCCGTCCGGGTTGTTGGGATTGCAAAGGACGCCGATTTCCGCGCCCGCCAGTTCTTCGGGCCGGGATACCGCCCGCACGGCGGCGCCGGAGGCGGCCCAGCACGCGGCGTGCTCGCCGTAGGCCGGCGTCACGACGGCGACGTTTTGGGCGCGGAACAGCAGCGGCAGCACCGAAATGGCGGCTTGCGTTCCGGGCAGGGCGGCGACCATCGAGGGGTCCGGCGCCCCGAACGCCTCGGCGGCGACCGCCTGCAATCGCCGGAGATCATCGGGATCGGGCAAGCGGGCGAACAGCGCCGGGGGCAGCGGCGGCAGCGGATAGGGAACGGGGTTGATCCCGGTCGAAAGATCCATCCACGGTTGGGGCGCGTCCGGGAAACGGCGCCGGGCCGCCGCGAGCCGGCCGCCATGCTCCAGTCCGCTCACCGCCGAAACCTCCGTCCATGCAGCCTCCTTCCCACCATGAAGCCGAAGCGCCGCCGTGACCACGCTCGCGATCGCCGCGATCGCGCTCGGTGCCGAGGGGGCGATCGGCTACCCGCAGGCGGTGTTCCGGGCGATCGGCCACCCGGTCACCTGGATGGGCGCGCTGATCGGCTGGCTCGACCGCCACGGCAACAGCGAGCGGCACACCGCCCGTCAACGCCGCGGCGCCGGGCTGGGCGCCCTCGCCGTGCTGCTTGCGGCAGTCGCGGGGCCGGCTTGGCTGTTGCAGGCGGCGGCGTACGCGGTTTTGCCGGACCCGGTTGCCGTTCTCCTGCTCGGCCTGCTGGCGTCGTCCCTGCCGGCGCAGCGCAGCCTCTATGCGCATGTGCGGGCGGTCGCGGACGCGCTGGAGCGGGACGGATTGCCGGCCGGCCGCCTCGCCGTCGCGCACATCGTGGGCCGCGACCCCGACCGGCTGGACGAGGCGGGCGTCGCGCGGGCGGCCATCGAGAGCTTGGCCGAGAATTTCTCGGACGGCGTCGTCGCGCCCGCTCTCTGGTGCGCGATCGGCGGCCTGCCCGGGATCGCCGCCTATAAAGCAATCAACACGGCCGACAGCATGATCGGCCACCGCACGGCGCGGCACGAAGCGTTCGGCTGGGCGGCGGCGCGGCTGGACGACGGCGTGAACCTGCCCGCGTCCCGGCTCGCCGCGTTATGGCTGAGGGTGGCCGCCGCGATCCTGCCCGGCGCCAGCGCGGCCGGCGCGTGGGTTGCGGTTCGGCGCGATGCGCGGCGGCACCGCTCGCCCAACGCGGGCTGGCCGGAAGCGGCGATGGCGGGCGCGCTCGGGCTTCGCCTCGCCGGACCGCGCGTGTACGGATCGCTGCGGGTCGAGGACGCCTGGATGGGCGACGGACGGGCGGACGCAACGGCCGCCGACATCCGCCGCGCCCTGTCGCTCTATCGCTTGGCTTGCGCCATCCAGCTTGCGGCCGTCGTGCTGGCGCTACTCATTCTGCGAGCGTGAGCAGCCGGCCGATATCGACATGCGCTTCGAGATGCGCGGCCAGGGCGTCGAGCGCCGCCTCCACCTCCGCCTCATGCGAGCGGGGCGACGCCGTCGCGCCGAACCGGGCCAGCCAGGCGGCGCGCTGCCGGTCGTCGGTGAACAGCCCGTGCAGGTAGGTGCCGAACACACGCCCGTCACCCGAAACGGCGCCGTCCAGCCGCCCATCCGACAGGCGCAGCAGCGGCCGCGCGCAGTCCGGCCCCGCCGTGCGGCCCGTGTGCATTTCGTAGCCAGCGAACGGCACGTCGTCGGCGAGCGTCGTCCCGGTCGCGGGCGCCAGGTGCTTGCGATCCGTCAGCACCGTCTCGACGGCGAGCAGGCCCAAACCGGGAACGCTGCCCGGCGGACCCTCAACGCCGTTCGGATCGCTGATGCGGGTGCCCAGCATCTGGTAGCCGCCGCACAACCCGAGCACCGCGCCGCCGCGGCGCCGATGGGCGATGATGTCGCTGTCCCAGCCCTCCGCGCGCAACGCCGCCAGATCGGCGATCGTCGCCTTGGAGCCGGGCAGGATGACGAGATCGCAATCCGCCGCCATCGGCGTGCCGGGTTCGAGCAGCCCGAGCGACACCGACGGCTCGGCGGCGAGCGGGTCGAGATCGTCGAAATTGGCGATGCAGGGCAGGCGCGGCACCGCGATGCGCAGCGGCGCCCCGGGTCGCGCAGGTAACGCCGCGATGTCCTGCGCGTCCTCGGCCGGCAGCAGGCGCGCCGCGGGGAGGAACGGCACGAGGCCGAGCGCCGGCCATCGGGTGCGTTCGGCGATCAGCCGCATGCCGTCCGCGAACAGCGACGCGTCGCCGCGCATCCGGTTGACGATGAAGCCGCGCACGAGCCCCGCGTCGGCGGCGTCGAGCACGGCTTTCGTGCCGACGAGGCTCGCGATCACGCCGCCCCGGTCGATGTCGCCCACCACCACGACCGGCGTCTCCGTGGCGCGCGCAAATCCCATGTTGGCGATGTCGTGCCGCCGGAGATTGAGTTCGGAGACGCTGCCGGCGCCTTCCACCAGCACGAGATCGGCGCCGTCCCGCACGCGCGCGAAACTGTCGAGCACCGGCGCGAGCAGTTGCGGCTTGAGCGCCTGATACTCCCGCGCGCGCGCCTGCCGCCAGACGCGGCCCTGCACCACGATCTGCGCGCCGGTTTCGCTTTGCGGCTTCAACAGCACGGGGTTCATGTGCACGGAGGGCGCGATCCCCGCCGCGCGCGCCTGCAACGCCTGCGCCCGGCCGATCTCGCCGCCATCCGCCGTCACGGCCGCGTTGTTGCTCATGTTCTGCGGCTTGAACGGCCGCACAAGGATGCCGCGCCTAGCGCAGGCGCGCGCGAGGCCCGTGACGAGCAGCGACTTCCCGACGCTCGATCCCGTGCCGCCCAGCATCAATGCGCGTGCGCTCAGAACTCGATTCCCGCCTGCGCCTTCACCCCCGCCGCGAAATGATGCTTCACCGGCACCATGTCGGTCACCAGATCCGCAACCTCGGTCAGCGCCGCCGGCGCATTGCGGCCGGTGACGACGACGTGCAGACCGGGCCGCCGTGCGCGCAGCGTCGCCACGACCTCGTCCGCGTCGAGATATTTGTAGCGCAGCGCGATGCAGAGTTCGTCGAGCACCAGCAGCGCCAAATCCGGCTGCGCCATCATTTCCCGCGCCTTGTCCCAGGCGGCGCGGCAGGCGGCGATGTCGCGATCGCGGTCCTGGGTTTCCCAGGTGAAGCCCTCGCCCATGCTGTGCCACTCGCAGAGCGGGCCGATGCGCTCCAGCACGCGTCGTTCGCCGGTATCCCAAGCGCCCTTGATGAACTGCACAACGCCGCACGCGCGGCCCTGGCCCAGCATTCGCAACACGAGGCCGAACGCGGCGGTCGACTTGCCCTTGCCGGCGCCGGTATGCACCAGTAGCAGGCCCTTCTCGGTCACCGTCTTGGACGCGACCTCGGCATCCTGCACCTCCTTCCGCTTCGCCATCTTCTGGCGATGGCCCTCAGCCTCGGTTTCGTCCGTCATTTCTCGACCATTGGCAGCCCGGCCACCACCAACAGCACGCGATGGGGCC
>JAFAXA010000322.1 GCA_019241425.1 Acetobacteraceae bacterium | reverse complement strand
GCATCGCTGATCACCTTCTCAGACGGTCTGCTGCGCATTCCTGATTGACTAGCCCAGGAACGGAACAGCCGGATCGGCTTGCAAAAGGCGTGGCAAGCGTTATGTTTAGGCGGACATAACGCCGGGATTAGCGATGGCTTGGTTCGGCCATGGCGGTTCCGTTCGAAAAAATGCGGCTTAAAAAGTCGGCAGGGGAGGTGTCCATGAGCGTCGGTCGTTTCGCTCGTGCGTTGGCGCGAGTCCTTCCAGCCGCGGCGGCGTGCGCCATCATCGCGGGAACTGCGTCGCCGCGGGCGGCGGAACGCGCGGAGATTACGTTTCCCGGCGAGCGGCCCTATCCCGAAAGCATCACGGCGACGTCCGACGGCACCTTGATCGCCGGAAGTTTGAACGAGGGCGGCGTGTTTCGCGTGCCGCCGGGATCATCCGTAGCGGAGCGCTGGATTGCACCCGGCGCGAATGATTCGATGACAATTCTCGGCGTCTATGCCGACGAGAAGGGTGGCACCTTATGGGCTTGCTCCACCAATCTGGGCGCCTTCGGCGTGCCACCGCCCGGAGGCGCGAAGCCGATCGCGCTCAAAGCCTTCGATCTTAAGTCGGGTGCGGCCAAGGGAAGCTGGCCACTCCCGGGCGACAAGTCGCTTTGCAATGACATGGTTGTGGGAACGGACGGGACCGTCTACGTGGCCGACTTGTTCCAGCCACACGTTCTGGCGTTGCGGCCCGGCGGGAAGGCTCTGGAGGTTTGGGCCGAAAGCCCGCTTTTCAACGGCGAAGGCCCGCAACTCGACGGTATCACCATTGCCGGTGACGGCAACATGTACGTGAACCCCTACGCGGGCGGAAAACTCTTCCGGATCGAAATGAAGGACGGCGCGGCCGGTAAGGTGACCGAGCTGAAGCTCTCGCAGCCTATCGATCACCCGGATGGCATGCGTCCCTTCGGAGCCAAGGACCTGCTGATGACCGAAGGCGGGGGAAACTTCGACGTCGTGCGACTTGAGGGTGACGCCGCCAAAGTCGAGGTCGTCAGGGACAAGTTCAAGGGACCATGCGCGGTGGTACAAACGGGCGATACCGCGTGGGTTCTCGAAGGCCAGCAGAACACCCTCTTCAAGAAGGACGGCGGCAAGCCAACAACCTTCAAGGCGTTTGCGGTGTCACTCCCCAGCCACTGACGGCCACCCTTGCCATCTTCGTGTTTAAAGGGTTTGCTCCCCGGCCTGCTGCTCTGGTTGAAAAAAGAGAGGGGAAACATGAAACGCATAACGGGAACCAAGGGCGGCAGAGCCGCGGGCCTTGCGGGAGTGACGGCGGTTTTGGCGCTGGCGCTGTTGAGTCCGGCGGGCGCCGAGGAACTCAAGCACTACGATTCGACCGGCAAGGCGTTTTGGAAAAACCCGCCGCCGGATTGGTTCCTCGGCGATGAAACGGCGCAGCAGAAGGGGCTCGCGCCGCCCTCCAACCCGGCGCTGCCGGCGTCCGACGAGGAGCTGGCCGATCTTGTGAAGAAGATCAAGCTGCCGCCCGGCTTTACGATCAGCGTGTACGCGAGCCAGGTGCCCGAGGCGCGGCAGATGGCGTGGGGCGACAACGGCACCTTGTTTGTCGGATCGTTCGGCGCGACTAATGTGTACGCGATCGTCGATGAGGGCGGAAAGAAGGTCGTCAAGACGATCCTCAAGGGCCTCAACATGCCGACCGGCGTCGCATTCCGCGACGGCGCGCTATACGTCGTGGCGATCGATAAAATCCTCCGCTACGACAACATCGAATCCAATCTCGACCATCCGCCCGAGGGTGTCGTCGTTTACGATGACATGCCCTCCTATGCCGCGCATGGCTGGAAGTACCTGACCTTCGACAAGACTGGCTGGGTCTATGTTCCGTTCGGCCCGCCGTTCAACATCGGCAATCCGCCGTCCAGCGTGTCACAGGTCCGGCGTGTCGATCCGAAGACGGGTGCCGCCGAAATCGTCGCGCTCGGCGTTCGCAACAGCGTCGGTGGAGACATCGACCCGCGCTCCGGCAAATACTGGTTCACGGAAAACGCCCGCGACTGGATGAGCGACGACATCCCGAGCGATAAACTCAACATCGTGTCGAAGGTCGTGCAGCATTACGGCTACCCATACTGCCATCAGGGCGACCTGCCGGACCCGAAATTCGCCCAAGGCCATAGCTGCTCCGAGTTCACGCCGCCGGTGCTGAAACTGGGCGCGCATGTGGCGCCGCTCGGAATGAAGTTCTATACCGGCTCGTCCTTTCCGGCCGAGTACAAGAACAACATCTTCATCGCCGAACACGGCTCCTGGAATCGCCACAAATACCAAGGCGCGCGGATCGAACGCGTTGTCGTCGATCCGGAAGGCAAGCACCCGAAGCAGGAGACTTTTGCGTCCGGCTGGATCAAGGGCGACCACGACTACTCGGGACGGCCGGACGATGTCATCGTCGCCAAGGACGGATCGCTGCTGGTTTCGGACGATTGGGCCGGCGCGATCTATCGTATCGCCTACAACAAGTGAGCCGCTTGTGACGCGGCGGCGTTTGTTCTCCGCAGCGATGCCGGCCCGGAACTTTTCCGGGCCGGTGTCCGCAACGATCGTGCTTTGCGCCATCTCGCTTGCTTCACCGCGCGCGGCGGAACCGGCCGAAGCGCCGGAGGTGGCGCAACCCTGCCTCGCCTGCCACGGCGAGGTTCTTGGGGAGGGCGTTCCGCCGATCGCCGGTCACTTCAACAACTACATCCAGTTGCAACTGGTCGCCTTTCGCAGCGGCCGCCGTCAGAACGAAATCATGCAAGGCATGGCCGCCGGATTGTCGGACAACGACATCCGGGCGCTCGGGAAATACTTCTCCTCGCTGCCGATACCCGCCGCGGCCACGCAAGCGGACGAACAACCGGACCTGACGAAAGCGGGCCAGCGGACCGCCGCCCAGTTCCGTTGCGCGAATTGTCACGGCGACAAGTTTCTGGGATCGCAAGGGGCACCGCGCGTCGCACACCTGCCCGAATTCTACGTCGCCAAAGCGCTCACCGACTACCGCGCGAATACCCGTCCCAGTTCGGGCGGCGGCGCGATGACGGAAGTCGCGGGCGGACTGTCCGACGACAACATCAAGACGTTGGCGCATTACCTGGCGGTGCTGCCCTGAGCCGGGTGACGGCACGCATATCGGGCTACGCCGCCGCCGTCGCTATCGCCTGAAACTTTCCAGTGCGTGCGTCAGGCGCCGGCAGGCCGCGCCAGAAACTCCGTCGCGAGCGCGTCCCATTCCTCCTGGAGCGAACCGGCCCCAGCCGACCGTCCTGCCCGCCGATACCAATAGTGTGCGTTGCCGGCGTCGCCTTCCTGCCGGTGCAGATAGGCATGCAGGAGATCGCATCGTGGGTCGCCTTCGCGCTGCTGGGCGAGAGCGTGCGCGCGGTCCCAATCGCCCGCACCGGCCCACCACAATCCTTGCAGCGCGGTGTCCAATCCGGAGGGCGGCCCCCGCTCCGCGAGGCTTTGCCGGAAAGTGTCCAACGTCATCATCCGCGTCACTCCATCATTCGCGCATAGACCGGGCATGCGGGCTTCCGGCGCCGAACAGGCGTCCTTTCGTAACCGCATCCTCGCCGAAACGGCTGCGCAAGCTGTCCACCGCGGCCTGGGCGGCCGCCCGGCGCGGCGTGTCGGTGTCGGCGAGGTCGCCCCGATCGGCGTCGGCGATCGGGCAGAGCGAAGCCGCACCGATGCCGATGAGCCGGAACGCCGTGCCGGTCGCCTCGCGCGCGAGCAGGGTTCGGGCGGCGGCGAACAGACGGTCCGGGAGCACGGTCGGGCCGGACAGCCGCATTGCGCGGGTGCGGGTCGCGAAAGCGGCCGTCTTGAGCTTCAGCACGACCCCGCCGGCCGCAAACTCCTTTTCCTTCAGCCGACGCGCGAGCTTCTCCGCCATCCGCCAGAGATGACGTTCCAGATCGGCCGGGCGCGACAGATCGGTGTCGAACGTCGTTTCGGCGCTGATCGATTTCGCGTCCCGCCCGGGATCGACCGGGCGGTCGTCTTCGCCGCGCGCCCGTCGTGCGAGTGACGGCCCGTCGTCGCCGAGCTTGCGCCGGGCTTCGGCCGGGGTCAGGGCCCCGAGTTGGCCGAGATGGGTGAGCCCGAGTGCGCCGAGGCGGCGGGCGAGGGCCGGGCCGATGCCGGGCAACACTCCGACCGGCTCCCGCGCCAGCAGGCCCGCCGCCTCCGCCCGGCCGATCACGCCGAAGCCGCGCGGCTTGCTGCGCTCGGCGGCGATCTTCGCGAGCAGCCGGTTGGGCGCGAGGCCGACCGAAACGGTGACGCCGACCTCCCGTTCCACCGTGCCGGCGAAGCCGGCCAGCACGGCGGCGGGCGGCGCCCCGTGCAGGGCCTCCGTTCCGGTCAGATCGAGCACCGCCTCGTCGATGGACAATGGCTGGACGAGCGGCGTCAAGCGCTCCATCAGCCGGCGAATTTGGCGCGACGCGGCGACATATTTCGCGAAGTCCGGCCGGATCACGACCGCTTCGGGGCAGGCCTTCAGCGCCTTGAACATCGGCATCGCCGAGCGCACGCCCGAGACCCGCGCCACATAACAGGCGGCCGTGACAACGCCGCGCACCCCGCCGCCGACGATCACCGGGCGGGAGAGCAACTCGGGCCGGTCCCGCTTCTCCACGCTCGCATAGAAGGCGTCGCAATCGACATGGGCGATCGCCAATGCCAGCAGTTCCGGATGGGCGAGCGTCCGCACCCCGCCGCATGACGGGCAGCGTTCGCCATCCGCGCCGGTTTCGGCAATCGCCAGGCAATCGCGGCACAGCGCGGACATCGCCTGAGTGTGACGGTCCGGCCGGGCTTGCTCAAGTTGTTCGGGGAGCAGCAGGATAGGCGCCGGGGTCGGAGGGGCGATGGCGGAGACGCTGCTGGACGTGAAGGGCATGAGCTGCCCGCTGCCGGTGCTGCGCGCCAATCGCGCGCTGCGCGGGCTGGCGGAGGGCGAGCGGCTGCGCGTGCTCGCGACCGACCGGGCGGCGGTTGCCGATTTCCAGTCCTTCTGCCGCGAAACCGGCCACGCGCTGCTGGCATGGAGCGAGGAGGGCGGCGTGTTCAGCTTCCTGATCCGCCGCCGTCCGGAGCCGCCCCACGCCGCGGAGAACGGTTCGACATGACCACCGCGCTGATCACCCACCCGGCCTGCCTCGGCCACGAGAACGGTGCGGGTCACCCCGAATGCCCCGACCGGCTCCGCGTCATCCTGCAGGCGCTGGAGGGCGAGGCGTTTTCGGCGCTTCTCCGCGAGCGCGCGCCGCCGGCGACCCCGGAGCAACTGACCCGGATCCACCCCGCTCCCTATGTCGACGCCATCCTCGCCGTCCGTCCCCGGCCGGGCGAGATCGTGCCGCTCGACGGCGACACGGCGATGTCGGCCGGGAGCGCGGATGCCGCCTTGCATGCGGCGGGCGGCGCGGTCGCGGCGGTCGATGCGGTGATGGAGGGCTGGGCGCGCACGGCCTTCTCGGCGACCCGCCCGCCCGGCCACCATGCGGAGCGGCAGGAGGCGATGGGCTTCTGCCTGTTCGCCAACGCGGCGGTCGCCGCCGCCCACGCGCGGGCGCGCTGGGGCCTGCGGCGGGTGGCGGTGGTCGATTTCGACGTCCATCACGGCAACGGCACGCAGTCGCTGTTCGCGGCCGATCCCGACCTGTTCTACGGATCGAGCCACCAATATCCCTGCTATCCGGGCACCGGCGCCGCCAGCGAAACCGGGGTCGCCGGCAACATCGTCAACGCCCCGCTCGCGCCCGGATCGGGCAGCGCGGCGTTTCGTGCCGCCTGGTCGCGGCTGCTGCTGCCGGCGCTCGACCGGTTCGCCCCGGAGCTGCTGATCGTCTCGGCCGGGTTCGACGCCCACAAGGCCGATCCGCTGGCCCAGCTTCGCCTCGAAACCGAGGATTTCGCCTGGGTCACCGCCGAATTGCTGACCGTCGCCCGCAGCCGCGCTGGGGGCCGGCTGGTCTCCGTGCTGGAGGGCGGATACGACCTCGCGGCGCTCGCCGCCTCGGCCGCGGCGCATGTGACGGTTTTGATGCAGGCGTGAGGCGCGCGGGGTTGGCGAGCCGCGCCGGAGCGGTTACGACCGTCCGCGATCTCTGGAGGATGTGAACGGATGTCGGACGTGCGACGGCAGGCCCCGGCAGCGGTCGGCGCCGGTGGGGCCGCCGATGTCGGCACTCTCTCCTTCGAGGACGCGCTCGCCGAACTCGAGCGGATCGTTCGCGGCCTCGAGGGCGGGCAGATGAAACTAGAGGACGCGATTTCCTGCTACGAGCGCGGAACGCTGCTCCGGCGCCATTGCGAATCGAAGCTTGCCCAGGCCGAGGCGCGGGTCGCCGCCATCGTCGAGCGCACGGACGGCAGCTTCGGCACCCGGCCGCTGGAGTAGGCGCGTGCCCGGCCTTTCCGTGCTTCCGGCGATCGACCTGCCGGGGGAGATGGGGCGCGTCGCCGCCGTCGTCGAACA
>JAFAXA010000270.1 GCA_019241425.1 Acetobacteraceae bacterium | reverse complement strand
CGGGTGATCGTACTCAGCCATTTCGAACGGCCAAAGGGCAAGCGCGTGCCCGAGATGTCGCTGGCCCCGATGGCGGCGGCGCTCGGCGAGGTGCTCGGGCAACCAGTGCAGTTCGCGGATGACTGCGTCGGTCCCGCCGCCGAGCAGGCGGTGGCGCGGCTGCGGGACGGCGAGGTGCTGGTGCTCGAAAACACGCGCTACCATGCCGCCGAGGAAAAGAACGAAGCGGATTTCGCCGCCGCGCTCGCGCGCCACGGCGATCTCTACGTCAACGACGCCTTTTCGGCGGCGCATCGCGCCCATGCCAGCACCGAAGGCGTCGCGCGGCACCTGCCCGCCCATGCCGGGCGGTTGATGCAGGCGGAACTGGAAGCCCTGGACGCGGCGCTCGGCACGCCGGTCCGGCCGGTGGCGGCGGTGGTCGGCGGCGCCAAGGTCTCGACCAAGCTCGATCTGCTCGGCAATCTGGTGCGCCGGGTCGACGTGCTGGTGATCGGCGGCGCGATGGCCAACACGTTCCTCGCCGCGCAAGGGATCGCGGTCGGCAAGTCGTTGCAGGAAGCCGAGATGCACGGCACCGCGCGCGACATCCTGGAGCGTGCCAGGGCGGCGGGATGCGCGATCATTCTGCCCGTCGACGCGGTGGTGGCGGCGGAGTTCAAGCCGAACGCCGCAACCGAAACCGTGCCGGTCGCGGCGATTCCGCAAGACAAGATGGTACTGGATGTCGGGCCGGAGACGGTCGCCGCGATCGTCGCGCGGCTGCCGTCGCTCAAGACGCTGGTGTGGAACGGCCCGCTCGGCGCGTTCGAAACGCCGCCCTTCGACGCCGGAACGGTGGCGCTCGCCCGCGCCGCCGCCGATGCAACGGAAGCCGGGCAACTGCGCAGCGTGGCGGGCGGCGGCGACACCGTCTCGGCGCTCCGTCACGCCGGTGTGCTCGACCGCATGAGCTACGTGTCGACGGCGGGCGGCGCTTTTCTCGAATGGCTGGAAGGCAAGACGCTGCCGGGTGTCGCGGTACTGGAAACATCGTAATAGGCGGCGCGGCTGCCGATTGCTCGCTTCCGTGCAGGCCGACCGTTTCGTTGGTTACGCATCGAGGATCGACTGGAACCCGCCGAAGATCATGCGCTTGCCGTCGAACGGCATCGGGAACGCGCGCATCCGCTGATCTTCCATCATGCTTTTCCAGCCCGCATCACGGACCTCCTTCGAGGGCCATTCGACCCAGGAGAACAATACAACCTCGTCTTCCTTGGCCTGAACGGCGCGCCTGAAGTCGGTGACCTTGCCCTCCGGGACGTCGTCGCCCCAGCATTCAACCATGCGGAGGACGCCGAACTCCTTGAACAGCGCCCCCACCTGCTTGGCGTGCGCGAGATAGACCTCCTTATTGGCGGCCGGCACCGCAGCCACAAACCCATCGATGTAGTTCATCGCGTTTCGCTCCCTGTTCAGCACACGCTCCCGCCGCTTCCAGCGGTTGCGAACACTTTACCATGTGGTGAATGATCGGAGGAAAGGCGCGCCGGGTCAAGCAGTGGCCCGCCGGGCAAGAAATGCCGCCGTCAGGAAGCGGGCCGGCCGATCCGGGACAGTCGCACCGCCACCGCCATCGCCGCCGCGAGCTGCGCGGCCACGAACAGGACCACACCCGGCCAGGCGAAGCGGGTCCAGAACCAGCCGCCGAGCGAGCCCATCAGGCTCGATCCGAGATAGTACGACATGAGATAAAGGCCCGCTGCCTGGCCCTTGGCCTCGCGGGCGGACCGGCCGACCCAGGCGCTCGCCGTTGTGTGCATCCCGAAAAAGCCGACGGTCATCAGCCCGATCCCGGCAATGATCGCCGCCAGGCTCTGGGGCAGGGTGATCAGCACGCCGGCGGCGGCGGTCAGAACGGACAGGCCGAGGGTCGGCGGATAACCGAGGCGCTGCACGAGGGCGCCGCAGACCGTCGAGGCAGCCATGCCGAGCAGATACGCCGTGAAGATCAGCCCGATCTGCGCCTGGTCGAGCGCGTAGGGCGGCGCGATCAGGCGGAACGCGGCGTAGTTGTAGATGGTGACGAAGACGCCCATGGCGAGGAAGCCGGTCGCGTAGAGCCAGGGCAGCGTCGGATGCCGCAAATGGCTGAGGGCGGCGGCGAGATGCCCATGCAGCCCGGCGCCCCGCTGCCCGACGAAGTTGCGCGAGCGTGGCAGCAGCAGGGCGAACACCGACGCGGCCGCGAGGCAAAGCACGCCAACGGCGCCGAGCGCGGCCCGCCAGCCCGCATATTCGGCGACGAAGCCGGTGACGACCCGGCCGGCCATGCCGCCAAACGCCGTTCCGGCGACGTAGAGACCCATGGCGAGGCCGAGGCCCGCCGGGCCGATCTCCTCCGCCAGATAGGCCATGGCGACGGCCGGCGCCCCGCCGAGCAGCGCGCCCTGGAGCGCCCGCAAGGCGAGCAAGGCGGGCCAACTCGCGGCGAGCGCGACCGCGAGCGTCAGCACGCCGGATCCGATCAGCGCGACCGTCATCATGCCCTTGCGCCCCCAGCGCTCGGACAGCGATCCCGCGGCCAGATTGGAGAAGGCAAGCGCGAAGGTCGCTGTCGAGACCGCGAGCGAACTGGAGGCGGCGTCGACCCCGAAGGTCGCCGACAGCGCGGGCAGCAGCGGCTGCACGGCGTAGAGCTGCGCAAAGGTCGCGAGACCGGCAAAAAATAGCGACAGCGCAATGCGCCGGTAGGCCGGGCTACCGCGCTCCGTCCAGACCGGCGGCGGCCGGTCGCTCACGCCCGGCCACCGGCGGCGCGATCCTCAGCGGCAGACGGAAAGCGGCCACACGCGCAACAGCGAGGCCGTGCGGTAGATCTGGGCCTCGGCCGGCAGGTGAAAGCCATGAAACAGAATAACGACGGCGAGCACCACGGCAGCAAGGCGATCGGTGCGCAGCCGGTCGGGCGGCCGGCCCGCCAGCCACACCAGCAGAACGGCACCGGCGCTGCCAACCAGCCCGCCGATCACCACCTCGGACAGCGTGTGCTTGCCGAGCGACAGGCGCGAGAACCCGAACAGGATCGCGGCCAGGACCGCCGAGGCGATCGCCACCGCCACCCGCTTCTCCGATCCGAGACCGCTGAGCGCGATCAGCCCGCCGACGATGATCGCCGCCGAGGCGGTGTGGCCGCTCGGCGTGCGGACATGGACCTCGGGCACCAGTTGCCCGCAGGCGAGGAACAGCAGCTTCAGCAGCAGCATCAGGCCGAACGTGCCGCCGATGGCGACCAGCCAGGCGAGCGCACCGCGCCGCCAGCCGAGCAGGGCGAGCGTCGCCGCGATCGCCGCCGTCAGCGGCAGAACGACGGCCTGGTCGGCGAAATCGGTGAAGAACTCCATCGTCCCGCGAAGCCGCTCCCCGTTTGGTCCCGTTCCGTTCTAGCAATAGTCGGAAACTGTCGCCAAGTCACGAACGGCTTCCGGCGACCACCCCTGTTGGCGCAGCAGCCGGATCGGCGGTGCGCTCGCGCGTTTCGCCAGCCGGCGCCCCCGCGCGTCGCTCAACAGGCGGTGGTGCGCATAGCACGGCGTGGGCCAGTCCATCAATGCCTGGAGCAGCACGTGCAGATCGGTCGCCGCGCGCAGATCCTCGCCGCGCGTAACCAGCGTCACGCCTCCCTGTGCGTCATCGTGGGTGACGCAGAGATGATAGCTCGCACGGATGTCCTTGCGCGCCAGCACGGCATCCCCGAACCGTTCCGGGCGGCAGGGAACGGATCCGGTGCCGTCTTCCTCGTAGCAGAGCGCGCGACCGGCTGCCGCTAGCGCCTTCTCCAGGTTCAGCCGCAACGCATGGGGTTCGCCGGCGGCGATGCGGGCGGCTCGTTCGGCGGGCGGCAGCGCGCGGCAGGTTCCGGGATAGACCGAGCCGCCATCCGGCGCGTGCGGCGCATCGGTGGCCGCCGCGATCTCTCGGGCGATGTCCGCCCTGGTGCAGAAGCAGGGATAGAGCATCCCGCGACGGTTCAGCGCGTCCAGCACCGCCGCATAGTCCGGCAGGTGCTCCGTTTGCACCCGGACCGGGCCGTCCCAATCGAGGCCGAGCCAGGCGAGGTCTTCGAGGATCGCCGCCGCGTATTCCGGCCGGCACCGCGTCACGTCGATATCCTCGAGCCGCAGCAGGAAACGCCCGCCCGCGTCCCTGGCCCGCCGCCACGCGAGAAAGGCGGAAAAGGCGTGTCCGAGATGCAGCAAACCCGTCGGGCTGGGGGCGAAGCGGGTCGTGACCGGCGGTTCTATGCCGGACCGCCCGTGCAGAGAAAGGGCGGGTTCTCCCATTCCGGCTTGCCGTAGGTGAGGCGGCCGCCGCCGAACAGCCGCACCGCGCCCCCCGCGGCTTCCAGCACCGCCTGCGGCGCCGCCGTGTCCCACTCCATGGTGCGACCGAACCGGGGGTAAAGGTCGCCGGCGCCCTCGGCGAGCCGGCAGAACTTCACGGCGGAGCCGGTGTGACGGACCGTCGCGACCTTGTAGCCCCGGAGGAACGTCTGCAAGCGCGGGTCGCCGCCGTGATGGCGGCTGGCGAGCACGGTGATGCCCTCCGGCGGCACCGGACGCACCCGGACCGGCTGCTGTTCCCCGCCGCGCGTCCATTTCCAGGCGCCTCGTCCGGGGATGCCCGCGAACATCTCGCCATAGGCGGGCACGCCGACCACACCGAGCGCCGCCATGCCGTCACGCACCAGCCCGATATTGACCGTGAAATCGTCCCGCCCGGCCGCGAATTCGCGGGTGCCGTCGAGCGGATCGACAAGCCAATACGCAGCCGCCGGTTCGGTATGGAGACCCCGCGCCACCTCCTCCTCGGCGATAACCGGAAGATCGGGCGTTTCCGACCGCAAACCGCCGACGATCAGCGCCTCCGCCGCGTGGTCCGCTTCCGTCACCGGCGAGCGGTCGCTTTTCGCGATCACCTCGAAGCCGCGTTCGCGCACCGCAAGAATGATGGCGGCCGCCCGTTCGGCCAGCTCGGCGGCGAGGCGAATCAGCGCGGCGTCGTCCATGGGTTTCGTGTAGCGGCGCAGGATTGGCGAAACAATGCGCAGCCCGGTCCGTTACAATTTGGCAAATCACCCGTCCGCTTGCCTCCGAGCGATACGGAACCCACGGCAGGAGCAAACGGTCCGTGCGGGCCGTCAATCCTGCACGCCCGGCACACCGGCTTGCCGCATGTGACGGAGAAAGCGCGCCCGCAACGGCGGGTCGCGCCGGTATAAGTGATCGAAGGCCGGCCACTGCGCCGTAATCCACGGCGCGCGACGCAACACGGTCGCGACCCGCCCGGCCGCCGTCTCCTTCCGCCCGAGCGCCGCGTCGGCGGCGGCGCCCAGGACGTAACCGAACGTGTATCCGGGACACCTTTCCGTCGAAACCGTGCAGTAACGGCTCGCCTCCTCGAAGCGGTCGAGCGCGTAGAGCGGGATCGCGGTAACGCCGTAAAGATTGGCGGGAAACACCGGATTGAGCGCCATCGCCTGCTCCGCGTCCGCAAGCGCTTCGGCGTACTGGCCGATGCCGGCCCGTCCCATCGAAAGAAAGAACAGGTTCAGCGCGTCCCCCGGTCCGTAGGCAACGCAGCGTTCGGCGGCGAGCAGCGCTTCCTCGAACCGGCCACTGAAAAGATGCGCAAGGCACAGGCCCTGGTAGCCGACGGGAAGAAGCGGATCGAGCGAGAGGCCCTGCCTCGCGATCTCGATCGCCTCGGACAGGGCGTGCGGCCCGACCGTGCCGGAGATCGCCATGCCGGCGTCGCATGCGACGAGAAGGCCGCGCACGCAGTGCCCGAGCGCGTAGGTCGGTCCGAGCGCCACCGCGCGCTCCAGCTCGGCATAGGCGGCGAGATAGCTGTCGCGACTATGCTGGCGCAGATGCGCCAGAGCCTGCCAGGCAAGCTCCTGGACGCCGGTTGTTTCCGGCGCCTGCCGCAGGCTCGCCGCGTATCCCGAGAGGCGGATCTCGCCAAGCACGGCGCTCGCGATCCGCCCGACCAGATCGTCCTGGTCTGTCGCCAACGCCGAGGCAAGGACGCTGTAGCGCTCGGCCCAGACGTGACGGCCGTCCGTGCCGTCGATCAGCTGCGCATTGATGAGCATGCGCTCGCCGGCCGGGCGTATGCTGCCCTCCAACACGAAGCGGGCGCCGAACAGCGCCGCGACCTCTGTGGGTGACCTGCCCTGCGCCTTGGCGGCGAACACGTTGTGGCGGGCTGTGATCGGCAGGCCACGGTTGCGCGCCAGCTCGGTGGTCAAATCCTCGGCGAACCCGGCGCCGAGTGCACCGAAGCCGCCCGGCTCGCCCGATCCGAACTCGTCGAACGGCAGCACCGCGACCGAAGGCCAGTAGCTCGGCAGCGCGCCGGGCAGGGCCGTTTCCGCAACGACCGGGTCTGGCTTTACCTCGGGCAGCACCAGCACATACCCCCGGCGCGCCACGGTGCGGATGAGGTCGCGCCCACCCGCTCCGAGCGCCCGGCGGATGTCCGAGATACACTGGGTCAGCGAATCCTCGGTGACGATGACGCCGGGCCAGCAATCGGCGAGCAGCTTGTCTTTGGTGACCAGCTTGCCCGCTTCGGCGACCAGGCAGCGCAGCACGCCGAACGAGCGCGGTCTCAGCTCAATCCGCATCCCGCCCGGCCCGCGCACCTCCTCGCGGCGGAAATCCACGATGACGCCACCGGGCAGCTCGATGCGGTTCGTCAGGTCGGGCAAGCGGCAGCGCGTCCCCCAAGTTTCACGGTCGTTTCAGAACTAATCACCCAGGTCTCAGGATTCCGCCCCCGGCGCACCGTAGCCTCCAGGTGCTGACAACCAGCACGGATGTATGGAACGCAGGAGGTTTCAATGCACAAACGGTTCATCCCCATGAGCCTGCTCGCCGCGGGGGCGACAGTCGGCGGCATCGCGGCAGCGCCGCCGGCGCATGCGCAATCCGACCCGTTGGCGATCTGCCGTGCCTCCAAGGCGGCCTGGGAGGCGGCGATGCCCGCCGGCGATCCCAGCAAAATTGCCGCGCTCTTCACGCCGGATGCCGTGTGGGTGTCGCCGGAGGGAACGTTCGGAGGGCGGCAGGAGATCACCCGGTACATCGAGACCTGGTTGAAGCCGGGCGCCAAAATCGTCACGACCCCCGCATCCGGCCATCAAACCGGCGACGTCGTGCTGTGCAGCGGTGAGAGTACCTTCACCGCCGCTCCCGGCAGCGCCGGACCGGCAGAGGTGACGGATCATTGGGCTACGGCCTTGGTCAAAAACGGGAATAGCTGGGTCAACGCGCAATTGGCCACCATTCACCCGCCGATGTCGCCGCCTCCATCCCAAGCTCAAGCGCATTAACCGGCGAACACAAAGAAAGGGAGCGGGCGGGTCGTTTCGCCTGAAACGACCCGCGCCGGAGCCGCGCCCCCTTTGCGTGCGCGGCAGTGACGACCCAGAAACGTAAACCACCGGTTCAACCCGGCCGCCCGCCGTCAACTTAGCCGTGACAGGCGCTGTCAGGGGCGCGCAACTTGTCCTTTTGGTCACTTGCAACCGTAACATATTTCGCCCAGTGTCTCAGCCCCAGATACGAGGGGCTCGGACCAGTGAAATTGCTGTCGCTCGCGCTTGTTCTCGCCTTGGCGCT
>JAFAXA010000268.1 GCA_019241425.1 Acetobacteraceae bacterium | reverse complement strand
CGGGCACATGATGCGGGCGCTGCTGCCGCTACCGAGCCAGGTCGATCGTTTCGTTCGGCTGCCGGCGGTGCCGGGCGGCGGCGGCACCCGCTTCGTCGTCATGGAAGACATCATTCGCCTGTTCATGGACCGGCTGTTCCCCGGCTTCACCATCAAGGGGCAGGGCCTGTTCCGCCTGATCCGCGACACCGATGTCGAATTCGAGGAAGAGGCCGAGGATCTGGTCCGTTCGTATGAAACGGCGCTGAAGCGCCGCCGCCGGGGTGTTGCGATCCACCTTTCGCTGTCCGCCGCCATGCCGGAGGATTTGCGGGCGATCGTCGCCGACGAGGTCGATGCGACGCCGGAAGAGATCTATCTCCAGCGCGGTCTGTTGGGCGTCGCCGACATCCGGCAACTGATCGTGGACGATCGGCCCGATTTGCTGTTCACGCCCTACACGCCGCGATTCCCCGAACGGATCCGCGATTTCGGCGGCGATTGCTTCGCGGCGATCCGCGCCAAAGACATCATCGTACACCATCCGTTCGAAAGCTTCGACGTCGTGGTGCAGTTCCTGCGCCAGGCGGCCTCCGATCCGAACGTCGTCGCGGTGAAGCAGACGCTCTACCGCACCAGCCGCGACAGCCCGATCGTGAAAGCGCTGATCGAGGCGGCGGAAGCCGGCAAATCCGTGACCGCAATGGTCGAATTGCGGGCGCGCTTCGACGAAGAGGCGAATATCCGGCTCGCCCGCAGCCTGGAAGCGGTGGGCGTGCAGGTCGTGTACGGGTTTGCCGCCCTCAAAACCCACGCCAAGATCTCGCTCGTGGTGCGGCGCGAGGGTGGTTCCGTCCGCTCCTATGCGCATTTCGGCACCGGCAACTATCACCCGATCACCGCCCGAATCTATACCGACCTTTCGTTCTTTACGTCGGACCCCGATCTCACCCGCGATGCGGCGCGGCTGTTCAACTACATGACCGGCTACGCGCAGCCCGAGAAGATGGACGCGCTCGCCTTCAGCCCGCTGACCACGCGTGAAGTGCTGATGGAGTTGATCGAGCACGAGATCGGCGCCGTGCTCGCCGGCAAGCCGGGCAATATCTGGCTGAAGATGAACAGCCTCGTCGACGAAACCCTGATCGACAAGCTGTACGAGGCGTCGGCGGCGGGCGTGAAAGTCATGGCGGTCATTCGCGGCATCTGCTGCCTGCGTCCCGGCGTGCCGGGCTTGTCCGAAAACATCCGCGTCAAATCGATCGTCGGCCGCTTTCTCGAGCACAGCCGCATCTGCGTGTTCGGCAATGGCCACAAGCTGCCGAGCCGTCACGCCAAGGTTTTCATCAGCTCGGCGGACTGGATGGCGCGCAACATGGATTGGCGCGTCGAGACCTTGGTGCCGATCCACAATCCGACGGTGCACGCGCAAGTCCTGGATCAGATCATGGTTGTCAATCTGAAGGACACGATGCAGTCCTGGGAACTCGGGCCCGACGGGCGCTGGGTGCGGGTCGCGCTCGGGCCGAAGCCCGTGTCGGCGCACGACTATTTCATGACCAACCCCTCTCTGTCCGGGCGCGGCTCCGCCCTGCACGGCCAGGCGGTCGGGTCCCCGATCGCGCGCGCACGCCGACGGCCCGACCGGGTCTATCAGGACTGACTTCCCGAATAGTTTTGATCGCAACGTTCTCGTTGCTTTCCCGAGCCGGCGCGCATTATCGCAAGTAATGCTATGACGGAAGCCCGCCGTTACGCGCGCGGTGGTCCGGTCCCGGTGCGCTGCCGTTCCGGGGAGCCGAGCGTCGGTTCCATCCTCGGCAGAGGCGGCGATTTCGGCCAACGGAGCCAGGACGGCTGGGCCGGGACTCCCGCGCCGATCTCGGCTCAGCGGACGGGGCCGTGGGGCGGGCCCGCGCCGGCAGCCGCAAGCACGCGGGCAGTTCGATGCGCAGCATGTGGCAAAGCGGGCGCAGGATGCGGCCAGCTTGCGGCGCCTCCGCGAGCAGCGCCAACAACGCCGGGTCGGCGAGCAGCGTCTCGATCTGCGCCCGCCCGATCCGTGTGTTCAACTCGGGCGCCAAGGTAAGCAGCCAGCCATAGGCCTTGGGCGGCGGCACTTTCACGACCCGCGCCTGCACCTGCTTCCGGCTTTCCGCAACGAGCTGGGGCGGCCTTGGCTCCGCGACCGAAGTACGGCGCGCCATCGCAAACCGCCCGGCCTCAATGGCGGTGACGAGCGCGGAAAAGCGGGCGACCAACCGCTTCAGCCGGTTCCAAGTGCCGAGCGCGAGCGGCGCCGCCTCCCGGTTCGTCCGCAGGCTGATCGAGAGGCCCCGCAGCACCAGCTCGACCGCAAAGGCGAAGCGCTCGGTCAGGCTCTGGGCAGGGGCGGTCGCGACAGACATGCTAACAACCAATCACGACCGCCGGGTGCTTGGCTAGAACAATCGCCCGCTCGGCCCCGCCAATCGAAAACCCGCCGCCCCGCTTCTAGCCCTTGCTCTGCCCGTCCGTGAACTCGGCGGCTTCCGTTCGCGTCTCGAAGACGTGCGGCGCGAGTTCGCGTTCGGCGAGCGCGCCGCCCAGCTTCAGCCGCAGAAACGCGCTGGTCGTGTAGCGGGATGCCGTCTCGTAGAAACGCTGCTGCAGATAGGTGATCGCCGAGAAATAGGCGTCGGCGACCGAATGGTGCAGTTCGAAACTGTCGTAATTCGCGATCAGCTTCACCCGCTTGCCGATCGCGCGGCACCTTTTCTCGAACTCGCGCCGGATGATCTCGACGTCCTCGATCGTCCGGATCTTCATCCCTTCCAGATTCGAGAACAGGATATTGCGGTGAGGGTCATAGGTGATGCGGTCGGTGACGCTCATGCCGAGCATGCTATGCTCCAGCTCCATCAGATCGTCGGCAAAGATGCGCGGGTCCATCGGGCGCGGCGCCTTGACCACCGGACGGAAATCCATGTGCGCCAGAATGTCCCGCTCGATATCGATGCCAGGCGCAACCTCGATCAACTCGACGCCGTCGGCGGTCCGCCGGAACACGCAGCGCTCGGTGACGTAGAACACCGGCTGGCCGACCTCGGCCGCGTAGCTGCCGCTGAACGTGATCTGCTCGACCCGGCTGATGAACT
>JAFAXA010000128.1 GCA_019241425.1 Acetobacteraceae bacterium | reverse complement strand
CGATCTGGCTGAGGCTGCCCGGGCCGGAGATGACGCCCGGCAAGGTCAGCGTGCCGCTGCGGTCGAGCACGAGCGCGGTGTTGTCGACGATGTTGCCGAGGACGGCGCCGGTCGCGCCGCCATTGCCGATCTGCAGCACGCCGGCGGTGATCGTGGTGGTGCCGGTGTAGGTGTTGTTGCCGGTGAGAACGGTCGTGCCCGGCCCGATCTGATCGACGCTGCCCGGGCCGGAGATCACGCCGGGCAGGGTCAGCGTCCCGCTGCGGTCGAGCACCAGCGCGGCATTGTCGACGATGTTACCGACGACGCTGCCGGTCGCGCCGCCATTGCCGATTTGCAGCACGCCGGCGCCGATCGTGGTGGTGCCGGTGTAGGTGTTGTCGGCGGTGAGGATCAGCGTCCCGGTGCCGATCTGGTTGAGGCCGCCGGTTCCGGAAATGAGGCCGGGGAAGGTGACCGCGTCGCTGCGGTCGAAGGCGAGGATGCCGTTATCGGTGACGTCGCCGCCGATGCTGCCCGCGGTGCCTCCGGCGCCGATCTGCAACGTGCCGGCACTGATGACGGTGCCGCCCGTATAGGCGTTGCTGCCGGTCAGGATCGTGGTTCCGGGGCCGATCTGGGCGAGCGCGCCGCTGCCGGAAATAACGTTGGCAAAGGTGACGGTGTCGCTGCGATCGAACGCGACCGTGCCGTTGTCGGCGATGTCGGCGGCGAGATTGCCGGTCGTGCCGCCATTGCCGAGCTGCAACGTGCCGCCGCCGTTCACCAGCATCGTGCCGTTGAAGGCCGGGTTGTCGCCGGTCAGCACCAGCGTTCCGCCTGCCACCGTGACGGCGAGCGGTGTCGCGCCGCCATTATCCGCGAGCGCGTCCGTCAGCGTCCAGATGCCGGCGCCGGCTTTGGTCAGGGTTTGAAAATTGGCGAGGCTGCCGGTGCGGGTGTCGGTGGTGCCCGCCGCGCCATCCAAGGTCAGGGTATTGGTGCCGCCGCCGCCGTTCAGGTCGCCGGTGATGCGCGAACCGGCGAACAGCGTCACGTTGTCGTCGCCGCCCTGCAGATCCAGATTGCCATTGACGAACGCGTTGGGGCCGTTGACGAAGTCGATGCCGAACGCGCCGTTGCTGCCGACCGCCTGGCCGCTGAACACCGGGTCCGCGCCGCCGGCCGGCGCGTTGATGACGCCGAAATTCTGGATCGTGTTGCGCGGCGACGCCGATGTCGCATTCAGGTTTTCGAAGAAGATGGCGGAGGTCGGGCCACCATTGATGGTGCCCTCATTGGTGATGACGCTGCCGCCATCGATCGGGTGGATCGCCGCCGAAGACGGGCCGACACCGCTCGCCGTCACCGAGGCGCCGGGATCGATCAGGATGCGGCCACGGTCGTCGAGTTCGATTGCGTTGTTGCCGACACCGTAGAGGCCGCCACCCCCGTCGGGGACCGTGGTGATTGTCTGCACGGAGGCGCCCGGCGCCAGCTCGATGCTTGAATCTATATGCAACGAAATGGCGTTGGCGTCCGTGGTCCGGATCTGGGCGCCCGGCCCCAGCGTGACGGTGTACGGAGAAACGGTGTCCCGTCCGTTGCCGATCGTCGCGGTGTACGGATTGGGTGTTGCCGCGTCGCAGGCTGCGGAGTTGGGGCCGACCAGGCAATCCGCTGAGGCAACGACCGGCAGCGCCGAGAGGCAGGTGGTCGAAAGCGCTGCCAGCAACAAGCGGCGCGCCGGGCGGGCCGCGCCGCCCGCCTCTGTTGCCGGTCCGAGACTCGTTCCACGGTCGCGCAAGAATGCCGGCGCTGCATCGGATAGGATAGGATCTGGCAAAGCCTCGTTGCGGCGCACGACGAATTTCCCGTCCCTTGAAACAACGTGGATTTGCCGTGACGGTAAACCCGCACCTTGCCCGTGCAAGCGGCAAAGCGGAAACTTGCGGCCGTGCCTGCGTCTCCTGGAACACGTTGTCACTCATTTGCAACAGGATCGTCGGCGTGGAGATCGTCGCCGTGCCGCCGACTCGGGATGTTGCGTGTTACTTTCGGCGGTTATGCAATCGGGGGATGTCGGTTGGCGCGCGTTGCCGGCCGGTGGTCGGCATCGAGGTGAGAACAGAACAGTGGCGCAACGTTCCGACTACCGGCGCTTCTACCGGATGGAAACGCGGTGGATGGATAACGGAGCATTCCGCCACCTCAACAACGTGTCCTATTTCTCGTTCTTCGACACCGCCGTGGCGCGCTGCCTGCTGGAATGCGGCTATCTCGACATCGCTCGTTCGCCCGTGATCGGCCTGGTCGCCGAGACCAAAGGCAGGTTCCACAGGCGGATCGCGTTTCCGGACAGCGTGCAGTGCGGCCTCCGGGTCGCCCAACTCGGACGGTCGAGCGTGCGGATCGAAATCGGCTTGTTTCGAGACGAAGATGATGCCGCGGCCGCCGAGGGTCACTTCGTCCATGTCTATGTCGAGAGGGAGTCCGGCCGGCCGGTCGCCAAGATGCCGGAGCCCCTGCAAATGCTGTTCGACTCCCTCCGCACGCCGCCCCTCGAAACGCACGTGGCACACGCGCCCCGGCGCGCGGGCCCGGAATCGCGCGGCGGCTTTGTCGCGTTCCTGCATCACACGACGCGCTGGATGGATAGCGACGCCTACCGGCACATGAACAACATCGTCTATTACTCCTTCTTCGACACGGCGATCACGCGCCTGCTGCTCGATGGTGGCTTTCTGCACTGGCATCAGGGCGCCGCGATCGGCATGGCTGCCGAGTCGCAGTGCAGCTTCTTCAGTCCGATCGCTTTTCCGGACGACGTCGTGTCCGGTTTGCGGGTCGCCCATATCGGGCGATCAAGCGTCCGCTACGAACTGGCTTTGTTCCGGAACCAGGAGGAAACCGCCTCTGCCCAGGGGCACTTCGTGCAGGTCCTGGTCGATGGGGAGGGGGGCCGGCCGGTCGCCATTCCGGCTCCGCTGCGGGCCTGGCTGGAGAGAAGCAGGCGGCACGCGTCGGGATAAACCGCCCGTCTCAGAGCCTTGCGTGGTCGCCGGAGCCACAGTCGCGGACGATTCCTGACGGCGCGGGAACTCCTTCCGATGTGGGTTGTTGCGCCCAACATTCGTTCCCTTCGGAGTTCCAATCCCTATGACGCCAACCCTTCGCTGGACCCTGTTGGGTAGCGCCCTGGTCATCCTGCCCTTGGCGGCCTGCAGCACCGCCGACAAGGCGGCGACGACGGTGCAATCCGCGGCGCAGGCCCAGGTCAACCCGACCCTCTCCACCAGCGACACCACCTTCATCAACGAGGCTGCGGCGGGCGGTCTCGCGGAGGTCAAGCTCGGCGAACTGGCGTCCCAGAGAGGCGGCACCAAAGCCGTGCGGCAGTTCGGTCAGCAGATGGTGCATGACCATACGCCGGTGAACGACGAGCTGATGCAACTCGCGCAGCGCAAGCAGCTTTCGCCCTCGACGACGCTTGATGCCGCGAACCAGGCCATCTACGACCGGCTCAGCGGCGAGCGGGGCCGCGCCTTCGACCAGGACTACCTGTCCGGACAGTTGGCGGCTCATCAGGACCAGTTGCAGCTATTCCAGAACGAAGCCCAGAACGGCACCGACCCCCAGGTGCGCGCCTTCGCCCAGCAGCATGTCGGGGTGATCCAGAGGCACGTCGAGGAGTTGCAGCGGATGACGGCGGCGGGAAGCCGCCACGGCCGCAAGGCGCAATCCTGAACGAAACGGAGCGGGCGCCTCGCGCGCCCGCTCCCCATTACGGCGGGTGCGAGGCGGGGCAGCTCAGCGCGTGAATGTCGCGCGCGCAGAAGAACACCGACGCGTTGTTGATCCCGGTCATGAACCCGCCGATGCCGCCGAGAACGGCGCAGAGCGACACCAGCAGGGCAATCGCTTTTTCGATCTTGGTGAGGCTGAGCCGGCGCCGGACCTCGACGCGCCGGCCGTCCCAGAACAGCTCGTTGTCGGCGCTGATGCCGACGCGCCCGAGATCCTCGATGTCGATCGGCCGCACATGCGGCGGCCAGCCGGGCGGGGCGGTGCCGCTCAATGCCGGTCGGCGTCGCGGGCGGCTTCCAGCGACCTCAGCCGGTCCTCGACCCGGGTCAGCCGGTCGAAGATCTTTTCCAGGGCGGCGACGTGCAGAGTCACGATTTCCTGGAGTGTTTTCGTCAACTTGATGGTTTCAACCAGGTTGGAGCTAGGCGGCCGCGGCATCCGTCAGGCGAGGCGGTCGAGCAAGCGATGCGCACGGTCGCTCAGCGCCTTGGCGCCCTCTCGTAGCTCGCGGAGCATCCTGGTCGCCTCCGACCCGGATTGCGAACGGGGCTTCGCGGCGACCGGCTTGCGGCGTGGCGTGGCCGCCCGTCTCGCCTTGGTCTCCGATACGCGTGTCAACGGCGCCTCCGGCATTCGAGTCATCTAGGGAGGAGAATGGTCCTGCGCCGCCCTGCTGTGAAGGGCCGCGCGGGCTCTATCGCGCCGTCTCGCGATGCGCCCGCTCCGGGCATGCGAGCGAGGCGGCGGATGGTTGTTCTCTGTCGCCGATTGGCCGATACCGGAACCACTTCGTCTTGCGGGAGATCAGCGGCAATGTCCGACACGGCCAGCACCACGCGGTTCGTCATCCCGCCGCCGCCCGTCTCATCGGTCGCCGTGCAGCGCGCGAGCGCCCGTTTTCCGGTGCGGCGCATTTTCTGCGTCGGCCGCAACTATGCCGCCCACGCCCGCGAAATGGGACGCGATCCAGACCGCGAGCCGCCGTTCTTCTTCACGAAGCCGGCCGACAGCGTCGTGGACGACGGCGGGATCGTTCCCTATCCGCCGCAAACGGGCAATCTCCATTACGAAATCGAACTCGTGGTCGCGATCGGCACGGCGGGGACGGACGTGCCGGAGGAGCGTGCGCTCGATCACGTCTGGGGCTACGGGGTCGGCATCGACCTGACCCGGCGCGACCTGCAATCGGCGGCCAAGGAGTTGGGGCGGCCCTGGGATTGGGCCAAGGGTTTCGACCACTCCGCGCCGGTCGCATCGCTGCGCCCGGTTTCGGAGATCGGACATCCGGCGTCCGGCCGGATCTGGCTCGCGGTGGACGGCGCGCTGAAGCAGCAATCGGATATTTCGGAGATGATCTGGAAGGTGCCGGAGATCGTCGCCACGGTTTCGCGCGCGGTGGAACTGCGGCCCGGCGATCTCATCATGACGGGAACACCGGAGGGCGTCGGTCCGGTTGAACGCGGGTGCGTGATCACCGGGGGGGTTGAAGGCGTGGGCGACATCCGGATCGCGATCGGCTGAGACCGAGGGGGACGCGTCGACCTTACGCCTGCTTGGCGCGGGTGCCGGAACGGCGGCTTCGGCGGCGGCCGGTCTTCGTTTCATCCGCCAGCATCGCCCAAACCGGCGCGTGATCGCTGGAGTCGGGTTCGCCGCGTGCGGCGCGGTCGACGCCGGCATCCATCAGCCGGGGCGCGATTGTGGCGCTGAGAAGAATGTGATCGATGCGCAGCCCGGCGTCGCGAGGCCAGCGGTCGCGCTTGTAGTCCCAGAACGTGTAGACGGTGGCGTCGGGACGCAGCGTGCGGATCGCGTCCGTCCAGCCGGCATCGAGAAGGCGGCGGAACGCGGCGCGGCTGGCCGGCTGGAGCA
>JAFAXA010000092.1 GCA_019241425.1 Acetobacteraceae bacterium | reverse complement strand
AACATGCCCGCGACCGGCGCGATCCCGGAAATGCCGGCGATGATGAACTTGCTCGTCGCCAGCCCGAAGCCGCCGAGCAGCGCCGCGGCGATCGGCACCGCGATCAGCGCGACCAGCGGCGAGAGCAGGTTCAGCATGATCACGGCGAGCAGGACCAGGACGGTCAGCACGCCGAGAAGCGCCAGCATGTTTCCTCCACGACATCATTGTTTCACTCGATCCGATGGACAGAACACCCATACGGCGGAGACATGCAAGGCATAAGTCTATAGCTTGTGGGCATGAACCTGACGCCCCGGCAACTCTCGGCCTTCCTGCACGTGGCGGAGAGCGGAAGTTTCAGCGAAGCGGCGAAGCTGCAAGGGGTCTCACAGCCGTCGCTCAGCCGCACCATTCAGCACATCGAACACGTCGTCGGACGCCGGCTGTTCGACCGCACGACAAAGCATGTGAAGCTGACCGGCACCGGCTCGGAGCTGCGGCCCATCGCCGAGCGGCTGGTGAGCGAGTTCACCGGCGCCTTCAGTGAGTTGGCCCGCTTCGTCGCCGGCGGGCGGGGCCGCATTGTTATCGCCGCCCTGCCCTCGGTCGCGGCGGCCCTGCTGCCGCCGGCGATTGCGCGGTTCCGCCGTTCGCATGAGGACGTCGACGTCGTGATCAGGGACGGGCTCGCGGAGAGCGTGGGCGAGGCGGTGATGGCGGGAAATGCCGATTTCGGCTTGATGATCCGGCCGTCACCCATCCGAGCGCTCGCCTACCGCGAGATCCTGAAGGACCGGTTCGGGCTGGTGTGCCGCGCCGACGACCAGCTGGCCGGCAGCACGCCGGTTCCCTGGACCGTGTTCTCGGACCGGCCGTTCATCGCGATGTCGCCGGCGAGCAGCGTCCGCGCCATGACGGACGCGGCGCTGTTCAAGGCGCAGCTTGCGCTGGCGCCGCTTTATGAATGCGCGTTCCTCGGCACGACCGGCAATCTCGTTGCGTCCGGTCTGGGGATTACCGCCCTTCCGTCGTTGACGCTGCCGCTCCTGGGCGCGCCAGAGCTGGTTTGGCGGCCGCTGGTCAAGCCGGCGCTGCAACGCTCGATCGGTTTCGTGACGCGCGTTGGCCGGGAACTCTCGCCCTCGGCCGAGCGGTTCATGCAGGAATTGTTTGTCGATGCCGGCGCCTGGCGTGCCACGGCGGCCGATCGTTTCAGTCGACAGCACTAGGATCGCATGGCAGCCGGGCGCCGTTCAGCCCGGCGCTGGTCCGCCTGTGCCGGACGGCGCGAGCCGGATGCCCTGTTCGGCGGCATAGCGGGCAAGGGCGTCGGGCGACCCGGCCGGGTCCGCAAGCGCGACATAGGTGTCGGGCCGTAGCAGATAGAGGGCGTCGCGGGCGAGGCCCGCCGTTCGGTGTTCCGGGCGCCAGTCCAGCGTATGCAGCGGCACGGCATGCTCCGCGCACCAGGCGCGCAACTCCGGGCGGCTCGCCCCGTAAACGTGGACCTGCCATCCCGTTTCGGCCAGCGTCGCGAAATTGTCCCGGCCGTCGGCGGGCGCCCAGGGCAGGCGGTCGCCGCCCTGCACACCGCCCGCCTTGCCGCGACTGAGCGGGCCGTTGCGGTAGTTGATCGCCGTCTGCGAGACGGTGCGGAACATGAACCGCCGCACCGCGCCGAACGCGACCGCCCGCGCCATCACCGCCGGCGCGATCCGCGTGCGCACGATATCGGCGAGCCGGCCTTCCGCGCTCGCGAAGCTGAACATCCGGTCGGTGGTCGCGACGAGTTGCCGCGCGAACCCGATCCGTTCGGCTTCGTAGCTGTCCAGCAATCGGGCCGGCGCGCTGCCCGCCAGCACGGAGGCGAGCTTCCAGGCGAGGTTGATCGCATCGCCGATGCCGGTGTTCATGCCCTGGCCGCCGGCCGGGCTGTGGACATGGGCCGCGTCGCCGAGCAGGAAGGCCCGACCTTTGCGGAAATTGTCGGCCACCCGATGGTGGACATGGTAGGTCGAGAACCAGTTGACCGCCTTGACTTCGATCTTGAGATGCTCGATCGCGCGGCCGCTGACATCCGCGAATTGCAGGCTGTCGGCGCGGTCGGCCCGCTCGTCGCGGACCGTGCCGACGAGGCGCGCGTGGCCTTCTCTAGCCAGCGGGAAGACCCCGAGAAAATCCGACTCGTCGAGGTCGATATGCAGTTCGCCGTTGACCGGCGGGCCGCTCGCCTCCAAGTCGGCAACATAGAAAAGCTGGCGGTAGGTGCCGCCGCCGAAGCCGGTGCCGAGCACGTGGCGCACGGTCGAGCGCGCGCCGTCGCACCCGGCGATGTAGGCGAACCGGCACGATTCCGCTTTGCCGTCCGGCGTTCGCAGATGCGCGAGAACGCCGTCGCCCGTCTCCTCGAAGCCGGTGAGTTCGGTGCGCCGCTCCACGCGCGCGCCGAGCTGCTCCAGGCGCGCGACCAGCAGGCGCTCGTGCTCGTCTTGCGGGAAGATTTCGAGGAAGGCGTAGGGCGTCAGCGTGCCGCCGATGGTTTCAAACGAAAGCCGCGTCGCCCGTTCACCCCTCGCCCACAGATTGACCGCCGGCACCTTGTGCCCGCGCGCGATCACCGCGTCCGACAGATCGAGTTGCCGGTAGAGTTCGAGCGTGCGCGCCTGCACGGCGAGCGCGCGCGAGGTGGTGCCGGGCTCGGCGGTTTTGTCGATAATGCGGGGGGTGACACCAAGCTTGGTGAGCCAAAGCGCCAGGGCGAGCCCGGTCGGCCCGGCGCCGACGATCAGGATGTCCGCTTGCATGGGTTTCTCCGTCAGCGCGGGCAGCCGGTGCTCTTCGGCGCCGGGGTGATTTCGTCGGCCGGGATGCGGCGCACCAGCTTGTAGAGGTCCCAGGGTCCGGTCGATTCCGCCGGCGTTTTCACCTGAAACAGGTAGAAATCGTGGACGACGCGACCGTCGATGCGCGCCCGGCCGCCATGCATCATGAAGTCGTCGATCGGCATTTCGCGCATCTTGTCGGCGACGATCCCGGCGTCCGTGGTCCCCGCGGCGGCGATCGCCTTCAGGTAGTGGGTGACGCCGCTATAAGCGGCGGCCTGCGCCATGGACGGCATCTTGCCGCCGAAGCGGGACGCGAAGCGGCGCGACCAGGCGCGGGTGGCGTCGTCGAGATCCCAGTAGAACGACTCGGTCAGGTACAGCCCTTGCGTCGCTTCGAGGCCGAGCGAGTAGATGTCGGTGACGAAGGCGAGCAGGGCGACGAGGCGCGGCTCCGGCCGGCCGATGCCGAACTCGGCCGCCTGCTTGATGGAGTTGGTGGCGTCGGCGCCGGAATTGGCCAGCGCGACGATGTCGGCGCCGGAAGCCCGCGCCTCGATCAGGAAGGCGGAGAAATCGGCGTTGATATAGGGGTGATCGGCTTCCCCGAGCACGGAGCCGCCATGGGCGCGCACCACCGCCTTGCTTTCCTCGGCCAGCGAATGGCCGAAGGCGACGTCCGCGGTGACGAAAAACCACTTCGCCCCCGGCTGCTGGTCGGCGATCGCCGCCGCCGTGCCCCGCGCCAGGATCGCGGTGTCGTAGGCCCACTGGAAGGTGGTCGGCGCGCATCTCTTGCCGGTGACCTCGGCGAGCCCGGAGGACGTGACGATCACCATACGATTGCGCTCGCGCGCCAGATCCTCGACCGCGAGCGCGACCGAGGAGGGCACGGGGTCGATGATCGCGTCGACACCCTCGGCGTCGAACCAGCGGCGAGCGATGCCGGAGGCGATGTCCGGCTTGTTCTGGCTGTCGGCCGAGATGATGCTGATCGGCTTGCCGAGCACCTTGCCGCCGAAATCCTCCACGGCCATTTGCGTGGCGAGGATGGAGCCGCGGCCGCCGAGATCGGCAAAGGAGCCGGTCAGGTCGTTCAGCACGCCGAGCTTGAGCCCGTCCTCGGCCGCCATCACCGGCCCCGCCAGCAACAACCACGCCCAGAGGGCGACGGCCCAGCGCGCGCGCGCAACACTCATTTTTACTTTCCTCCCTTACGTCGCCAAGCTTATCGCCCGGCGTCGCCTGCGGAAACCGTTGGAATTTTCTCCTGAGGGAAGCGCGGGACAGCTTGAAGGGCAGCTTTCCGGAAGCATGCTAAGAGAACTTGGCGGAATTGGCGCGCCCGTGGAGGGACCGCACAGCGACGAGATGGTTTCCTTGCGCAGCACCGAATGCCGACGGTCGCATTTGTGTCGGCGTTGCAAGCGGGGTCTCGGCGCGGCGGCGCTCGGAACCGCATGACGGCGCGTCTGCTGTCCCTCAATGTCGGGCTGCCGCGCGATGTTCCGTGGCAGGGACGGACGGTCCACACCGCGATCTGGAAGGAGCCCGTTCGGGGGCGGCGGGCCGTGCGGCGGCTCAATATCGACGGCGACGGCCAAGGCGATCTGGCGGGGCACGGCGGCGAACACCGCGCCGTGTTCGTGTATCAGATCGAATCGCATCGCT
>JAFAXA010000281.1 GCA_019241425.1 Acetobacteraceae bacterium | reverse complement strand
TGCCGAGCAACTGCTCGATGCTGATCGAAGATTGGGTGACCGTGATAAGGCCGCCCGGTTGCAGCATCGTCGCGTCGCCACCCGGCGACAGCGCCAGGTATTTGCCGCCGAGCAGACCGTCGCTCGTGACCTCGGCGCTCGAATCCTTCGGCAGCTTGATGTCGTTGTTAACCGCCAGGGTCACCTCGGCGAGGTAGTTTTGCGGGTTGATGCGCTGATCGGTGACCGAGCCCACCTTGACGCCGCCGATCCGCACGTCCGAGCCGACCGACAGGCCCGAGATATTGTCGAAATTGGCGTGCAGCGGGTAGCCGGCGGCGATCGACCGTCCCGAATGTCCCACCGCATAGGTCAGGAAGCCGCCGGCGACCACGAGCACTATCGCGCCGGTCACGACCTCGGCCGCGTTTCTCCGCGCCATGATGGGCCGCCTCAGCTACCGGGCGTCCAGGCTTCGTAGTCGCCTGATGCCGCCGCGCGATGGCCGCCGCGATAGTCATGGCCAGGCGGACGATAGCTTGCCGGCGTGCCGGTCAGGTTCATCTGATGCGGCTTCTGCCAAGGCTGCCGGGCCGTCTCGGGGATCGGGGCATTCGTCGTGTAGTGCAACCAGGCGTGCCATTCGGCCGGAATGCGCGAGGGCTCGGCCGCCCCCCGGTAAGCCACCCAGCGCCGTGACTGGCCGCTGAAACGCCGCAGCCGCCGCGCCTCGTAGTAGACGTTTCCATCTGCATCGGCACCGACCCGGCGCCCATACAGCATGGTGAAGATCCGCGTGCCGATGTTCATGTGGCCGGGTATAGGCGGGGTGGGCGTTTCGGTCCACCGGCAGTTTCGCCCACAGGATATTGTGTCGATCGACCGATATTGCCGCTAGATAGAGCTTCCCTCGCGAACGGGCGCCTCCTACCATCACGCCATGCGAATGCATCGGGATTGGCACGGCGTTCGAATGCGGCAGGTCACCGCGGCCGGTGACCCGGATGGCCCGACGCGGCCGGTGATCCTGCCCGCATCCTGGGAGGACGGGGCGGCGGGGGCGCTCGCGGCGCTCGCGCCGGAGCCCGGCGCCGCCGACCTTCGGCACGCGGCGGAAGGGTGGATCGCGCGGATCGAGGCGGCCGCCGCACGAATCGCGCCGGTTGAGCACGGCATCGGCCGGCAGCTGCGGACGCTGCTCCGGCTGCGCCAAGGCGCGCCCGGCGAGGCGATCTGGCGTCACGAGCACCGCGCGCACGGCGATCTCGCCTTCGTGCTCCATCTGCCGGCCTTCGTGGAGCCCGGCGGCTGGTTCGACGGCGATGCTTTCGAGGCGGCGGTGGAAACGGCCGTCGCGGCGCTGACGCTGCATGACCCCGAGTCCCGGCGAATCGCGGTCGGCATGACGGACCTTGCCGGACTGCTCGCGTGCCTTGGGCTCGACTATGACAGCGCGCCCGCACGCGCGACCGGCGCGGGGCTCGCGGCCCTGTTGCGGGCTCGGGCGGACGCTGCGTCCGTCCGTTGGGCGTCCATCCTCGGCGGCGGCGATCCGGTCCTCGCCTTGCCCGCGCCGCCGGACGCGCCGGACTGGCTCGCCGCCCGCATCGGTGCCGCCCGGGAGGCGGCGAGCGCGGGCCGAGCGCTGCATGCGGCGACCACGGCGATCCGACGCGCCGGGGCTGTGGACGCGCTGCTCGGCGCCGAGACGGGCGGCATCGCCCCGGGTTTCGCCGCGGTCTCGCCGGAGGGGTGCCTGACCCGCGCCAGCCGCGCCCTGCTTGCTGCACGGGGCCGGCCGGCCGAAGCGGCGCTGGCCGCCATTCTGGCCGGCGAGACGCCGCTGCCGGTCGCCGGCCGGATCGCGCACGCCGCCATGCACGACGCGATCGCGCCGTTCCTGCACGCCCTGCCGCCGCGTCCCGTCACATTGGAGGCGAGAGCGGCGCCCCGCGCCGTATGCAGCGAATTGCCGTCGAGGCATACCGGCATCACCCAGCGGGCGACGGTCGGCGGCCACAAGGTCTTCCTACGCACCGGAGAGTACGAGGACGGCCGACTGGGCGAGGTCGCGATCGTGTTGCCGAAAGAGGGGGCGGTCGCGCGCGGGCTGGCCGAGGGTCTTTCGCAGGCCGTCAGCATCGGCCTGCAACATGGGGTGCCTCTCAGCGAGTTCGCCGACGCCTTTGCCGGACTTCGGTTCGGACCAGCCGGCGCCGTCGAAGGCGACCCCGCCGTGACATCCGCGACATCGCTGCTCGATTACGTGGCGCGCACCTTGGCGGCGACCTATCTGCCCGGCCACCCCTTGCCGCCGGCCGAGCCGGACGAGGCTGCGCAAGCGCCCGCACGCCCGATGGAACTGCCGTTGGGCCTGCCCGACGCGGCGGACTCCCGGCCGCGCGGCCGCGCGCTGCGGCTGGTCGGGCAGTGACAGACCATCCGCATCAGGGAGGGGCAACATGGCAGGCCTCATCGACCAGAAACTGACAGCTCTCGGCCTCAGCCTTCCGACCCCGGCGGCGCCGATCGCCAACTATGTGGGCTACGTGGTGACGCCGGGTTTCGTGACGCTGTCCGGCCAGTTGCCGGTGGTGGACGGCACGGTCGCGATCGTCGGCACCTTGGGGGACACGCTGACCGTCGAGGAAGGGCAGCGGGCGGCGCGCATCTGCTTTCTGAATGTTCTGGCGCAATTGAAAGCGGCCTGCGCCGGCGACCTCGATCGCGTGACCCGGATCGTTCACCTGCGCGGCTTCGTCGCTTCCACGCCCTCCTTCGCCCAGCACGCGCTGGTAATGAACGGGGCCTCCGATCTCGCGGTCGCGGTGTTCGGCGAGGCGGGACGGCACGCCCGCAGCACGGTCGGGGTTGTCTCCTTGCCGGCAGGCGCGGCGGTGGAAGTGGAGGCGGTGGCGCAGATCGCCTGACGGCCGCTCCTTCCGCCCGGCGGCGGTGGGCCTATATGCTCGCCGGATGCCCGATGGCGACGCGACGCTCACGCTTACCCTGCACGCGCGAATCGCGGAGATCGGTCCGGCCGATTGGAATGCGTGCGCGGGACCGGACAATCCCTTCGTCAGCTATGGGTTTCTGAGCACGCTCGAAGACAGCGGCTCGGCGTCCGCGCGCACCGGCTGGCTGCCGCAACATATGGCGCTGCGCTCGCCTGCCGGCGACGTGCTGGCGGTCGCCCCGGCTTACGCGAAGTCGCACAGTTACGGCGAATACGTGTTCGATCACGGCTGGGCGGATGCGCTCGAACGCGCCGGCGGCCGGTATTATCCGAAGCTGCAAGTCGCCGTCCCGTTCAGTCCCGTGCCCGGGCCGCGCTTGCTGCGGCGGCCGGGCAGCGGCGTGACCCCGGCGGTGCTCGGACAGTGCCTCGCGCAGGCCTGTCAGGAGCTGAAGTTCTCATCGGTTCACGTCACATTCTGCGAGGAAGCGGAAGCGGGCGCGCTGACGGAGTGCGGCTGGCTGCACCGGACCGGCATGCAGTTTCATTGGGAAAATGCCGGGTACAACGATTTCGATGCGTTTCTCGGCGCGCTTTCGTCGCGCAAGCGCAAGACGTTGCGCCGCGAACGGCGGGACGCCAACGCGTCGGGCTTGGTGTTTCGGACATTGACCGGTCCCGAAATCAGCAAGGGACACTGGGACGCATTTTTCCGCTTCTACACCTCGACCGTTGACCGCAAATGGGGCTCCGCCTATTTGACCCGCCGGTTTTTCACGATGCTCGGCGAGCGCCTGGGCGAGCGCGTGGTGCTGATGCTTGCGGAAGACCCATCAGGCCGCGCGGTCGCGGGCGCGCTCAATCTGGCCGGGACGGACACGCTCTACGGCCGCAACTGGGGCAGCACCGGCGATTGGCCGTTCCTGCATTTCGAACTCTGCTACTATCGCGCCATCGACTACGCCATCGCACACGGGCTGAAGAGCGTGGAGGCGGGCGCGCAGGGGCGGCACAAAATCCAGCGCGGCTATCTCCCGCAGATCACCCATTCGGCGCATTGGATCGCGCATCCCGGATTGCGCCGCGCGGTGGCACGATTCCTTGACGAGGAGAGGCCGGCCATTCGCGACGAGGCGGCGGCGCTCGCGGCCGAGTCGCCGTTCAAGCAGGAGGAGCACTGACGGTGGCGAAGACGCTGAAGCCCGGCGACAAGGTGAGCTGGAACACATCGCAAGGCGAGACGCACGGCACGGTGGAGAAGAATGTCACCGGCACCGAGCGCGTGAAGGGCCATGTCGCCAAGGCGAGCAAAGACGATCCGCAATACAAGGTGAAGAGCGCCAAAAGCGGCAAGGAAGCGATCCACAGGCCGGACGAACTGAAGAAGAAGTAGGCGCGTGCGCGCCTGTTGCGGGTTCCGGCAATGGGCCTACGCGAGCGGCCGTTTATCCAGCGGTTCGCGCGGTTTCGATGATGACTTCCTCGATATCGAAACTGCCGTCGTCGCCGATCGCGAGATATTCGCGCACCTCCGGTGAGGCTCCCGCCTGCAACGAGCGGATCGCCGCCGCGTGCACGTCGCTCGTGCCGGTGCGGGCGATCCAGACCGGGAACTCCATGCGTAGCCGCCGCGCCCCCCAGGCGGTGATCGCGAAACCGGCCCGCCCCAAAGCCGCCGCCCACTCCGCGGCCGTGTAGTTGCGTACGTGCGATACGTCCCGCAGCAACTCGATCGCCTGAAGATGGGTGTCGATCAGCGGATCCGCCGCCGCGATGCTGTCGGCAAACACCGCCTTGCCGCCCGGTTTCAAAACGCGGGCGGCTTCGCGCAGGCCCGCCTCCCAGCCATGCCAGTGATGGCAACTGAATCGCGACAGCACGATGTCGAAATGCGCGTCCGGAAAGGGCAACGCTTCGGCTGGCGATTGCTGCACGGCGACGTTGGATAGCCCGCGCGCCGCGGCGGTCTGGGCGACCTCCGCCAACATCGCCTCCGACAGGTCGACGGCGACGACCTGACGCACATGCGGGGCGACCCGGTAGGAGACGTGGCCGCCGCCGCACCCGAGATCGAGCACCTGCGCGCCGGTCGCGCGCCGCACCACCGCCTCGATCGCATCGAGATCGGCGCCCGAAGCGTGCACCGCGCTCGTGAGATAGGCGGATGCACGCGGGCTATAGTGGTCGGACACAAACTCATGGTGGGTGCGGGTCATCGCGGCAGCTAACGCCGCCGGGCGGCTGAGGGCAACCATTTCCCTCAGCTCGAAAGCGGCTCGGCGATGGCTTCCAGCGATTTTCCTTCCGCGTCCACGCCGAGCTTCAGCTCCACGCCGGCGGCGACGAGCATCAGCACGGCGCTCGCAATATAGCCGGCGCTGACCGCCCACTCGCTGCCGGAGCCGATCAGATAGCCGAACAGCGTGGGCGCGAACACGCCGCCGAGCAGCGTGCCGAGTGCGTAGAACACCGCGATCGCGAGCGCACGGGTTTCCAGCGGGAAAATCTCGCTCGCCGTGAGATAGGCCGAACTGGCGGCGGCGGACGCGAAGAAGAAGATGACGATCCAGCAAATCGTCTGTGTCCAGGCGGTGAGCGCACCGGACCCGAAGGCGATGGCGGTCGCGGTCAGCAGCACGCCCGAGAGCGCGAACGTGCCCGCGATCATCTTGCGGCGACCGACCGTATCGAACAGGTGGCCGAGCAGCACCGGCCCGCAGAAATTGCCGAGCGTCAGCGGCAGGATGTAGAGGCCGGCTTCTGCATCCGGCACCTGGTAGAACCGGGACAACACCAGGCCGTAGGTGAAGAACACCGCGTTGAACAGAAACGCTTGCGCCGACATCAGAACCAAGGCGAGCACGCTGCGCGCGCGGTGCTTGCCCAGCATGGCCCGGAAGATCAGGCCGAAGCCGAACACCTTGCGCGGATGGATGGTAAGCCGTCCCTCCGGTTCCGGCAGCTTCTCTGAGGACCCGTGCTCAGTTCGCTGTTCGATCTCGCCGACCGTTTGTTCCGCTTCGCGCTCGCGCCCATGCGTCACCAGCCAGCGCGGGCTTTCCGGCACGAAGCGGCGCAGATACAGGATGATGAGGCCGAGCACGGCGCCGACGCCGAAGCCGAGTCGCCATCCGAGGTCGGGGCTTACGAAACGTCCGCTCAGCAACAGCAGCGATGCGCCGGCTCCGGCCGCCGCGCCCGCCCAGTAGCTGCCGTTCACCATCAGGTCGATCCGGCCGCGCAGCCGCGCCGGTATCAGTTCGTCGATCGCCGAGTTGATGGCCGCGTATTCGCCGCCGATCCCGGCCCCCGTAATCAGGCGGAACAGCGCGAACGACCAGAAATTCCACGAGAACGCGGTCAGCAGCACGCCGCCGACATAGATCGCGAGCGTGACGTTGAAGATGAGACGGCGTCCGAAACGATCGGTGAGCCAGCCGAACCCGACCGCGCCGATAACCGCGCCCGCCACGTAGAAGGAGGCAACCGTGCCGATGTCCTGAGCGCTGAGTGCGAGCGTTCGCTGGTCCTGGAGCATCGGCCCGATCGAGCCGACGATCGTGACCTCAAGCCCGTCCAGCACCCAGGTAATACCGAGCGCGAGCACGACGAGAACATGAAAGCGGCTCCACGGCAGCCGGTCGAGGCGCGCGGGGATGTCGGTCTCGATCTGCTGCTGCATGGGGCCACAACACGACCCGGGCGTTTGCGTTCCCGTTCAGTCCGAGGTCGGGGACGGGTGCTTGCGCGGCAGGCGCCGGGTCAGGAACGTGACCGATATGAAAGCGCCGAGCCACGAGCCGGCCGCCGCGAAAAGCACATAAAGCACCTGCTGCGTGTAGCTGATGACGGCGAAGGACGAGAGGAGATACCAAAGGCAACTCCAATTGGCGGCGGAGAGGCGCCTCCGGTTGCTGACGGCCGCGTTGAACAGCACGTAAACGGCGTCCGTGACCGCCGTGGAGGCGAAGACGCCGAGCGCAACCAGCGGGTGGATGGCGGACAGCATGGGGTCGCTCCCTTTTGTCAGGCGCGCTTTGCGCGGGCCTCGGCAAGCAGGCACAACAGCTCGAACAGCACCGATGCGCCGTTGAACGCCGTCAACGTGCCGGGATCGAAGGACGGCGCCACCTCCACCAGATCGGCGCCGACGAAATCGAGGCCGCGCAGGCCGCGCAGGATGCGCAACGCTTCGCGCATGGTGAGGCCGCCTGCCTCCGGGGTGCCGGTTCCCGGCGCCTGCGACGGATCGAGGCTGTCGATGTCGAATGAAAGATAAAGCGGACCGTTGCCGGCGACGCGGCGCGCCTCTTCGACCGCGTATTGCCAGCCTTTGTCCTGCACCTCGTCCATCGGCAGCACCCGCATGCCGCTTTGCCGCGAAAAGCTCCA
>JAFAXA010000064.1 GCA_019241425.1 Acetobacteraceae bacterium | reverse complement strand
CGCTGTTCGCGATCGTGCTGGCGATCAGCATCGTGGTGGATGACGCGATCGTGGTGGTCGAGGGCGCCGCCAAGTACATCGAGGCCGGCATGCCCGGCCGGGCGGCAGCCGAGAAGGCGATGGGCGAGCTGTTCGGGCCGGTCATCGGCATCACGCTCGTGCTGATGTCCGTTTTCGTTCCGGCCGCCTTCCTTCCCGGCCTCACCGGCCAGATGTACCGGCAATTCGCGCTGGTGATTGCCGCAACCGCGCTGATCAGCGCGATCAACGCGGCGACGCTGAAGCCGACCCAATGCGCGCTATGGCTGCGCCGTCCGAAGCCGCCGGAAAAGCGCAACCTGTTCGCGCGCGGCTTCAACCGCGTCTATGGCGGGCTCGAACGCGGCTACACGCGCTTGATCGGCTTCATGGCGCGCCGCAGCCTGCTGATGATCGTGTGCGCCCTGATCTGCGCCGGGCTCGGCATCTGGGGCGTCGCCCGCCTGCCGACCGCGTTCATCCCGATCGAGGATCAGGGCTATGTGGTGATCGGCGTGCAATTGCCCGACGGCGCATCGCTGGAGCGGACGCGACGGGCATTGGACGAGGCGACCGGCATCGCCCGGGCGACGCCCGGCGTCGATCAGGTGATCGAAATCGCCGGCATTTCGGTGCTCGACAACAGCGCCTCGCTTGCGAACGGCGCCGCCGCCTATGTGATCCTGAAAGATTGGAGTCAGCGCGGGAAGGACGAAGACCTCCGTTCGATCTACGGCAAGCTGATGGCGGGTCTCGGCGGGATGCAGGACGCGATCGGGTTCGTGCTGATCCCGCCGCCGATCCAAGGCATTGGCAACGCCGCCGGCTTCACCATGATGCTGGAGTTGCGGAACGGCAGCTTCGATTACCGCAAGCTCCAGGCGATCACGCAGGCCGTCGTGCAGGACGGCAGCACGCAATCCAGCCTGCAACATCTGACCAGCTCGTTCCGCGCCGGCGTGCCGCAATTGCAGGTGGCGGTGGACCGCGCCAAGGCCGAGACGCTGCAAGTCGCGGTCGGCGACGTGTTTTCCACGCTCGCCTCCTATCTCGGTTCGAGCTACGTCAATCAGTTCAACGCATTCGGCCGCACCTTCCAGGTTTATGTGCAAGCCGCGTCGCAGTACCGCGTGCGGCCCGCCGACATCGAACGGCTGTATGTGCGCAGCCAGGACGGGCAGATGGTGCCGATCGGCGCGCTCGCCTCCGTCACGGAAACAACCGGGCCGTCGCTGGTCACGCTGTACAATCTGTATCCTGCCTCGACGATCGTCGGCGGACCGGCGCCGGGTTTCAGTTCCGGTGAGGCGATCAGCGTCATGCAGCAGGTCGCCGATCAGGTACTGCCGCCGGGCACCGGCTATAGCTGGTCGGCGATGTCCTATCAGGAAAAGCTCGTCGGCAATCAGATCGTCTATGTGTTCGGTCTCGGCCTGCTGCTCGTCTATCTTTGCCTTGCCGGCCAGTACGAGAGCTGGATCGCGCCGCTCTCCGTCGTGCTCGCCGTGCCGCTGGCGCTGATCGGTCCGGCCGTGGCGCTCGCAAGCCTCGGACTCGCGAACAATCTCTACACCCAGATCGGGTTGGTGCTGCTGATCGCGTTGGCGGCGAAGAACGCAATCCTCATTGTCGAGGTGGCGCGGGAGCTGCGCATCCTGGAGGGCGAAGGCGTGGTCGAGGCCGCGGTCAACGCCGCCCGGATGCGGTTCCGGCCGATCCTGATGACGTCATTCGCCTTCATCCTCGGCGTGGTGCCGCTGCTGACCGCGACCGGCGCCGGCGCCAACGCCCGCGCTTCGCTCGGCCTCAGCGTGTTCAGCGGCATGATCGCCTCCACCTGCCTCGCCGTTCTGTTTGTGCCGTCCTTCTTCGTCGTGCTTCAGCGGCTGGAGGAGCGCCTCGGCAAGCGGAAGCCCGCGCCCGAGATCGCGGCGTCGGAGCCCGGAACCCGCTCAGTCTGAGCGCCGGACCAGTTGCAGCAGCCCCGCGTGATCGAGCCGGGCGATCAGTCCCGCATAGCTGGCGAGAACCGGGTGCGGTGTCTCGACCTTGTGCCGGTGCGTCGCCGTGATCACCGCAACGGCCGCGCCGGCGGCCTCGGCGGATTGAATGCCGGCCGCCGCGTCCTCGAACACGCAGAGATCGGCGGCGCGGCAGCCAAGCCGTTCGGCGGCGAGGAGATAGCCATCCGGCGCGGGCTTGCCGCGCGTCACTTCCTCGGCGGTGATCAACATCGCCGGCAACGGCAGCCCCGCCGCCTGTAGCCGGGCCTTGGCGAGCGGCAGGGTCGCGGACGTCACCACCCCCCAGCGCCCGGCCGGCAGCGAGGACAGGAACGCGGGCGCACCGGGGATCGGGTCGATGCCGGCGACATCGACGATCTCCTCCCGCGTGATCTCATCGGCTTCGGCGGCCGGATCGACGCCGGGCAGGCCGAGCCGGCTAATCGTATCGACCGCCTGCACGCCATGGATGGTCGGCAGAAACGCCGCGACATCGACGCCGTGGCGCGTCGCCCATTTCGTCCACACGCGCTCGGCGGCGGCGATCGAGGTCAGGATCGTGCCGTCCATGTCGAACACAAGCGCGGCGAAGCGCCGTTCGGGAAACAACGGGCGTTCGGTCAAAAGCTGGCTCCGGAAACGACTGCGGGATTGCGGCCGCGTTTGCCACGGCCAGTCGGAAAGTCTGCGGACTTAGCCGGTGCCGTCGCATGGCACCAGCCCCAGCCTCCGTCGGCCTCTCTAAAGCGGCCCGGGCGTGACCCGCATCGGCGGATCGCCCGGGTCGGGCGGCACCGGCACCGGCCCGGGCGGATCTTCGACCGGAATCGGCCCGTCGGGGTCCGGGCCGGGAGGGATCGGACCGGGCGCCGGTGTCGGCGGATCGGACAGGGCAAGCTCCGGCATGGCGGCAATCTCCTCGCGGGCACCGGTTGCTAACGCCGCGACCGGGCTGGGCGGTTCCGGGTTCAGTAGTTCGGCCACAATCCAGGCGTCGCAATCTCGATCGCGTGACCATCCGGGTCGCGGAAGTAGAGGCTGCGGCCGCCATGCGGCCAGCGGAGATCGCTCTCGATTGCGACGCCGTGCGCCTCCAACTGCGCGCACCAGGCCGCGCGTTCGCTCGCCGGGGCGGAAAAGCAGAGGTGAAGCTGCCCGTCGCCGTCATGGGCCGGGATGATGCCGCCTGCCGCCTCGGTCGGCGTCGCCGAACCGCCCTTGCGGAACAACAGCAGCACCTGGCCCGGCGCAACGCCCAGCGCGCACATCCGCTCGTCTTGCAGGAACAACTCGCAGCCGACGACCCCCGTGTAGAATGCGACCGAGCGCTCGAGATCGGCCACATAAAGCGAGCTTTCCAGGATTCCGCTGAGGCGGGGCGGCGATCGCGAGGGC
>JAFAXA010000206.1 GCA_019241425.1 Acetobacteraceae bacterium | reverse complement strand
CAGCGCCGTCCGGTAAGGAATGTCTACCACCGCGATGTCCTCCGGTTTGACTAGCGAATTGGCAGCACTGTGACCGTCTGCAACAATGCCCCGTTCGGTATATGTGCCGGAAAGGCGCCATTGCCCGCATGATCCAGCTCGCGCTTCTCCTGGTGGGCGTTCAGGCCGCGCAACGCCACTGGCTCACCTTGGCAGCGATCGGCGCGATCTGGGGCGCGCTCGGCCTCGGCATTCTGATTGACCCGCTGGACGGCGTGCAGAACGTCACCATGCACACGCTCGGGCTGCTACTGGTGTTCGAGGGCCTGGCGACCCTGGTGCTCGGCCTGCTCGCCCACGCCACCGGCCCGCTGCGGGTCACGCGCGCGCTCGCTTTCGTCGTGCCGGGGCTGATGATCGTCGACACGCCGTTCCGGAACGTCGTGCTCATCAGCATTCTGTTCGGCGCCGCCCTCCTGGTAGACGGCGTGATCAGGATCGTCGCCACCCTGCTCGTGCGCTTCCCGGGCTGGCAGGCGGCACTGTTCGGCAGCGCGATCGAGATCGTGCTGGCGGTGCTTGCATTCACGCCCTGGCCGGTCTCCTACGAGGCGACCGTGCCGTTCTGCGTCGGCGTCGCCATGATGCTGTCGAGCTGGTCGGTGATCCGCTCCGCACTCCTGTTGCGGGGGCTGCCGCCGCACGCCCCGATCACCTCCCTGCCGTTATTCGGTCAGCGTCGCGGCTGGCAGTCGCCGGTCTCCGTCCCGCAACGGCTGGACGGCGACGACCGGGCGCCAATTCCCGACCCGGTGTTGATCGTGCATGTATGGACGCCGCTCGCGTCGCAGGCCGAACCGCTGCGCCGTCCGCTACTCGATCGTTACGTCGCGTCCGTCGACAAGACGGGATCGGTCGCCACCGGGCACACGGCGCTGGAGATGCCGCCCGATCTTTACATCAGCCACTACCGCGCCGCCGAGCAGGACCGTACCGCGAGCGAGTTCCGGCAAGCGATCCATGCCGGCAAGCAGAACGACGTTCCGGGACGCTTCCTGCCATCATACCGCTTCGAAGCAGACGATTGGTGCGAATCGACGGCCAAAGTCGTGTTCCGCAGATTCGACGCAGACCGGCTGCGGGCGTTCTGGAACGCCTATCAGCAGGACCCGACGTACAATCTGACCAATCGCAACTGTTCGATCGTGGTCGCGATGGCGCTGGAGGCGGCGCTCGAAGGCATTCTGAGCCGCGACGTCGACTTCCCGCCCATCCTGCGGCTTGTTCTCCATCCAGAACTCTATCTCGCAACGGTGTTGCGCCGGCGGGCCAACACGATGACCTGGACGCCCGGTCTCGTGCTCGACTACGCCCGCGCGCTGCAACAAGTGACCGAGCCGGAAAGCTCGTCCTGGGTCGCGGTGCTCGGCAACGCCCTCCTCCGCTACCGGCGAGCCCGTCGTCGCGACCGGATGCGCTCGTCGCACGAACGGGCGGGCGCCGAATGTCAGCCCAGGGCCCGGATGCGATAGGGAACGACGCCGCGTTCGCCGGTGCCGACGTCCAGCGCGCGCCCGACCGGCGGAACGGCGCGGTGGCGGCAGCCGCTTCTTTCGCAGGCCCGGCAGCCCGGTCCGATCGGCACCGCCGCTTGCAGACTATGGAGGTCGAGGCCGGCCGCGTACACCGTCTGGGTCGCGTACTGCACCTCGCAGCCGAGCACCACGGCGACCGAACGCGGCCGCGACAGGTAGAAGCCGCCCGTGCCGCTGACCGTGCGCGCGACATTCACATACGTCACGTCATCCGGCGTGGTCGCGAGCTGCACGAGGATCTGTCCCGGGCTGGCGAAGGCGCGATAGACATTCCACAGCGGGCAGGGTCCGCCGAAACGCGCGAACTGAAACCGCGTCGCGCTGCTGCGCTTCAGCACATTTCCCGCGATATCCGTCTTGACGAAGAAGAACGGGATACCGGGCAGGCCGGGGCGCTGCATCGTGCTCAGCCGGTGGCAGATCTGCTCGAAGCTGGCGTTGAAGCGGCTTTGCAGGCGCTCGACATCGTAGAGCGTCTCCTGCGCGGCGGTGAGAAAGCGGCGATACGGCATCATCAAGGCGCCCGCGAAGTAGTTGGCGAGGCCGACGCGCGCCAGCGAACGCGCTTCTTCCGTCGAGAGCGACGCTCGCCGCACCTCGCGGTCGATGAGCGGGCCATACTCAAGCTGCCCGAGAATGTGCGCCATCCAGAAAACGCGGCTTTCCCACGGCGTGCCCTGTGCGAGCAGAAGCCGCTTCGCCCCGCGCTCCAGTCGCCACACCGATCCTTCTTCGAGCAGGGACGCGTCATCGGCGACCGTGATGCCGTGCTTGGCGCGCAACCGCCGCGCCAAATCCTCGCGAAGCGTCGCCGGGGCAAACGTCGCTCTGTCAAACAGGTCTTCCGCCGACCGGTCCAGCGCATCGAAATGGTTTCGGTGCGACTGCACCCAGTCGCGCACCTCGTCGTACGGCGCCGCAGCCGCGGCCGGACCGCCCGCAACGGCCCCTGCGGCGCCGGTTTCCCGAAGCGCCGCCAATTCCTCCGCTTGTGCGCGATAAGCGCGGTAGAGGGAAAGAAAGCGCCGCGCCACTTCGGGGGCCGCCTGCACGGCCGCATGCACCTCCTCCGCCGCGACGGCGGTGCCGCCGAACATGGGATCCGCCGTGACCTCCCGGAGATCATGCGCGCCACGCAACATCTCGGCGTCGCCGAAATGACCCGGGCCGACGGCGAAGAGCGCGCAAAGCCGGTGCATGACCCGGCCGGGAAGCGGCCGCTCGTCATGCTCGATCTGGTTCAGATAGCTGGGCGAGAGACCGACCGAGCGCGCCAGCGCAGCTTGGCTTAAACCGGATTTTTCCCGGAGCAGGCGCAACCTTGTGCCGGCGAACAGCTTGGGAGAGCGAGCGGCCATTTGCAATCCTCGCAAATCCGGTGCCCCTCCTTGGCTCGAAAACGCAGAAACTGGCCTTGGAGGTGCGGCCGGCCTTCGCAATGTTCGCATCCAAAGAACCACCGGCGCAATCCGCCCCGGTGGCCTGCCCGGCTGACGATGGAGACACGGCATGAATGAACAGCAGACGATCCCCCGGCCCAAGAAGTCGGTCGCCCTGTCCGGGATAACGGCGGGCAACACCGCCCTCTGCACGGTGGGACGCACGGGCAACGACCTGCACTATCGCGGCTACGACATTCTCGACATCGCCGAACACGCCGAGTTCGAGGAGATCGCCCACCTGCTGGTCCATGAGCGGCTGCCGAACCGGGCCGAACTCACCGCGTACAAGACGAAGCTGCGCGCGCTGCGCGGCGTTCCCGCGCCGGTGTGTCGGGTGCTGGAAACGCTGCCGGCGGCGACGCATCCGATGGACGTGATGCGCACCGCCGTCTCGGCGCTCGGTTGCGTGCTGCCCGAGAAGGAGGACCACAACGTCGCGGGAGCGCGGGACATCGCCGACCGGCTCATGGCGAGCC
>JAFAXA010000096.1 GCA_019241425.1 Acetobacteraceae bacterium | reverse complement strand
GGAGACCCCTCTCCCATTTCGGGAGAGGGAGGGGCCCAGCCGTAGACTGGGAGGGTGAGGGCACGTGGTCTAAGCGTTCAGTCGTGCCCTTACCCTGGCGCTTCGCGCCTTTCCCTCTCCCGCGGAGGAGAGAGTTTGGGTCAGTGCGCCGGCAACAGCCGCCGTTCGCCGGCGAGGCTCATCAGGGCCTTTTGCAGCTTCTCGAAGGCGCGCACCTCGATTTGCCGGACGCGTTCGCGGGAGATGCCGTATTGCTGCGACAGATCCTCGAGCGTCGTCGGGTTATCCTTCAGCCGCCGTTCGATCAGGATGTGCCGCTCGCGGTCGTTGAGCGACTTCAACGCGCCGGACAGCAGCGCCTTGCGGCCGGACAGCTCCTCGCGGTCGGCGACCATGGTCTCCTGGCTTTCGGCCTCGTCGACCAGCCAATCCTGCCACTCACCCTCGCTGTCGGAACGGACGGGCGCGTTCAGGCTGTGGTCCGGCGCTGCCAGCCGGCGGTTCATGCTGACCACGTCCTGCTCGGGCACGGCCAGCATCTTGGCGATCTTCGCGACCTGGTCGGGATGCAGGTCGCCATCCTCGATCGCCTGCATCTGACCCTTCAACCGGCGCAGATTGAAGAACAGCTTCTTCTGAGCGGCGGTGGTGCCCATCTTCACGAGCGACCAGCTGTGCAGGATGTATTCCTGGATCGCCGCCCGGATCCACCACATGGCATAGGTCGCGAGCCGGAAGCCGCGGTCCGGATCGAACCGCTTCACGGCTTGCATCATGCCGACATTGCCTTCGCTGATCAGCTCGCCCACCGGCAGGCCGTAGCCGCGATAGCCCATGGCGATCTTTGCAACCAGACGCAAATGGGAGGTGACAAGCTTGTGCGCCGCCTCCATATCCTCGTGATCCCGCCAGCGGTGGGACAACGACAGCTCCTCCTCCGGAGTGAGCATCGGGAACTTACGGATCTCCTGCAAGTAGCGGGAGAGATTGCCCTCGGGGGCGACGTTGATGACGGCAGAGGCCAAGTCACGGCTCCTTTCGCCTGCGCGGCGGACATAACCCTACCCTTACGGCGTAGCGTCCGGCCGGTTTCGACGTTTGGCGGTCAGGATGCAGGAGAGCACTTCACGTCCCGGCGACGCATCCCGTGTTGGCGACGGGTCACCGGACGGTGCGGCAGACGTAGGGCATCCACCCACGGCATTAACCGACCTTATATAGGACAAAATTGGTCCTGTCAAAGCTCCGTTGGCCGCGTCAAGTTCCGCGATCAAGCGCCTGGAGCAAGCCGGCCATGTCGGCGGGCGGCGGGGTCTCGAACGCCATCACCGTCCCGGTCGCCGGATGACGGAAGCGCAAGGAGGCTGCGTGCAGCGCCTGGCGGGGAAAGTCGAGCAGCACCCGCCGTGAGGCGGGCGGCAGCAGACGGGCGGCGGCGGGCGTGCGCCGCAGGTAAACGGGGTCGCCAACCAGCGGGTGACCCCGGGACGCGAAATGCACCCGGATCTGATGGGTTCGCCCGGTCGCCAGCCGGCATTCGAGCAGCGAAACCGCCGCTCCCCAACTGCGCCGGGTCGTGTAGCGGGTGAGGGCAGGGCGGCCCCTGGCGACGATCGCCATCCGCTTGCGGTCGCGCGGATCGCGTCCGATCGCACCCTCGATCTCGCCGAAGGCGGGCGCCGGCAGCCCCCAGGCCATCGCCAAATAGGCGCGATCGAGGTCTCGCGATGCGAAGGCCGCCGACAAATCCCGCAGCGCCCGTTCGGTCTTGGCGACCACCATCACGCCCGACGTGTCCTTGTCGAGCCGGTGGACGATGCCCGGCCGGCGCTCGCCGCCGATCCCGGGCAGGCTTTCGCCGCAATGCGCGAGCAGCGCGTTGACCAGCGTGCGGTCTTCATTGCCGGGGGCGGGATGCACCACGAGGCCGGCGGGCTTGTCGAGCACGATCAGCTCCGCGTCCTCGTGGAGGATCGCCAGCGCGATTGCCTGCGGCTCGGGCGTCGCCGGGACCGGCGCCGGGATGCGCAGCTCGTATCGCTGCCCGGGCTGGACCGCTTCGGCGGGCTCGCGCGTGACGGCGCCGCCCCTGCTGGCGAGGCCGCCGACGATCAGGGACTTTATGCGGGACCGCGACAGCCCGCCGAGCTGCGCCGCAAGGAAGCGGTCGAGCCGCTCGCCCGCGAATTCCGGCGTGACCAGCACGGAAACCGTTTCCGCGGCCAGGGAAGGGGCGGATGCGGGTTTCTCATCCATCCGCGACGTCCTAGAGCGGTTCCGGGTGGAGCGGGAGGCCGGCGCGTCATGCGGGCGTTGAAGATTCTGACGGTCGCGATGGGGGTCGCGATCATCGTGGCGACAGCCGCCCTCGGCGTACTGATCGCGCGCCGCCTGTCGGGCGCCGGGGCCGCGCCCCCGTTCGCGCGCGCTTTGGCCGAACCGGACGGCACGCGGTTGACGGCCCTCGCCGGCGCCGGGGACCGGCTGGCGCTCTGGCTGCAAGGCGGCGGCGCCGACCGCATCGTGCTCGTCGATCCGCACACCGGAGCCGTGACTGGCCGCGTCGCCCTGTCCGCCGCGCCCGGCGCCGTGCCTTCGCGCTAGGGGAGACCGGGCGTGCGGCGGCTTGAACTCACCGTCGCCCTGGCCTAGAACCCGGCGCCCGGCCCGGATGTCCCGTTCGTCTAGAGGCCCAGGACACCGCCCTCTCACGGCGGTAACAGGGGTTCGAATCCCCTACGGGACGCCATTTTCTCCTCGTATCGTTACTCTTTTTCACAGACCATCATCTCCCGGAGGCACCCGGGTGCAGGCTGCGTACATCATCTGCGCGCATCAACGGCCCGACCTTGTGAGCCGGCTCGTGCGGTCGCTCGGGACGAGCCCCGTCGCCATTCATATCGACCGCAAATCCGACATGTTCGAAACCGTCCGGAGCGGACTGCGCGATTTGCCGAACGTCACGTTTCTCCGCCGTCATGTCTGCCACTGGGGCCTGTTCGGCCATGTCCGGGCCAGCCTCGAAGGACTGGCGTGGTTTCTCGAAACGTCGTCCAGCCACGCCTGCCTGCTGACAGGCCAATGCTACCCGCTCAAACCGCCCGCCGAGATCGAGAAGGAACTGGCGGCGCTCGACGGCCGGTCCTTGCTCGAATTTGAAGCCTTTCCGAAAACCGCCTGGTTGGGATGGGAACGAGGCGGCTACCGACGCTTGGAGCGATTTTACTTCCGGTTCGGCCGGCGCGTTCCGCCGCGTTCGGTCGGGCTCTGGAAGCGCAAGCCGCCGCTCGGCCTGGACCCGCATGGCGGTGCGAGCTACTGGTGCCTGTCGCGATCCTGCGCGGCGTATGCGACCGCATTCCTGCGCTCCCATCCGCGCGTGCTGCGCTTCTTCTCCAGCACGTTTGTGCCGGATGAGATGATCTTCCAAACGATCCTCGCCAATTCTCCCCATCGCCATGAGCTCATCAACGCCGCCATCCATTATACGTACTGGCAGCCCCGCAGCTCGCACCCGAGTGTTCTGACCGCGGACCGCCTGCCCGAGGTGATGGCGAGCGGTGCCTGGTTCGCTCGCAAGTTCGACGACCACGCCGTGCTCGATCTCGTTGATGCGTATCGTCGCCGCGAGAACGCCAGCTTCCCGGATGCGCCCTGGCGAAGGCAAACCTCCGCCGCCTAGCTCCGTCCCGCGCCGCATCGACCCCAACGATCCACGCCCGGCGCGACGCCGGGAGGCTGCCATGCCATGAAGGCGGCATCGTTCGGCTGGATCTCGGATCACGGCCGCCCTTATTTCGGAGAGTGCGATCGCGAGGACCAAGAGCGTGGCAGTCCGAACCGACACCGATATGCTCGCCAATCCCGCCGCAAAGACCGGCGGAACGGCGTTCGCCATCATCGGCGCGGTCAGCCTTGGTCACTTCCTGAACGACCTCGTGCAATCGCTGCTGCCGGCGATCTATCCGATTTTGAAGCAGAACTTCGCGCTCGATTTCGGGCAGATCGGCCTGCTCACGCTCGCCTTCCAGCTCACCGCCTCGCTGCTCCAGCCGGTGGTCGGCACCTATACGGATCGCCGGCCGCTCCCCTACTCGCTGCCGCTCGGCATGGTGGCGACGCTGGTTGGGCTGCTGCTGCTCTCCGTGGCGCCGACCTACGGCTCGCTGCTGCTGGCTGCTGCCCTGATCGGCCTCGGCTCCTCGGTGTTCCACCCGGAATCGTCCCGGGTGGCCCGCATGGCGTCCGGCGGGCGACACGGGCTCGCGCAATCCTTGTTTCAGGTCGGCGGCAATGGCGGGGCGGCGGTCGGGCCGCTGCTTGCCGCCTTTATCGTGCTACCGCATGGCCAGGGCAGCATCGCCTGGTTCTCCGTGGTCGCGTTGCTCGGCATCGCCCTGCTGACGGTCGTCGGCGTCTGGTATAGCCGGCGCCTCACCTCCGCCAGGGCGTCCGGAAAAACCGAGGTGAGCGTCAAGCCCGGCTTGTCCCGGCGCAAGATCGCGATCTCGCTGGCGATCCTGGGCGCGCTGATCTTCTCCAAGTATTTCTACTTGGCGAGCCTGAACACCTATCTCACCTTCTACCTCATCCAGAAGTTCCACGTTTCGGTCGCCAGCGCGCAGATCCACCTGTTCGTGTTCTTGGCCGCCGTCGCGATTGGGACGGTGCTCGGCGGCCCGATCGGCGACCGGTTCGGCCGCAAATACGTGATCTGGTTTTCCATCCTCGGCGTTTTTCCGTTCACGGCGATGCTGCCCTATGTCGGTCTGATGTGGACGGGCGTGCTCACGGTCGTGATCGGGCTGATCCTCTCCTCCGCCTTCTCCGCGATTGTCGTTTATGCGCAGGAACTGGTGCCGGGACGCGTCGGCACGATTGCGGGTCTGTTCTTCGGCTTTGCGTTCGGGATGGGCGGCCTCGGCGCGGCGCTGCTCGGCGAACTCGCCGACCATACCAGCATCTTTTTCGTGTATCACATTTGCGCGTTTTTGCCGCTGATCGGCTTGCTTGCCGTCTTTCTACCGCCCATGCGGCGCGAAGCGCGCGCGCCCGTCTAGCACGCCCGGGTCTAGCCCGCGCTCGCAATCTCCTTCGTGCTCTGCGCAGCGAGCGCCGCGCCGAGATTGCCATCGATCCTCTCAAGAAAGGCCTGCGTGTTCAGCCAGGGCTGATCAGGCCCGACCAGTACGGCGAGATCCTTGGTCATCGCGCCGGATTCGACCGTCTCGATGCAAACGCGCTCCAAAGTTTCCGCAAAACGGATAAGGTCGGGCGTGCCGTCCAGCCGGCCGCGATAGCCGAGCCCGCGCGTCCAGGCGAAAATCGACGCGATCGGGTTGGTGGAGGTTTCGCGTCCTTTCTGGTGTTCGCGGTAATGGCGCGTCACCGTCCCGTGCGCCGCCTCGCTTTCGATCGTCTTGCCGTCGGGGCTCATCAGCACGCTGGTCATTAGGCCGAGACTGCCGAAACCCTGGGCGACGGTATCGCTCTGCACGTCGCCATCATAGTTCTTGCACGCCCACACGTAGCCGCCGGACCATTTCAGCGCGCTTGCAACCATGTCGTCGATCAGCCGGTGCTCATAGGTGAGGCCGAGGCGCGTGTATTCGGCGCGGAACTCGCGGTCGAAGATTTCCTGGAACACATCCTTGAACAGTCCGTCATAGACTTTAAGGATCGTGTTCTTGGTCGAGAGGTAAACGGGGTAACGGCGCAACAGGCCATAATTGAAGGTGGCGCGCGCAAACCCCTCGATCGAGGGCAGCGTGTTATGGATGCCGAGCGCCACCCCGGCCGTCTTGAACTCCTGCACGCGCAGGATCTTGGCCGGGAGATTCTCATCGTCCGGCTCGTAGACGAGGCGCACCCGGCCGGGGGCCGGGATCCGCATTTCAACCGCGCGGTAGATGTCGCCGTAAGCGTGCCGTCCGATCACGATCGGCTTGGTCCAGTTCGGCACCAGCCGCGGCACGTTTTCGCAAATGATCGGCTCGCGGAAGATCGTTCCGTCCAGGATGTTGCGGATGGTGCCGTTGGGACTGCGCCACATCTTCTTGAGACCGAATTCCCGCACGCGGCCTTCGTCCGGCGTGATGGTCGCGCATTTCACGCCGACGCCGTATTGGCGGATGGCGTGCGCCGCCGCGATCGTCACCTCGTCGTCGGTTGCGTCCCGGTGCTCGATGCCGAGATCGAAATATTTCAGGTCCACGTCGAGATAGGGCAGAATCAGCCGGTCCTTGATGAAGCCCCAAATGATCCGGGTCATTTCGTCGCCGTCGAGTTCCACGACGGGCGTTTTCACGCGGATTTTGGGCATGGCGTTCTCCGGGGTGCCTTGCGGGCCTCCCGGCCAACTTTGCATCGCGACCGAGGGCCCGCAAGACGCCGGATGTTGGCGCCGGGTCATTGAACGCGCTGGTAGTAGACGTTTACAGTGGCTCACCCGCGCAACGGGAACAGGACAGAGCGCCCGCCCCAGTCCATGACAGCCAAAGTGACGACTTCGCGCCGGCATCGCGTGGGCCAGATCGGCATTCTCCTCGCGGCTGCATGCCTCATCCTGCTGACATGGATCGGCACCTTCAGCGCCATGAAGGCCGAGCGCCGTGCGGCCGCCGCGCAAGTGGAGGCCGGCGCCCGCGAGGAGGCGCTGGCGGTCGGCGAGAAGCTCAACGTCCAGCTAGTCGCGTTCGAGCAGATGGTGCGGCTGCTCGAGCGTGAGTGGGAGAGGGACCCGGACCATTTCAACTTCCCGAGTTGGCGCGGCGCCGCCGTGATGCTGAACGATCCGTCGCTGGACCTGTTCATAACCGACGCCGCGGGGGTCGTCCGCGACAGCACCAATCCGCAAGCGGTCGGCCTTGATCTCAGCGGTCGCGAGTTTTTCGCGCATGAAGCTGCGCGGACGGCTGATCACGGCGGCATGGGGATTGACCGTGCGGGCCACGGCCTGTTCGCGGATCAATGGTCGATGACGCTCGTGCGCAGGCTGGACGGCGCCGATGGCGGCTTCCGGGGCATCGTCGGTGTTTCGTTCCGTTCCGGGTCGATTGCGGAGAGCTACCGTCAGAGCAACGCGGCGAGAGACGGCATTCTCATCCTGGTCGGAAAATCCGGCCGGTTGCGCGCGGTCAGCCTCCCGCTGCACGCCGAACCCGGACAAAGCATCGCCGCGTCCGATCTCTACAAGGCGACGAGCACGGGCGAGAGCCGGTCCTGGATCGGGCCGACGCCACTCGACGGTATCGTCCGCATCCACGGTTTTTACCGGATACCCGGCCGAAACGTCACCGTCGTGGTTGGTTTCGAGCGGCGGCAGGCGATGCGGGCCTCGGATGGCTGGCTGCTTGGAGCGGTCGCGTTCGCGGCCGGCACCACGCTCATCGTGCTTCTGATCGCGGCCTTGCTGTGGCGGGATCTGCGGCAAGTACGCAGGCGGGAGCGCCGTATGGCGCAAGACCGGGACGCGATCGAGAGTGCGTATGCTGAACTCAAGCGCGCGAAACAGCAGGCGGATGCCAAGGGCGCGCAATTGGAGGCGACGTTCGCCAGTATGGCGGACGGCGTCTCCTTGCTCGACCGGGACATGCGGCTGATCCAATGGAACGCCCGCTTCTGCGAGCTGACCGGGTTGGCGCCTGCCGAGTTGCGGGTCGGGATGCCGTTCACGGACGTGCTCCGCCGCAAGGCCGCGAAAGGGGAACTGGGTCCTGGCGACCCGGATGCCGAGGTCGAGCGCCGGATGGATCTGCTGTCGAAGTTGCAGGGTCTCGCCGTCACCGAGCGGGTCCGACCGGATGGCACGGCGGTCGAACTCCGTCGCGCACCGTTGCCCGGCGGCGGGTTCGTGACGGTCTATCGCGACATCACGATGCGCAAGCAAGCGGAACACGCGCAGTCACTGGCGCGGACGGCCGCGGAAACCATGGCAAAAGAGAAGTCCCGCTTTGCGGCGATGGTCAGCCATGAAATCCGTACGCCGCTCAACACGCTGCTGAACAGCATCGACATTCTCGGCCGATCCGCTCTTTCGCCGAAGGACCGCGAAATCGTCGAACTGGCGCGGCACGCGGGCGACGCGCTGCACGTCTTGCTCGACGATATTCTCGAGCTTTCGAGACTGGATGCCGGGCGGTTCAGTCTCCGCCCCTGCTGGTTCGGCGTCGAAGCACTGCTTGGCGGCGTTCTCGATCTGCTCAGGCGCGAGGCGGTGCAACGGGGCATCGTGTTCCGTCTGGACATCCGGCCCGATGTTCCACCGCGGCTCTATGCCGATCCGGCAAGGCTGCGGCAGGTGCTGATGAATTTCCTCAGCAATGCGGTGAAATTTTCCGTGCCGGGCGAGGTGACGATCGCGGCCTGTCTGGAAGGCGTGGGGTCGGTGCGCATCGCGGTCTCGGATCCCGGGCCACAGATTGCCGAGGTGGACCGCGACCTCCTGTTCCGGGCTTTCTCCCGGGTCGAACCGGCCGACGGCCAAAGCGAGCCGGGTAGCGGGCTCGGCCTCGCGATCTGCCGGCGCCTGATGGCGCTCGCCGGCGGCGATATCGGCTACGAGGCCCGCGCGAGCGGGAGCAATGTGTTCTGGCTGACGCTGCCGATCTGCGCGCCTGCCGGTGCCGCGCCCGCCGATGCGGTGGCCGATCCATCGCCGCTGCCGGTCCTGCCGCGCACGCGCGTGCTCGTTGTTGATGACGTGCGCGGCAATCAGACCGTCGCCGTGAAAACTCTGGAACACGCCGGTCACGCGGTCGACGTCGCGGGATCCTGTGCCGAGGCGGTCGCGGCGGCGTCGCGCGCGTCTTACGACATCGTGTTTCTTGATCTTTGTATGCCGGGTGCCGATGGGTTCGAGACCGCCGGGCGGCTGCGGGCGGTCGATGGATTTGCCGGCACCACGCCGATCATCGCCCTCACCGCGCAGACCGACGCGGAAACGCGGCAACGCTGCCTCGCATCCGGCATGCAGGACGTACTGGAAAAGCCGCTCAATTCCCGCGCGCTGCTGGATACGATCCGTCGCTGGGTATGGGAAGGAGGGAGGGCCGCGCCTGTAGTCAGCGCCGCGCCCGAGGATGGCGACGCCGGGCCGGTCCTCTCGCCGTCGCGCCTGTCGGCGCTTCGGGAAACCATCTCCGACGCGGAACTGAGCCGCATGTTCGATGCCTGCATCACCGATCTCGCCGGACGCTTGCCTGTGCTGAGAACCGCGCTCGGGGACGGAGACAGCCAGGCCGCCGCCGGCCTGCTGCACGCCATGCGTGGCGTTGCCGCGAGTTACGGCTTGCAAGCGCTCGGAGATAGAGTGCGCGCGCTGCAAACATCGCTCGGCAAGGGCGAGGCGATCGACCCCGCGGCGGCCTGCGCGGCGCTGGAAAACGATCTCGCCCGGATCCGTTCGGTTTTGCGCGAGATGTTTGCATCCGAACCGGCTATGTAGCCGGCCGACACGCCGCTATTCCGCGTAGATCATCTTGCGTGTCATGCCGCCGTCCACGATGAACTCGGCGCCGGTGATGAAGCCGCTCTCCGGTCCGAGCAGGAACGAGGCGAGCGATGCGACGTCTTCGACCCGGCCGACCCGTCCCGCCGGGTGCTGCTCGTGATCCTCCGCCCGGAGGGCGTCGCCCGAGACGTCGATCCAGCCCGGGCTGATGCAGTTGACCCGTATCGCGGGACCGAGGCTGACGGCGAGCGCGTGCGTCAGCGCGAGCAGGCCGCCTTTGGACGCGGCGTAGGATTCGGTATCCGGCTCGGACATGCGGGCGCGCGTGGAGGCGATCGTGACAACCGCGCCGCCGGACGCCCGGAGCAGCTCTTCGGCGGCGCGCGCGAGGAGGTAGGTGCTCGTCAGATTGGTTGCGATGACCCTCGACCATTCGGCGAATGTGAGCTCAGCAAGCGGCTTGCGGATCATGATGCCGGCATTGCAGACGAGCGCATCGAGCCGTCGATCGCCGCCAGCGATGTCCGCAAGGAGTTCGCCGACGTCGCCCTCATCCGATACGTCGCAGCGGCGGAACCGGCAGCCGGACGGCAGTTCGCCGGGCGCCGTTTGATCAGCGATCACCACCGAAAACCCGTCCGCCGCCAGCCGGGCCGCGATGCCGGCGCCGATGCCGCGCGCTCCCCCGGTGACGAGCGCGACCCGGCCCGTCAAGCGGCGTGGGCGCGGTCGAGCGCCTGGCCCAGATCGGCGAGGATGTCGTCGATGTGCTCGATCCCGACCGACAGGCGGACATAGCCGGGTGACACGCCCGTCGACAGCTGCTCGTCGATCGAAAGTTGCGAGTGCGTGGTACTGGCCGGGTGGATCGCGAGCGTGCGTGCATCGCCGATATTGGCGACGTGATAGACCATCTCCAGCGCGTCGATGAAGGCGCGGCCAGCCGCCGCGCCGCCGGCCAGCTCGAACCCGACCAGGCCGCCCTGTCCGTGCGGCAGATAGCGCGCGGTCCGCTCGGCGGCGACCGCATCCCTGTGGTGCGCCGGATGGATGACCCGCGTGACCTCGGGCCGGCTCGCCAGCCAGTTCGCGACCAGCAGGGTGTTGCGGCTGTGCTCGCGCATCCGGAGCGCCAAGGTTTCGATCCCTTGCAGGATCAGGAACGCGTTCATCGGCGCCAGCGGCGCGCCCAGGTCGCGCAGCAAGGTCACGCGCATCTTCAGGATATAGGCGATCGGACCGAGCGGCTTGGCGGCCTCGGCCCAGACGGCGCCGTGATAGCTCGGGTCCGGCGTGTTCAGCGCCGGCTGACGGTGCGGGTGAGACGACCAGTCGAAATTGCCGCCGTCGACGACGACCCCGCCGATCGAGGTGCCATGGCCGCCGAGATACTTGGTCGCCGAATACATGACGATCGCGGCGCCGTGGTCGAACGGCCGCACCAGCAGCGGCGCCGCCGTGTTGTCCATGATCAGCGGGATGCCGAAGGAACGGCCGATCGCGGCCACCTCGGCGATCGGGAACACGGCAAGCTTCGGGTTCGGCAGGGTTTCGGCGTAGTAGGCGCGGGTGCGGTCGTCGGTGGCGCGGCGGAACGCTTCAGGATCCGTCGGATCGACGAACCGGGCCTCGATGCCCTGATCCCGCAGCGTGTTCGCGAACAGGTTCCAGGTGCCCCCGTAGAGATCGGTCGAACTCACGATGTTGTCGCCTGCGCGGGCGAGGTTCTGCACCGCGTAGGCGGAGGCGGCCTGTCCCGAACCGACGGCAAGCGCCGCCACCCCGCCTTCCAGCGCCGCGACGCGCTTCTCGAGCACATCGCAGGTCGGGTTCATGATGCGGGTGTAGATGTTGCCGAGCTGCTGGAGCGCGAACAAACCGGCCGCGTGCTCGGCGCTGTCGAACTGATAGGATGTCGTTTGGTAGATCGGAACCGCGACGGCGGTGGTGGCGCTGTCCCGGCGCCAGCCCGCGTGCAGCGCCAGGGTTTCCGGATGCTTGGAATTCATGTGGCTCCCCATCGTTCGCCCGGTTTCTATAGCAGGCGCCTCTCCCGCCCGCACGGCACGGCATTTTAATCCGTCCGGCCCCGATCGCGGGGCGGCGGTTTTGCGTTACCAGCGCGCAACCCAAGGAGGACGCGATGAGCGAGAGCACGGGCAGCCCACCCAAGCGCAAGCAGGACGAGAAGCGTGACGTCGAGGTGGATGACAGCTTCCCGGCGAGCGATCCGCCCTCGACCACGCCGGTCACCGGACCGGGCGGCGAGGAAACGACCGAGTAGACAAGGCGGAGGACCATCGATGACCGAAGGCAAGCAGTCCCCCTCCCAGGCGGAGAAGGGCGACGAGAAGGCGCGGGAAGCGGACCCGCACGGGACGTCTCTCGGCACGGAGGGGGCGGAGATGTCCCCGGACGCCCGGCCGACCTCCGACCGCCACAAGACCGAAACGGCGGCGGGCGTCGAAGACGGGAAAAAGTAGCGCTCGGCGGCGGGACGGCCGGGGCGGTCCCCGCCGGTCGCGAAAGCGAGACGGCTATTCGGGCCTGGGGCGCGGGGAGGAGAAGCCGGCGACGACCGCGCCCCCGAAGATGATGCACATGACCGTCACCACGGCGATCATGAGCCGGAGTTGCCGCGCGAGCGCCCTGGCCTCCTCGGAGAAGCGCCCATGCATCGCCGCGCGCTCGCGGGCGACACGTGCCTCCAATGGGCCGGACCCACCCAGAACGGCGTCCGCGCTGTCGGCCAGGCGGGGCCGGAGCGCGTCCAGTTGACCCGGCCCGGCACCCGAGGCCGCGAGCGCGAGAAGCTGATCAAAGGCCTCATCCCGGGCTACCGCCCGCTCGAGCGGAACCGGTGCCGCGTAGGTCGCGAACACCGCCAGCATGCCGAGCACGCCGAAGGCGAGGGCGACGAAGCCCGCCCACAGAAACCGTCCGTCTTGCGCGCGGCTCATGCGTTGCTGCCCGGCTGCCGCCCAAACAAAAACCCCGGGGCTGGGCCGACCGGGGTTTCAGCTTGTTTGGCAGCAGGTCGAACTCACCCCTGGCGCGCTTTCATGCGCGGGTTCTTCTTATTGATCACATAAACCCGGCCATGACGCCGCACCACCCGGCAGTTCTTGTCCCGCGCCTTCGCCGATTTCAAGCTGTTACGGACTCGCATAGCACGCCTGCCTAGGTTTACTCGGTCGGTTCTGTGGAAGGGCGGGTGGATAGGGGCCAGCCTCTGCCCTGTCAAGCACGATCGGGGCAGCCAGTCGGCCGCTAGTCGCAGTCGCAGCCCGGCGTCGGCCCCTTGCGCCCGCTGACCACATGGTGGTCGATCCACTCCGCGACTAACCGCCGCGCCTCGTTCAGCGAGGATTCCGGATGGTGGATCCGATACAGCGTCGTGCAGGCCTGGAACGCCGAAAGGTCGTCGGTGCCGATCCCCCGCAGATCCCGGTACGCTGTCACCACGGCACGTTCGCAGCGGCGCGCGATCTGACCGTCCTGACCCATCCCGGGCAAATCCCTTCCGTTCTGCGAGAATCTGCGACTCAAAACACCAGCCGACGCCTTCCAATCTACGGAATGGGCCGGGTTGAGACAAGCGCAGCCGTGGCGGCCGCGATCAGCTCACGGCCGTCCGACGAGATCGACCAACGCCTGCCCGACATCGGCGGTTCCCGCCGTGCCGCCCATGTCGCGGGTCCGCGGGCCGCCCGACTCGCGCAGCAGCGTCTCGATCGCAGCGGTGATCGCCTGCCCGGCGGCCTGCTCGCCCAGATGCTCGAGCATCATCGCGGCGCTCCAGATCTGGCCGATTGGATTGCAGATGCCCCTCCCGGCAATGTCCGGCGCCGAGCCGTGCACCGGCTCGAACATCGACGGATAGCGGCGCTCGGGGTTGATGTTGGCGCTCGGCGCGATCCCGATCGAGCCCGCGACCGCCGGGCCGAGGTCGCTCAAAATGTCACCGAACAGGTTGGAGCCGACGACGACGTCAAACCAATCCGGGTGCTGCACGAAATGGGCGCACAATATGTCGATGTGGAACTGGTCGGTGCGGATGCCGGGATAGCTGGCGGCCATCGCCGCGAAGCGCTCGTCCCAGTACGGCATCGTCACCGTGATGCCGTTCGACTTGGTGGCGGAGGTGAGGTGCTTCTTCGGCCGCGTTTGCGCCAGCTCGAAGGCGTAGCGGAGGATGCGGTCGACGCCCGAACGGGTGAACACGCTTTGCTGGGATGCGAACTCGCGTTCCGTGCCCTCGAACATCCGGCCGCCGACGCTGCTGTATTCGCCCTCGGTATTCTCGCGCACGACGAAAAAGTCGATGTCCGCTTCCGTCCGGTCCGCGAGCGGGGTCCGCACGCCCGGCATCAGCTTGCACGGCCGCAGGTTCACGTATTGGTCGAAGCCGCGCCGGATCGGGATCAGCAAGCCCCAAAGCGAGACATGATCCGGCACGTCCGGCCAGCCGACCGCGCCGAGCAGGATGCTGTCCGCCTTTCCCAGGCGTTCCAGCCCATCCTTCGGCATCATCTCGCCCGTTTGCTTGTAAAGGTCGCAGGACCAGTCGTACTGCTCGTAGCGGAGCGAGAAGCCGAACCGGCTGGCAGCCGCGTCCAGCACGCGAACCGCCTCGGGCGCCGTTTCCTTGCCGATGCCGTCGCCCGGAATAACCGCAATCCGGTATGTGGCTGCCATGGCGCGCTCCTCCCTTTGCCGGGGGAGAATACAAGATGGACGCCCGGGCGGGAGAGGGCTACCAAACCCCTCCAAACGAGGGGTCCGAAAACCGATGGCGAGCCCTGCCTCCCTGGCCAAAACCGGCGGTCACGCGACGGACTGGGACCGGGACGCCGCGCTCACGACGGCGCGCATCCTGCTTGAGATCGCCGCCGTGAATTTCCGGCCGGAGGAGCCATACACCTTTACCTCGGGCTGGAAATCGCCGGTCTACATCGATTGCCGCCGCATCATCTTTTTCCCGCGGGCGCGCGCGAAGATTTGCGAACTGGCGGTGGAGAAGATCGGGCGCAATATCGGTTACGAGACGATCGAGGCGGTGGCGGGCGGCGAAACGGCCGGCATTCCGTTCGCGGCCTGGATCGCCGACCGCATGATGGCGCCGATGGCGTATGTGCGAAAGAAACCGAAGGGCTTCGGCCGCAACGCGCTGATCGAGGGCGACGTGCCGGAAGGCAAGCGCACCTTGCTGGTCGAGGACCTGACCACCGATGGCGGGTCCAAGATCCGGTTCGCGAAGGCGCTCCGCGATGCGGGCGCGATCTGCAATCACACTTTCGTCGTGTTCTTCTACGGCGTATTCCCCGGCAGTTTCGAAACGCTGCACCGGATGGACATCGCGCTGCATCACCTGTGCAATTGGTGGGACGTGCTGGAGGCGTGCCGCGAGCGGCCCTATTTCGCCGAAAGCGCGCTCGCGTCGGTTCGCAAGTTCCTGGAAGACCCGGTGCGCTGGTCGGGCGCGCATGGTGGCATCGCGAGCGTCGCCGAAGCCGAAGCGCGCCGCGCCGCCGCGGAAGGCTGATCAGGATGGCGCATCTCCGCCCGAATTCGGTCGCCGCACGCGACGCCGCGAGCGTGCTGCATCCCTACACCAACCTCGTCGCGCACGAGCAGACCGGCGGCCTTGTGATCGCGCGCGGGGAGGGGGCGCGTGTCTACGACGAGAACGGGCGCGCCTATATCGAAAGCGCCGCCGGCTTGTGGTGTGCGTCGCTCGGTTTCAGCAACGAACGGCTGGTCGCCGTCGCCGCCGAGCAGATGCGGCGATTGCCGTACTACCACGCCTTCGGCGGCAAGTCGCACGACCCCATGGCGACGCTCGCCGAGATGCTGCTTGAGCGCGCGCCGGTGCCGATGGGCCGGGTGCATTTCGCGAATTCCGGGTCGGAAGCCAACGACACCGCGATCAAGATAGTCTGGTACTACAACAACGCGCGCGGCCGGCCCGCGAAGAAGAAGCTGATCGGCCGAATCAAGGGCTATCACGGCGTCACCGTCGCCGCCGCGTCGCTGACCGGCTTGCCCGTCAACCATGCGAGCTTCGACCTGCCGCTGCCCGGGTTTTTCCACACGATGACGCCGCATCACTATCACGCGGCCGAGCCCGGCGAGAGCGAGGAGGCGTTCGCCAGCCGCTGCGCCGACGCGCTCGAAGCGCTGATCCTGGAGCAAGGACCGGACACGGTCGCCGCGATGTGGGCGGAGCCGATCATGGGCGCGGGCGGTGTTCTCGTGCCGCCGCGCGGCTATTTCGAGAAGATCGGGGCGGTGCTGCGCAAATACGACGTGCTGCTGGTGGTCGACGAGGTGATCTGCGGCTTTTGGCGCACCGGCAACTATTGGGGCAGCCAAACCTTCGGCATCGAGCCGGACATCATCACCTGCGCCAAGGCGCTGTCCGCTGCCTATGTGCCGATCAGCGCTGTCATGGTGCGTCAGCCGATCTACGAGGCGATCGCGCGCCAAACCGACAAGATCGGCACGTTCGGCCACGGCTTCACCTACTCGGGCCATCCGGTCGCGGCGGCGGTCGCGGCGGAAACGCTGCGCATCTACGACGAGGAGGGGATCGGCGCGCATGTCGGTGCGGTCGGGCCGCATATGCAGCGGGCGATCAGGGGGCGGTTCGGCGATCACCCGCTGGTCGGCGAGGTGCGCGGCGTCGGTTTGATCGGCGCGATCGAACTCGTGCGCGATCGCGAAAGCCGCGCCAATTTCGATCCGTCGCTCAAAGTGGGGCTGCGTCTGGCGCGGCAATGCGAGCAGCACGGCGTGATCGGCCGTTCGCTGCCGGGCGACGTGCTCGCCTTCAGCCCGCCGCTCGTCATCAGCACGGACGAGATCGACGACATGGTGGACCGGGTCGGCCAGGCGCTCGATGCGCTGGCAGCCGAGCTGGCGGCCTCCTGATGGTCGCGACGCTCTATCACTGCGCCGGCGCGCGGTCGCTGCGGCCGCTTTGGACGCTTGAGGAACTCGGGCTTCCGTACGAGCTGAAGGTGCTGCCGTTCCCGCCGCGCGTTCACGACAAATCGTATTTCGCGATCAATCCGAGCGGCACCGTTCCCGCCTATGTGGAGAGCGGGTTTTGCATGACCGAGTCGGTCGCGATCTGCGAATACTTGGCGACCCGCCATGATCCGGGCGGACTTTCGGCGCGGCCCGACGAGCCGGCTTACGCCGCTTATCTCGAATGGCTGCATGTCGGCGAAACGACGCTCACCTATCCGCTCACCCTGGTGATGCGCTACACGCGGTTCGAAGCGCCGGAGCGGCGCGTGCCGCAGGTCGCCGAGGACTACACGCGCGTCTTTCTGTCCCGGCTCCGGCCGCTCGCGGCGCTGCTCGACGCGGGCCGGGGCTTCGTGTGCGCAGACCGCTTCACGATTGCCGACGTCTCGGTCTGCTACGCGCTGGAGCTGGCGGTAATCGCGGGACTGAAGGATCAGTTGCCGGAGAGCGTTCGCGCGTACCGTGCGGCGTTGCGGGCACGTCCCGCGTATGCGCGTGCCCGCGCGGCCGAAAAGGCCGCTTCGCCCGCGCCGCCTTCCTAGGAACGAACGCTCGCCGTCTTGGTGCGCGGGAAATCCGTCTCCCAGCCGCCGCCGAGTGCCTTGTAGAGCGCGACGAGATCGTTCGAAACATTCGTCGTGCTCGCGGCCAGCGCCTGTTGCGCGGCCAGCAGATCGCGCTGGGCGGTGAGTACCTGCAAAAAATCGGCGACGCCCGCGCGATAGCGGTCCTGGGCAAGGCCGAGCGCGGCACGGTTGCTGGCGACGGCTTGCGCCAGGTCGTCCCGCCGCCGCTGCTCCTTCTCATACGCCGTCAGCGCGTTGTCGACCTCGTGCCACGCGTTCAGCACCGTACGCTGATAGGTGACGGCCGCCTCTTGCTGCTGCGCCTTGCGCAATTCGAGCGTCGCCCGCAGCCGGCCGCCTTCGAACAACGGCACGGTGATCGCGGGACCGAGCGAGTATTGCCGTGCGTCCCAGTTCCCGAGATCCTTGAACCGCAGCGCCTGAATGCCGAGCGATCCCGAAAGCGTCACGCTCGGGTAGAAATTCGCGACCGCCACGCCGATATCGGCCGTCGCCGCGTGCAGTTGCGCTTCCGCCTGCACGATGTCGGGCCGCCGCCGCGCGAGTTCGGATGGCAGGCCGACCGGCACGCGCGGCGGCACCGGCGGGATCGGCTTCGCGCGTTCCAGCTCGCCCCGGAGCGCCTGCGGCTCCTGCCCGAGCAGCAGGCTGAGCGCATTGATCAGCCGCGCCTCCTGGTCCGCGTATTGCGGTATCTCGGCAGCCGTGCTGCGCACCTGCGCCTGCGCGTTCGCGACATCGAGTTCGTTGGTGACGCCGCCCGCCGCGCGTTGCTGCGTCAGCGTCAGGCTTTCCTGCGCCGATTTCAGGTTGTCGCGCGCGATCTGCAATGCGGCTTGCGCGCCCCGGAGCTGGATGTAGTCGCTCGCGACCTCGGCGATCGAGGATAGCAGGGACGCGCGCCGTGCCTCTTCGGAGGCGTCCACGCTCGCATCGGCCGACTCGACGGAACGGCGGACCCGGCCCCAGAGATCGAGTTCCCAGGAGGCGTCGAACCCGTATTGCCAGAGATTGAACGGTTGCAGTTTCTGCCCGCCGGTGACCGTCGTCGGGATCGCGCCCGATTGCCCCGACAGGCCGTTGGCGCCCGTGTTGACGCCGCCCCCCGACGCGGCCCCTCCCGCGCCGCCGCTGCCGCTGCCGCCGCCCGCGCCGAACAGGCTGATCGCGCCGCGATTGCTGATCTTTTCGCGCGAATAGGAGCCGTTGCCGTTCAGGGTCGGGAACAGGTCGGACGCCGCGATGCCGCGCTGGCCGCGCGATTCGGCGAGCCGAATAGTCGCCAGCCGCACGTCGAGATTGCCCGCGCCAACCCGCTCCACGAGCGAACTCAGCTCCTTGTCGCGGAACAGGTGCCACCAGCGCGGATCGACCGGCTCGGTGACGGCGACGCTCGGGGTCGGCCCGCTCTCGGCGTGGCTCGCGAACCACGTCGCGGGCGAGGCCCAGGAGGGCATCTGAAAATTCGGCCCGACCGTGCAGCCCGCGAGCGACAGGCCCGACAGGCTCAGTAGGAGGCGGAATGCACGCATCGGCCGAAACTTCTCCCTGGGCAGCCGGAGAGGCTGACCGAGCGGTCATGCCTAGCGGATAACCGGCCGGCCACAAAGATCACGGCTCTGCGATGGGCGCCGCGACAGGGCTGTCACGGCCGCTTGGAGCGGCTCGTCGCGGCTTCTATATCGAGGGCGTGCCGCCTCCCAGCCCCTCCCTCGCCCATGCGGATTATCTCGCCCGGCTCAATCCGGAGCAGCGCGAAGCCGTGGAGACCGTCGATGGCCCGCTGCTCGTGCTCGCGGGCGCGGGCACCGGCAAGACGCGGGTTCTGACGACGCGGTTCGCGCACATCCTGCTGACCCGCCGCGCCTTCCCGAGCCAGGTGCTCGCGGTGACCTTCACCAACAAGGCCGCCCGCGAAATGCGCGAACGGGTGGGCGCGCTGCTCGGCCAGCCGGCCGAAGGATTGTGGCTCGGAACGTTTCACGCGTTGTGCGCGCGGATGCTGCGCCGGCACGCCGACCATGTCGGGCTGACCTCCTCGTTCACGATACTGGATACGGACGATCAACTCCGGCTGCTCAAACAGGTGCTTGAGGCCGCGGGGCTCGACAGCAAGCGATGGCCGCCGCAAGCGCTGATGGGCGTCGTTGGCCGCTGGAAGGATCGCGGCCTGACGCCCGCGCGCGTGACGGCCGCCGAGGATCAGGACTTCGCCGACGGCCGCGCGCGTACCCTGTATGCCGCGTACCAGGAACGGCTGGCGGCGTTGAATAGCTGCGATTTCGGCGACCTGCTGCTGCACGTGACGGAGATCCTGCGCACCAAGTCGGACATCCTCGCGCAGTATCACCGCAGCTTTCGCTACATTCTGGTGGACGAATACCAGGACACCAATCTGGTCCAGTATCTCTGGTTGCGGCTGTTGGCGCAGGCGCATCGCAACATCTGCTGCGTCGGCGACGACGACCAATCCATCTACTCGTGGCGTGGTGCCGAGGTCGAAAACATCCTGCGCTTCGAGAAGGATTTCGAGGGCGCGAAAATCATCCGCTTGGAAGCGAATTATCGCTCAACCGCGCCGATCCTCGCCGCCGCGTCGGGACTGATTGCGCATAACGAGGGGCGGCTCGGCAAGACGCTGCGCCCTGGCCGCAAGCAATCGGATGGCGAGAAGGTCACGGTCGCCGGGCTTTGGGATTCAGACGAGGAAGCCCGGATGGTCGGCGAGCGCATCGAGGCGCTGCGGCGGGACGGCCATTCGCTCACCGAGATTGCGGTGCTCGTCCGGGCGGGCCATCAGACCCGCTCGTTCGAGGAGCGGCTGATTACCCTCGGCGTTCCCTATCGCGTGGTCGGCGGATTGCGCTTTTACGAGCGCGCGGAAATCCGCGACGCCATCGCCTATATGCGCGTGCTGCAACAACCGGCCGACGATCTGGCCTTCGAGCGTATCGTCAACGTTCCCCGGCGCGGGGTCGGTGATGCCGCGCTCCGCAGCATCCATGGCGCGGCGCGTGCCGAACGCGTGCCGCTGACCGTCGCGGCTTCACGCCTGGTCGCGGATGGCGGTCTGAAGGGCCGGGTGCGCGACGCGGTCGCCGATCTCCTGCGCGGTTTCGCGCGCTGGCGGGAGATGCTGGAACGCGATGGGCATGTCGTCACGCTCGCGACCATGCTTGACGAGTCCGGGTACACGGAGATGTGGAAGCAGGACAAATCCGCGGAAGCGCCGGGCCGGCTCGACAATTTGAAAGAACTCGTGCGCGCGCTCGCGGATTTCGAAACGATGGCCGGATTCCTCGAGCACGTCGCCTTGGTGATGGAGAACGACGAAGGCGGCGATGCCGAGCGCGTCAGCCTGATGACCTTGCACGGCGCCAAGGGCCTCGAGTTCGACACCGTATTCCTGCCCGGTTGGGAGGAGGGGTTGTTCCCGAATCAACGTGCGCTCGACGAGTCCGGTGTGAAGGGGCTCGAGGAGGAGCGGCGGCTTGCCTATGTCGGCATCACGCGGGCCCGCAGGCGCGCGATCGTGAGCCACGCCGCCAATCGCCGCATCTATGCCAATTGGCAAAGCAGCACGCCGAGCCGTTTCCTCGAAGAGTTGCCGGACGATCATGTCGAACGAACCGGATCGGCGGCGCTGGCCCGCGATGCGATGCTGGCGATGCCGGCCGTGTTCACCGGCCAGTTCCCGCTGGTCGCGCGGCGGCCGAAGATCGTCGAAGTCTGGGAGCAGCCGCCGCGTCCGGCGCGCGCCATCGCCATTCCGGTCGGCGCCCGCGTGTTCCATCAGAAATTCGGCTACGGCGTCGTCACCGCCGCCGAGGACGACCGGCTCGACGTGTCGTTCGAAAAGGCCGGCAGCAAGCGCGTGCTCGACCGCTTCGTTGAACCGGCATGACGGCCCGGTTCGTTGCGGCGCTTGAAACCATCTCGGTCGAGGTTTCAGAGCACGCGCTGGAAGCCTACGAGGCGGCGCTGGGCCGCATCTGCGCGAGCGTCGGCTTCTTCAAGGACGAAACGACCGGGCGGTGGCGCGTGGAGGGGGTGCGGGAAGCGGGTGCGCGCGAGGACGATCTGCGCGGCGCGCTCGCGATTGCGGAGGCGGTGAGTGGCGAGGCCGCGACCCTCGCGCGGGTGTCGACGGAGGCGGATGGTTGGCTCGCGCGGAGCTACGCGGGATTTCCGGAACAGCGTGTCGGCAAGCGCTTCGTCGTGCGCGGTTCGCATCTCGGCGGCGAACGCTCCGTCGCCGGGCGCATCACGCTAGCGCTCGATGCGGGCGTCGCGTTCGGCTCGGGCGAGCACGGATCGACGCGCGGATGCCTGCGCGCGCTCGAAGCGGTTGCGCACCGGAAGCCCGGGCGCATCCTCGATCTCGGCACCGGATCGGGCATTCTGGCGATCGCCGCCGCGCGCCTGCTTCGCCGCCGGGTTCGCGCAACCGACATCGAACCGTGGTCGGTGCGGGCGGCGGCGCGCAACGCCCGGGCGAACGGCGTCGGGCCGCTTGTAAACGCGCTCCTGGCCGATGGCTGGCGCGCGAGGGCGCTGCGGCGACACGCTCCCTATGATCTCGTGCTCGCGAATATTCTGGCGCGTCCGCTGTGCCGCATGGCGCGGCCGATGTCGGTGCATGTGACGGCGGGCGCGTCCGTCATCCTGTCCGGACTTCTCGCAAGCCAATTTCGTCTGGTGCTGGGCGCCCATCGGCGGCGCGGCTTCCGGCTGGAAAGGACGCTTCGGGAAGGATCGTGGGCGACGCTCGTGCTAAGAGCCGCACCGCAGATGAGGGCCGGGATGGTGCGGGTGGATGGCGTCGGCCATGCGGTCGATCCAGGATGCGTCCGATGACTGGGGACAGCGAAGCTCTCGGCAGACTGGAGAGGCTGCGGGCGGAGCTGGCCCGGGCGGGACTGTCCGGTTTCATCGTGCCGAGGGCTGACGAGCATCTCGGCGAATACGTGCCCCCGAGCGGCGAGCGCCTGGCCTGGCTGACCGGCTTCACCGGCAGCGCCGGGCTGGCGGCGGTGCTGCCGTCGCGCGCCGCCGTGTTCACGGATGGGCGCTATGTGCTGCAACTCGCGGCGGAAACCGACGGTGCGGCCTGGGAGCGGTGCCACCTCGTCGAGACGCCACCCTGGGCCTGGCTCAAGGAACACGCCCCGCCCGGTGCCAGGATCGGCTATGACCCGTGGCTGCTCAGCGAGGAAACCTTGTCCCGCTACCAAAAGGCGGGGCTCACGATGGCGGCCGTCGAGGCGAACCCGGTCGACGCGATCTGGGCGGACCGTCCGGCGCCGCCGGCCGGGCCCGCGCTGCCGCATCCGCTCGAATTTGCCGGCGAGTCCTCGACCGCCAAGCGCGAAGCGATCGCCGCCATCCTGCGCGAGTCCCGGCAAGAGGCGGCCGTGATCACGGACCCGGCCTCGCTCGCCTGGCTGCTCAATATACGTGGCACGGACCTGCCGTTTACGCCGATTGCCCTCGGCTTCGGCCTGATCACCGCCGATACCGCCGTGCAGTTGTTCATGGAGCCGGAGAAGCTTTCGGAAGAAACGAGGCTCTGGCTCGGCAATGCCGTTCAGGCGCATGGCCGCGAGTCGCTCCTGTCCGCATTGCGTGGCCTCGCCCGCCGCATCGTGCGGGTGGACGAGGCGGGAACGCCGGCCTGGTTCGCGCACACCTTGCGCGACGCGGGTGCCGAAATCGTGCACGGCGCCGATCCGTGTCATCTGCCCAAGGCGCGCAAGAACGCAGCCGAGCAGCAAGGCGCCCGCGCCGCACACCAGCGCGACGCGGTCGCGCTCTGCCTGTTCCTCGCCGAACTGACGGAAGCGGTCGCGCGCGGCGACTGGACGGAAGCAACGGCGGCGCGGCGGCTCGATCAACTACGCGCGCGATCGCCGCTCTACCGGGGCGAGAGCTTTCCGGCCATCTCGGGCGCCGGCGAGCACGGCGCCGTTATTCATTATCGCGTGAGCGCCGCCTCCGACCGGCCGATCCGGCCGAACGAAGTCTATCTGATCGATTCGGGCGGCCAGTACCCGGACGGCACCACGGACGTCACGCGGACCGTTTGGACCGGACCGGCCGATCCGCCGGACGCCGTGCGCGAGCGGTTCACGCGCGTGCTGCGGGGCCACATCGCGATCGCCACGCTCACCTTTCCGTCGGGCGTCGCCGGGCCGCATCTCGATGCGTTCGCGCGGCGCGCCTTGTGGGATGCGGGCCTCGACTACGATCACGGCACGGGGCACGGGGTCGGCAGCTACCTGTCCGTGCACGAAGGCCCGGTCAGCCTGTCCCGCGCCGCGAAGCCGGTGCCGATCGCGGAGGGGATGATCCTGTCGAACGAGCCGGGCTTCTACGAGCCGGGCGCGTACGGGATCCGGCTGGAGAACCTGCTGCTCGTGCAATCGGCGGAGACCGGAGGCACCGCGAAGCCCTTCCTTCGCTTCGAGACGCTGACCCTCGCGCCATTCGATCGGCGCTTGATCGCCCGGGACTTGCTAAGCGAAAGCGAAACGGCGTGGCTCGACGCCTATCACGCCCGCGTTCTCGCCGCCCTCGGCCCGCTGCTGGACGGCGAAGCCCGCGCCTGGCTGACGGGCGCCTGTGCCAAGCTCGGCCCGTAACGCCTCTCGCGGCCGATTAGCGCACGAATTCACATTCATTCACGGGCATTAACGCGCAGATACGCTGCGCGTGGTCAACCATTCGATTACTGTTGCCTCGAATTGGAGCCGAGGGTTCCGCAAAACGAGGATCGGTAGAATGCCGCGTGCCGCCCCGTCTTCCGTGCTCGATCTGTCGAGCCACGCTCTCGCCCTTCATCTTGCCCGGACCGCCGATGTGGCAGCGGCCGAAGGCTGCCGGACGGCCGCGGAAAAGCTGGTTTGGGCCGTCTACGCGGCCTTCAGTGCCGAGCCTTCCCCGTGCGAACCGCCGGCCGGGATTGGCATGCGCCGCCTCGACCGGCTCAGTCCCGCCCCACTGCGACGGGAGTTTTCGAACGACGCGTTGCCGCCGGTGCGCGCGCCGGCATAACGCAGACCCGGATCTCGCCGCCCGGCAAAGTTTCCACCGAAATCGACCGGCGGGCGCTCGGCCAGAACGCCGCGACGTCCCCGGCAATCTCGAAATCGGACAAGCCGCAGGCCCGCGCGCCTTTCGTATAGGCTTCGATCTTTCGCACCGTCGTAGGCACCGGCGCGATGGAGCGATGGCCGGTCAGGTTGAAGATGATGATCTGGACGTCGGTGGTCATGCTCTACGCCTCCTGCGAAGGCCACCAATGTCGAGCCGCGCCGGTTAACGAGATGTTTCCCCCCTTCTGAAGCTTTCGTGAGCATCAATCATCGACGCGGTCAGCGCCACCGGGTCAGCGCCGGCCGGCACACGGAAACGTGGCCCGGACACGTACGGTAAACCAGGATCAGCTGCTCCCACGACGGCTCGGCCGTGCGGACGGGCAGAAGAGCCGGGATGAGGGCGCGTCCGGCTGATCCGGGCTGCGCCACGGTCGAAGCGGTGCCGCGGCGGCCCATCCCTTCCTCCCCACGGCTACACGTGCAAACTGGCTCCTTCGGCCCAACCGTCTAGCCAGGAGCCCTCATGACCCGCGACGAGATCATCAACGGCCTCCTCACGGCAGTGCGCCAGTCGGAAGACGCGGCCGTCGCCTCCGAGCGGGCGCTCGACCATTTTCGCCCGGTCTACAGGGCCGCTCTAAGCGGGGGCGACGATGTCCGGATCGCGGAACTCTATGCGCTCGTCATGGCGCAGGAGCGCACGGCGAAACAGGAACGCGCCGCGGCCACCCTGTTTTCCGACGCCGTGAACCTGATTTATTCGCTGGAAATGCAGACCTCGCCGCCGCAGTGACGGCGGGGCAGGACGGTCCCTGGCGTCACCGCGACGAACCGGCTTTGCGGCGTTCGGCCAATTCCACTTGCATGACGGCGGGCACATAGGGCGGGGAGAGGTCGACCGCCTCGAGAGCCGGGCGAGACGGCGCAGTTCTCGCGGCCAGCACCATGCGATGCAGATCGTCACGCAGCGCACCGAGCTCCGCCTTCACGGCGTTGAGTTCCGCCCGAAGGTGCGTCGTTTCGTCGGCGATCGCATCGATCAGCTCATCCTGCGCCTGATTCGCCATGATACTTCCCAACGAGAGTAACGGCCCGGTGCGGTATCGCTTCGCGGCTTCCTGGTAGCACGGCGCCGGCTATACCGACCTTTTGGCGCCGTGAACAAACATCCATACGGACCCGTCTGCCGCTTTCCCGGATGCCCGGTTGTCGGGAGCAGAGCCATCTAGATTAGTGGTGGCGGCGGGGTAACGACCTCGGTTCATTGTGATCAGATCTGGCCTCTGACTTCCAATATCTCGGCAGGCAAAATGCCGTCGCATTGTCGAGTCTGTCGTCGGCCAGCAAATCAAGGCTGCGTCGGCGCTCCGCTTGCCCGCGCAGATCTTTCGGCA
>JAFAXA010000066.1 GCA_019241425.1 Acetobacteraceae bacterium | reverse complement strand
CAGCGCCGCCTGCACCGGCCCGAAGTGATTGGCCGCCCACAGCCAGCCGACGAGATGCAGCATCGCCAGCGCGGAGATCACGAAGATCAGCAGGAGCACGGCGAACACCGCCCGGATGGCGGTGCGCCGGGCGATCCGGCGCCATCGGAGGGTCTCCGCCTCCGCCGCTATGCGAGCAAGCCGGACGGGTCGCATTCAGCGGGCGATACGGCCGATGAGGTAACCCGCGGCGGCCGCGATCACCAGCGCGAGCAGCGGCTGCTCCCTCACCCGTCCCGACAGCGCCTCGGCCTGATCACGCGCAACATCGCTCGCCTGCCTCGCCGCATACTGCGCACGGTCGGCCGCATCCGACAGCGCCGGGCTTACCCGATCCCGCATCAGGTAATCGACCTGCTCCCGCAGCCTGGCGATTTGCTCCTTCGCGTCGCCGACCCGATCGGACATGCAGCATTCTCCATTATTTTCGTGACGATCATACGTCGTGCAGATGCGTCGCGTAACGCCACGATCCGGTGGAGGTTGCGGAACCGGCGAGCCTGATGTTCCCTGCTGCCGGAGGACGCGTTGCGTTGCTCACCCTGTTTTCCGCCTGTAGCGTTGCCTGCCGACAGTTCCGGAGCCGCTTCGAATGGATGCCCGCACCCTTTTCGCCGCCGGAGCCATGCTCCTCGGTGCGGTATCTCCCCTGTCGGCTCGTACTTTGACGGTCGCGCTGCAAGGCGGTGCGTTGCAAGGCTTACAGCAGCAAGTTTTCTTGAAACCGTTCACCGATGTCACTGGGATCGCGATCGATACGCGCCCTGGTCCCGTTGCGGTATCGGAATTATCGGCCCGCAAGGAAGGCACGCCGGACGCTGTGGACATCGTGGCTCTCAACGGCGACACGCTCGCCTCGGCGTGCGATGAGGGTCTGCTTGAAAAGCTCGACTGGACGCAGATTGGCGGCCGCGATCATTATCTTCCGCAAGCAATCTCCGATTGCGGAGTGGGCTCTGCTCTCTACGCGTTTGTTCTCGCCTGGGACCGCGACAAATTCCAGGGCGCACCGTCCTGGGCCGACTTTTGGGATGTTACCAAATATCCCGGCAAGCGCGGCCTGAAGCACGATCCGGAAACCAATCTCGAATTCGCGCTGCTCGCGGACGGGGTGGCGCCCGGCGACATCTATCGCACGCTGCGCACGGCGGACGGGGTCGATCGGGCGTTCCGCAAGCTCGACCAGCTCCGGCCCTACCTCGTGTGGTGGGAGGCGAGCGCGGACGCGGCCAAGATCCTGGGCTCCGGAGAGGTGCTGATGACCAGCGCTGCAAACCCCACGATCGTCGCGGCCAATCACGCGACCGGCCGCAATTTCGGCATGCAGTGGGCGGCCAGCCTGTCGAAGCTTGAGAGCTGGGGCGTCGTGAAGGGCAGCGCCAATCTGCGGCAGGCCTACCAATTGCTCTATGTCGTGGGCTCGTCGGCCATTCAGGCGCGTTTGACGGCCGAGGGCGGTTATGGCGGGCTCGCCAAGGGCGCGAATGACGGGTTGCCGCCGCCCATTCTCGCCTCCTCTCCGACGGCGCCGGCCAATCTGTCGGCGGCGTTGCCGATCGACGAGCAGTTCTGGCGGGAGAACCGCGAAAAGCTTTCGCAGCGTTTCGAGCAGTGGCTCAGTAAGTAGGAGCGCAACGGTCTGAGCGGCGCCACGGCATCGGCGAACGGCACCGCCGCGGTTGACGAACAGCCCGCCCGGTTGAACGTCGCGGACGGAGCGGAGCGGCGCACGCTGCGCTTCGCGGGCCGGTTGGACGCGGACGGTGCCGCCCGGATCTGGGACAACGCGATGCGGGCGGCGCGCCAAACCGGGCGAAATCGTACGCTTTCACTCGATCTCGCGGACGTCGCCTATTGTGACCTTTCCGGCACCGCGCTCCTGCTGACGGCGGAGGCGGCCCATGCCGGCCGGACGGTTACGGTGGGCGCCAGCGAGGAACTTCAGGCGCTGCTGGACCGCGCACGGGCAACCTCTCCCCGCAAGCCGGCGCCCTATGCCGGGAACCAATTGCCGGGCGCCGACCCCCTCGGTCTCCTGCGCGCCGGGCTGCGCTCGGCGGCCAATGGCGCCGCCTTCATCGGCGAGGCGCTGATCGCGCTTTGGCGCGTTCCCGAGCGACGCCGGATGTTGCAGCCGGTCGAGGTGATGCGCTTCGCGGATCAGGCGGGCGTGCGGTCCGTGCCGCTGCTGCTGCTGCTCGGCACCTTGATCGGCCTGATCCTCGCCTTCCAGTCGGCGGTGCCGATGCGGCGCTTCGGCGCCGACCTCTACGTCGTCAACCTGGTCTCGATCAGCCTGTTGCGCGAACTCGGGGCGCTGCTCGCGGCCGTTATCCTCGCCGGCCGCACGGGATCCGCCTTTGCCGCCGAGATCGGCACCATGAAGGTCAACGAGGAGATCGACGCGCTGACGGTGATGGGCCTCGACCCGATGACGATGCTGGTTTTGCCGCGCATGATGGCCGCCATGCTGGTCATGCCCGCAATGACGCTGCTGCTCGACATCGCCGGACTGGCGGGCATGACGGTGGTCATGATGGCGTTCGGCTTCCCCCTGGTCGCCGTGGTCACGCAGATCGGGCGGGCGGTGCATGTCGGCGATCTCGTCCAGGGCCTTGTGAAATCCGTCGCGTTCGGCGCCGCCATCGGCGCGATCGGCTGCCGGGAGGGCCTTGGCACCGGCGCCGGACCGCGCGCGGTCGGCCTCGCCGCGACCGGCGCGGTGGTGGGCGGGATCGTCTCGACCATCCTGCTGGACGGCTTGTTCGCGATCATTATTTACCGGCTCGGCTTTTGAGCGCCTCCCCACCGATCATCGACGTTGCCGGCGCGACCCAGCGCTTCGGGACACGCACGATCTTTCGTGACGTGTCGTTTTCCGTGCGTCGGGGCGAGGTATTCGTCATTCTCGGCGGGTCGGGATGCGGCAAGTCGACCCTGATGAAACAATTGATCGGCCTGCTGCCGCCGACGGCCGGACGGATCACGATCGGTGGAGACGCGATCACGGAGGAGAGCGGGGCCGCCGAACGGGACCGGGCGCTGCGCGGCATGGGCGTCATGTTCCAGTCGGGCGCGCTGTTCGGGTCCATGACGCTACTGGAGAACGTCATGCTGCCGCTCCAGATGTTCACCCCTCTGCCGCCGGAGGCGCGGGTCGCGGTTGCCCGGGTGAAGCTCGGCCTCGTCGGTCTCGCGGACGCGGCGGCACTGATGCCGTCGGAGATTTCGGGCGGCATGGCGAAGCGCGCCGGCATCGCCCGCGCGATGGCGCTCGACCCGCCGCTGTTGTTTCTGGACGAACCCTCGGCCGGGCTCGACCCGATCACCTCGGCCGGGCTTGATCAGTTGATCCTGGATCTCAGGCGGGATCTCGGCGCGACATTCGTGATCGTCACGCACGAACTCGGCTCCATCCTGGCGATTGCGGATCGCTGCATCATGCTGGACCGTCACGCCTATGGGGATGAGGGCGGCATCATCGCCGAAGGCGATCCGCGCCGGTTGCGCGATGAGAGCACCAACCCGATCGTGCGCGCCTTCTTCCGGCGGCAGGTGCCACAAACGGCGGAAGCCGCCTGATGCGCGGCCGCGCCGCCTTTCTCCGGGTCGGGCTGTTCGTGATCGGCGCCACCGTTGTCGGCATCCTGCTCATCCTGTTCCTAGGCGGCCCGCGGCTCGCCTCCGCCACCAAATACGAAACCTACTTCCGTGAGTCGGTGCAGGGTCTCGACGTCGGCGCCCCCGTGAAATATCGCGGCGTCACGATCGGGCAGGTGACCGATATCGGTCTGGTGGGCGCCGAATATGGCGGCGCGGATCTCGCCCAGGAGATCCAGCACGCCGACTACCGGC
>JAFAXA010000048.1 GCA_019241425.1 Acetobacteraceae bacterium | reverse complement strand
CCGGACTCTGCCACGGCCGGTGGAGCATTTCATCGCGGTTGGCGGCGAGCAACAGCGGCCAGGCGTTCTCCGGTTCGAAGGAGAGGACGACCGTGCACATCAGCCGCGGCGTCCCCGGCCCGGCGTCGCCCTAACGGTAGTAGCCGGGCGGCGGCCTGTCATGGTGATGGTGATAGTACGGCGGCGGGTAGTGGTGCGGGCGGTAGTAGCCATGCCTGTAATAGTCGTGATGCCGATAGCGGTAGTCGTAGGGGTAGTGGGCTGCCTGCGCCGTGCCGATGCCGGACGACGCCGCAGCGATGGTCCCCGTCAACAGCAGGATGGCAAGTCTTTGCGTCCGCATGGTCCGCTCCCTTATTGCACCCCCCATGGGAGGCCGGAAACAGGGCCGGATCCGGCCGGATTTGCGGCGTTTTGCCGTCCGGGCCCGAATACCCGGGCGAAAATCCGGTCGATCTCGCGAAGATGAAGCTGCGGGTCGAGCGCGGCGTCGAGCTCTGCGTCGGAGAGCCGGCCTGCGATCTCGGGATCCGCTCGCAGGTTCTGCCGGAAGCTGCGCGCGCCGGGGGCGCCGAGCCCGGTCCACGTCGCCATCGCGTTGCGCTGGACGATGCCGTACGCGTCCTCCCGCGAGAAGCCCGCACGGGTCAAGGCCAGCAGCACCTCGCCGCTATGCACGACGCCCCCCAAAGCGTCGAGATTGGCCTGCATGCGGTTCGGGTGGACGGTGAGCTTGGCGATCATGCCGGCCAGCCGAGCGAGGGCGAAATCGAGCGCGATGGTCGCGTCCGGCGCGATCACCCGTTCCACGCTCGAATGGCTGATGTCGCGCTCGTGCCAGAGCGCCACGTTTTCCAGCGCCGGAACGGCCGCCCCGCGCACGAGCCGGGCGAGCCCGGTCAGATTCTCGCTCAGCACCGGGTTGCGCTTGTGCGGCATGGCGCTTGAGCCTTTCTGGCCCGGATGAAAGAACTCCTCGGCTTCCCGCACCTCCGAGCGCTGGAGGTGGCGTACCTCCGTCGCGAGCCGCTCGATGCCGCTCGCGATCACCGCGAGCGTGCAGAAATAGGCTGCGTGCCGGTCGCGCGGAATGATCTGCGTCGACACCGGTTCCACCGCCAGGCCGAGCTTGCCGGCCACGTAGGCTTCGACGCGCGGATCGACATGGGCGAAGGTGCCCACGGCCCCACTGAGCGCGGCCACCCCGATTTCCCCGCGCGCCGCTTGCAGCCGGGCGCGGTTGCGCGCGAACTCCGCGTAATGGCCGGCGAGCTTGAGGCCGAACGAGGTCGGCTCGGCGTGAATGCCATGGCTGCGGCCAATCGTGGGCGTGAGCTTGTGCTCGTGGGCGCGGTCCCGGAGGGCCGCGAGCACCTGGTCGACGTCGCCGAGCAGCAAATCCGTCGCCTGCACGAGCTGGACGGACAGGCAGGTGTCCAGCACGTCGCTGCTGGTCAGGCCCTGATGGACGAAGCGGCTTTCCGGCCCGATGCCCTCGGCGAGCCAGGTCAGGAACGCGATCACGTCATGGCGCGTCTCTCGCTCGATCGCGTCGATGCGTTCCAGATCCCCGGGCGAGAGCGCCGCCATCAGCCTGCTCCCCTTTTCCCGGATGACCCGGGCCGCTTCGCCCGGGATCGCGCCGATCTCGGCCATGCCGTCGGCGGCAAGCGCTTCGATTTCGAACCAGATGCGGTACCGGTTCTCCGGCGCCCAGATGGCGGCCATCTCGGGTCTCGTGTAACGGGGCACCATGTCCGGCCGTCTCCGATCGCTGCTGGCGGCGAAGCGGCGAGCTAAACCGGCCCGCCCGGAATGACAATCACCCACCCGCCGCACGAGGAGCCATGCTCGGCCCGCATTTCCTGGATGGCCTGACTGCTTTCCTTCAGGTCGTCCTGATCGACGTCGCCCTCGCGGGAGACAATGCGGTGGTCGTCGGCATGGCGGTTGTCGGCTTGCCGGGGCCGCAGCAGAGACGTGCGATCCTGCTCGGAATAGCCGCCGCGACGGTGATCCGGGTGCTGCTCGGGGCGGTAACCCTGCAATTGCTCGATATCATCGGCCTGACGCTCGCTGGCGGGCTGCTGTTGCTATGGGTGTGCTGGAAGATGCTTCGCGAGCTGACCCACCGCCCATCCGATCACGGCGGGTCGCACCGCGCGAAAACGCTCGGCCAGGCGATCATGCAGATCCTACTCGCCGATCTGTCAATGAGCCTCGACAACGTGCTGGCGGTAGCGGGCGCCGCCGAGGACAGCCTTGCCGTTCTGGTCGCGGGGCTGACGCTGTCCGTGGCCCTGATGGGGCTGGCGGCCGGGGTGATCGCCCGCGTTCTCGAAAGCAACCGCTGGATCGCCTGGGTCGGGCTCGGGATCGTCCTCTACGTGGCGCTGAAGATGATCTGGGAGGGAACGCACGAGGTCGTGTCGGCGGTTCAATAGCCCGTTCGCGACCGGCGAGCGGCCGGACCGCAACCGGCCTAGTGGGCGGCCTGGTCGTAGGGCGGCTTTTCGTGGCCCAGCGGCGAAAGGGTGAACACCTCGCAGCCATTCTCCGTGACGCCGACCATGTGCTCGAACTGGGCGGACAGGCTGCGGTCGCGGGTGACGGCGGTCCAGCCGTCATCGAGGATCTTCACCTCCGGCCGGCCCGCGTTCACCATCGGCTCGATCGTGAAGAACATCCCGGGCTTCAGGATCGGGCCTTCACCCGGCTGGCCGAAATGCAGGATGTTCGGCGGTTCGTGGAAGCGGCGGCCGATGCCGTGCCCGCAGAAATCGCGCACGACGCTGAACCGCTGGCCTTCCACATAGCTCTGGATGGCGTGGCCGATATCGCCGAGCCGCGCCCCGGCGCGCACCGCGGCGACCCCGCGCATCAGTGCCTCGTAGGTGACGTCCATGAGATTGCGCGCCTTGGTCGAGGGATTGCCGGCGACGTACATGCGCGAACAGTCGCCATGCCAGCCGTCCAGGATGACGGTCACGTCGATGTTGAGGATGTCGCCGTCCAACAGCCGCCGGTCTCCCGGAATGCCGTGGCAGACCACGTGGTTGATCGACGTGCAGATCGACTTCGGATAGCCGCGGTAGTTTAGCGGCGCGGGCGTCGCCCCGCGCGCGACCATGAACTCATGGCACAGCCGGTCGAGTTGCGCCGTCGACACACCCGGCCGGACATGCGGCGCAATCATGTCGAGCGTTTCCGCCGCCAGCCGCCCGGCCTTGCGCATCCCTTCGAAGTCCTCGGGCGCGTAAACCGTGATGCGTCTTGCGTCGGCGCCGCCGTCCATAACCTACCCCGCTCAGCCTGCGATCGGGCCGCCCCCGGACAGCCGCGCCTCGCCCGCAAAACATGAGGACCGGGCGAGCGGGGCGCAAGCGCGCCGTGTGCAGACAAGTTGTGCGGGGGCGCCGGGAAGCGGTCAGCGGCTCGCCAGTTGCCCGGCGCCTCTGCGGACCAGGAAACAGCCGGTGCGCTTGCGGCTGATCGCCGCACACGCGTCTTGCGCATCGGCCTGGGTCAGGCCGCCGAGCTGGGCGCGCCAGGCGGACCGGCCATTCAGCGCGATCTGCTCGAGGCGGACGGCGCCGGCATCGGTATGGCGCCGGGCGCTTCCCGCCGCCTCCCGGGCGGCCCGCCTGCTGCCGTACGTGCCGACCTGCACACCCCAGTGCCCCGAACGGGACGCGTAGCGGGCCATTCCCCTGCGCGTGAAATAGACGGGGGCGGCCTGCGCCGAAGAAAGCAGGCCGGGCATCCGGCTCGCAACCTGTACGGGCCGGGCTTCCGGCGGGACGTCCATATGGTCGAATCCGTCGTCGAGCAGGGCGGCCATGTGGATGTCGCGCTCGGTATTCGATCTGGCACCGAGCACGACGCCGATCAGGCGCACGCCGCTATGCACGGCGGATGTGACGAGGTTGTGGCCGGACGCCTCGATGTAGCCGGTCTTCATGCCGTCCGCGCCCGGATAGGTTTGCAGCATCCGGTCGTGATTGAGGATGACGCGGCCATGAAACTCGAAACTCGGGGTGCTGAAATACCCGTAATAGGCCGGGAAATCGAGCACGAGATGACGGGCCAGCACGGCCAGGTCGCGCGCCGTCGTGATCTGATCGTAGTCGGGCAGGCCGGACGCGTTCCGGTAAACGGTCCGGGTCATCCCGAGCGCCCGCGCGCGCAAGGTCATCATCTGCGCGAAGCGGTCCTCGTCGCCGCCCAGCATCTCCCCGAGCGCCGCCGCGGCGTCGTTCGCCGACTTGGTGACGAGCCCGAGAATCGCGTCCTGCACCGTCAGCCGGCTCCCGGGTAGCAGCCCAAGCTTCGACGGCGACATCGAAGCGGCGTTCACCGACACCGCGACGGGGTCGCTGAGGGCGATCCGCCGGTCCCGCAATGCCTCGAACGTCATGTACAGCGTCATCAGCTTGGTCAGGCTGGCCGGATAGCGCACCTCGTCGGCATTGGCGGCGGAGAGCACGTTGCCGCTCGCCGCCTCGATGACGATGGAGCTGTAGCGGTCGGAGCCGACCTGCGCGGCCGCGGGAAGCGACCCTTCCACGGAAAGCAGCGCCGCCGCCAGCAGGAGAGCCCGCAGGCGAACGAGGCGCCGAGCAAGTGTTCCAGACCGCATTGCTCCGCCTTCCACGCCTTGCCTCGCCGGGCAATTTAAAAGCCCGCTCAGTTGGTTGTCCAGTCGAAACCTTACGGGAAAATGAAAACTTAGAAGGAGTTATCCTTCGACGTTCGACTCGGAATCGAAACACTCAGGGACGTCGCGCGTTAATATTTTGCACTGCACAAAAAGGGCTTGCGTTCGTCAGCGCTCAGGCTTATCACCCTCCCATGCTGCAGCGCAGCAAACGGGTGGCGAGGTGGGGAAGGTGACCCGCTTAGATGACTCCTCGAGGTGTCGGCTATCCGGTGTTCACATGCGAAGGAGTTTCGAGATGAGCGGACGAATGAGGGCGGCGGACACGGTGGCGGCGGTGGGCGAAGCGGCCGCGACCAACGCGCAGAAGGGGATCGACCAGACGGTTGCGACCCTGAAGGACGGCATGGCCCAGGCCGCCGCCGGGTTCGAGAAGACCCAGGCGAAGGTGAAGGAAGGCTGGGAAAAGGCGATGCGGACGGCCGAAGAGTATGTGCAGTTCGGCCAGGGGAACTACGAGGCCTTCTTGCAGTCCGGCCAGATCTGGGCCGCGGGCGTGCAGGATCTGTCCCGCCAGGTGGCTGCCTCGGCGCAGTCGTCGGTCGAGGAGAGCGTGGCGACGTTCCGCGCGGTGGCGGCGGCACGGTCGGTGCGTGAGGCGATCGAGCTGCAGTCTAGCTACGTGCGCAGCGCGGTGGAGAAGACCGTGGCTGATAGCAGCCGGATTGCGGATGCGTCGGTGAAGCTGTTCGAGCAGGCGCTCGCGCCCCTCACAGCCCGCATGGCCCTTGCGGTCGAAAAGTTCGCGAAGCCGGCGGTCTGACCCCGAGCGGCGCGGCGGGGCTGCCTGCTCTTTCCCCCCCGAGCAGGCGGCCCCGATGACCAGGGAAGGCCCGGGCGCGAGTCCGGGCCTTTTCTGCATTCCGGCAACCCCGGATGGGGGGATACGGCTCTTTAGCGTCTATGCTCTTTTATCGGCCGTGTCCCATCCGATATGGTCGGGGCTTGGAGAGGCGGGTGCGAAACCTCCATGACGAAGCTGCCCAGGTGGACAGAAGATGAGCGACAACGACAAGCGCGGCGGTATTGAGGGGCCCAACACCGGCGTTGTGGTGAAGGCCCGGCCGAAGACCCGCAAACCGGCCATGTACAAGGTTTTGATGCTCAACGACGACTATACGCCCATGGAATTCGTCGTTCATGTATTGGAGCGCTTCTTTCAGAAGACCCGCGAGGAGGCGACTCGCATCATGCTTCACGTCCATCGGCGGGGCGTCGGCGTGTGTGGGGTTTACACCTACGAGGTCGCCGAGACCAAGGTGACGCAGGTGATGGACCTCGCCCGCCAGAACCAGCACCCGCTGCAGTGCACGATCGAGAAAGAATGATCTCGCAATCCGGCGAAGTCGGCCTCACATTGTTTTCCAGCTTCGGAAGTCGCCGCTGCTGATCGTGATGCCCGGGACCTTGCGCTAGGAGCGTCGCCCATGCTTTCCCGTAACCTCGAACAAACGCTCCACCGCGCTTTGTCCCTCGCCAGCGAACGCCGCCATGAATATGCGACGCTCGAACATCTGCTTTTGGGCTTGGCGGACGACAACGACGCCGCCACCGTTCTCAAGGCTTGCGGGGTCGATCTCGACAAGCTTCGCGGCGACCTCGGCGAATTTCTCGACAAGGATCTGTCCGGCCTCGCGACCGACCGGCCGGGCGACCCCAAGCCGACTGCTGGCTTTCAGCGGGTGGTGCAGCGGGCGGCCATCCATGTCCAATCGTCGGGCCGCGACGAAGTCACCGGCGCCAACGTCCTGGTCGCATTGTTTAGCGAGCGCGAAAGCCACGCCGTCTACTTTCTGCAACTGCAGGACATGACGCGCCTCGACGCCGTGAACTTCATCAGCCACGGCATCGCCAAGGCGCCCGGCCGGTCGCAGCAGCGCCCGGTCCAGGGTTCCGGACCGAATAGCGGCGGGGGCGGCGACAATCACGAGCAGGAGCGCGACGAGAAGCCGAGCCGCCGCAATCAGGATGCGCTGAGCAATTACTGCGTCAACCTGAACAAGAAGGCGATGGCGGGCAAGATCGACCCGCTGATCGGGCGCGAACAGGAAGTCGAGCGCACGATCCAGATTCTGTGCCGCCGCACCAAGAACAATCCGCTCTATGTGGGCGATCCCGGCGTCGGCAAGACGGCGATCGCGGAAGGCCTCGCCAAGCGCATCGTCGAGGGCGACGTGCCGGAAGTACTGGCGAAGTCCACCATCTACGCGCTCGACATGGGCGCGCTGCTCGCCGGCACGCGGTACCGCGGCGATTTCGAGGAGCGGCTGAAGGCGGTCGTGACGGAACTCGAATCGCAGCCCGGCGCCGTGCTGTTCATCGACGAGATCCACACGGTGATCGGCGCGGGCGCGACCAGCGGCGGCGCCATGGATGCGTCCAACCTGCTGAAGCCGGCGCTGGCCTCGGGCACCCTGCGCTGCATCGGCAGCACGACCTACAAGGAGTTCCGCAATTACTTCGAGAAGGACCGCGCGCTCGTGCGCCGGTTCCAGAAGATCGACGTGAGCGAGCCGTCGATCGAGGATGCG
>JAFAXA010000119.1 GCA_019241425.1 Acetobacteraceae bacterium | reverse complement strand
CATGCGGGATTTCCATCCCGATACGCGTTTCGCCTATCACACGATCTCGACCGAGGACTATCGGCTCGCCGAGAACTGTCCCGACCGCGCGACGCTCGACGCACGATGCCGGGACCGTGCGGCAACGATCGCCGCACGCGCGGACTTGCCGGGCAGCATCCTGCTTCTGCACGAGAGCCCGTTCGGTGTGAACGAGTCTCTCAACCCGATGGTGGCCGAGGTCTTGCTGCCGCACATATTGGATGCCCTGAAAGCGCGCGGCCTCCGCTGCGGGCCAATCGCTCCGTCCGCCCCGAAAGGCGGGCTGTCCCGCTTTCTATTTCTTGCGCCACTGCTGTACCGATGAGCCCGTCCGAACTCAAGCTGAAGACCTTTCATTCGGTGCTTTGGACCACGCTCCGAATCGGGTTCGGGAGCGCGCTCACCTTTGGCGTGTTCGCCGTGCTGGCGCGTGTTCTGACGCCGGCGGCGTTCGGACTCTACGCGCTCGCGGGCTTGGTGCTGGAGGTCGGACGGGTGCTGTCCATGGCGGGCATCGAGGACGCCGTGACGCAGGCGCGTCAGTTGGACGAGGAGCTGGCGTCTACGATCTTCTGGGTCAACGCCGCGCTCGGCGTTCTGGTCGGCGCGTCGATGTGGATGCTGGCGCCCGTCTACGCGCGGATCATCGGCGAACCCGAGGTCGCACCGGTGCTGAAATACTTGAGCGCGTTGATTCCGCTTGCGAGCTTGGGCAACGTGCACATGGCGCGGCGATTGCGCGAATTCGGCCATCGCTCGCTGGCGGTGCGAACCGTCGCAAGCACGATGCTCGGAGGTTTGGCGGGGATTGGCGCGGCGTTGTCGGGATGGGGCGTCTGGAGCCTTGTGGTACAGGCGACCCTCGTTGAACTCTCCGGTCTTTGCTTTGCCTGGACCGCCTTTCCGTGGCGGCCCCGCTTGCACGTTTCGTTTGCCCGCATGCGCGAAATTTCAGGCTTCAGCGCCAGCATCACGCTTGCGCTGCTGCTGCGGATGCTGCTCGCCCGCGTGCAGGACCTCATCATCGGCGGCTGGCTTCCCCCCGCCGCGGTCGGCACGTACAGGGTTGCATGGCGCTTTCACGAACTGATCTCGCAGGTCACGCTTTTCCCGATCATGACCGTCTCGCTGGTCACCCTGTCGAGGTTACAGGACGACCGGACGGCGTTCAGCAACGCTTATGGCCGCATGCTGGGTATCACGTCGATCGTGACAATTCCGGCGATGCTGGGCTTCGGCGTGCTTGCCGGCGATCTGGTGGTGCCGGTTTTCGGCGCGCAATGGGCGGCAAGCGTGCCCATCGCACAGATATTGTCGCTGATGTCGGTTCCGTTCGTGCTTGGCTATTTCGTCGGTCCGACTCTCGCGGCTGCCGGACGATCGCGGGCGAGCGTTCAGGTCGCGGCCGCGCAACTGGCGGCAACGGTGATCGTGTCGCTGGCGGCCGTCCGTTTCGGGGTGGAGGCGGTCGCGGCCGGATACGTGATCCGGGGATACGCGATGATCCCGTATCAGATCGGCGTGTTGAAGCGTGAAACGGGGATCGGCGGCGCGATCGTTTGCCGCAACATGTTGCCCCCCCTCGCCGCGTCGCTGCTGATGGCGGCAGCGATGGTCGCGCTGCGTCCGGCGATCGAGGGGGTCGTGAGCATGGCCGCGCTGCGTGTCGCGCTCGAACTTCTCGTTGGCACGGTTGCCTATGGAGGAGGCTTGCTGTTGCTGGCGCCGCGCTTCGTGCGGTCATCACTGCTTGCTGTGCGTTCGGTGGCCGCTCCATTCGGGCGCCTCTCGCGCGCCGAAAATGCCTGACCGCGCTCAGTCACCCGGCGGGGCGATGGCCTTCACCTCATCGCGCCAATTGTGGCGTTCCTTGAAGCCCAGCGTCTCCCTTGCTTTCCGATTGGAGAGCGGAGCCTCATCGCCTGCGAGCGGCCGGGTCAAGGGGACGTTCGGATTCCACCGTTGCAGGAACGCCGCCGTCGGTTGGTCGGCCGTGATCGTGTCGTTGACGGCATTGAACACCTGAAAGCCGAGCCCGTCCTTTTGCAGGCAGAGATGGACGATCTGCCCGAGGTCGCGGGCGTCGATATAGCTCCAGGCGTTCCGCCTGCGCGAAGGCGGGTCAGCGACGAAACCGGGAAAGAGCGTGTACTCGTGCGGTTCGATCACGTTGCCGATGCGCAAGGCATAGATGTCGGCCTTGAAGCGGGCCGCAAACCCCCGCGCGGTTTGCTCGTTGATCACCTTGGAGAGACCGTAACTGTCCATCGGGTCCACGTCGTAGTCTTCCTCGAGCGGGAAGTGATGGAAGTCCTTCTCTCCTTCCGCGAAACAAACGCCGTAGGTCGTTTCGCTGGACGCGATCACGACCTTGCGGATCCCGAGCTTCATCGCGGCTTCGATGACGTTGTAGGTCCCCATCACGTTGACCCGGAAGGTTTCGTTATCGGCCTTGATGAGGATGCGCGGGATGGCCGCAAAATGAACAACGGCATCGACCGGGCCGGGCGCGTTTCCGGCGATCAATCCCTCCTGGCTGAAATGCGAGGTCATTGCATTGAACACCTGCCCGCTATCGGTCACGTCGCCGATCAAAGACGGGATTGCGGGATGCGCGAAAGGCTGCTGGTCGAAATTGAGGATCTGGTAGCCCTGCTCCAGCAGCCAGGGCAGCACGTGACGGCCCGCCTTGCCGGTTCCACCCGTAAACAGAATCCGCGTGGGCATCGGTGGTCATCCTCTCGTATCTATCGCGTGGCGACCTGCAAGGAACATTCGGCGTTCAACGCATTTTCGCCGTTCGAGCGGTTATCCCGGCTTGTGCGCAGGACGACAATAGGGGTTCGATCATCGCAAAACCGTGAGCACGGCGAGTGCCTCGAGCGTTATCATGGCCTATAGAGACCGTATGAAAAAGATCATTCTCGAGGCCCGCATCAACGAATACGCCATGCGGGACGTGAACCCGCATGTTCCGTGGCTCGCGGACGAGATCGCCGAAACGGCGGCCCGGTGCCGCGAGGCGGGTGCCAGCATCGTCCACTTCCACGCGCGCAACGCCGATGGCTCCCCGCAGCACGCGGTGGAGGTCTATGCCGACATCATCCGCAAGATCAGGGCGAAATGCGACCTGCTGATCCATCCCACGCTCGGATGGTTTGCCAATGACGGCGATCCGGCCGGCCGCATCGCTTGCGTCACCGCGCTCGCCCGCGATCCGGCGACCAAACCCGACTTGGCGCCGATCGACACCGGCAGCGTCAATCTCGAAACCTATGATGCCAGCACCGGCGCGTTCTCGCACGCCGACAGGGTGTATGTGAACCGGACCGATACGCTCATCCATTACGCGCGCGCATTCAAGGGATCCGGCATCAAGCCGCAACTGGTGACATGGTCGGTCGGCTTCACCCGGCGCGCGCTCGCAATTCTGGATGCCGGCCTGGTCTCCGAGCCTGCCTATCTGCTGGTCAACATGACGGACGGTCCCTATCTGACCGGGCATCCCGGCACACAGGCGGGCCTCGACGCGCATCTGGGCTTCGTGCCGCCGGGCCGCTTCGAATGGACGGCGAACATTGTCGGCGGGAACCTTTTGGCGCTGGCCGAAACCGCGCTGCAACGAGGCGGACATTTGGCGCCGGGCATCGGCGACTACCCCTATCGGGAACTCGGCTGTCCGACCAACGAGGAAGTCGTCCAGCGCGCCGCGGACATCGTGCGAAAGACCGGCCGCGAGATCGCCTTTCCCGAAGAAGCTCGCGCGATGCTCGGCTTGGCGGGGCCGACCTGATCTCCGCGTCGGACCACGGCGTTTGCGATCGAGGGACGACGGTTGGGGAAAGACCGTCTCTCATGCAACCTTGTCGCGAACGGTCTGGGCGCGCGGGACGCTGTTCTTGAACGATGGCCGCTGCTCCAGACCGTCCGAGAGACGTGCCAAATTCGGATAGTCGGCGCGCCAAGACATGTCCGGCATGCGCACGTCCAACCAGCCGAGGCAGCTACCAACCGCGATGTCGGCCAGACCGAAGCGGTTGTTCACCGCATACGCGTTGTCCCCCAACAGCCGGGCGATCTCGCGCAAGCCGCCGGTCATTTTGCGTGTCTGACGATCGGACCACTCCGGACTCTGCTTGCCGGTGTCGCGGGCGCGCTCCCAGAACAGCAGAATGCCCGCGTCGCATATGCCGTCCGCCAGCACCTCGAAGCGCTTGGTGAGCAGAATGTCCGGGACCTGTTTTGGCATCAGCGGCGGCTCGGGATGCATGTATTCGATCCATTCGTTGATGAAGCGCGACTCATAGACGGTCTCGCCATCCTCGCAGATCAGAACCGGCAGCTTTTCCAGCGGATTGTAGCGTGGAACGACGGTGTCGCTGTTCCATGGGACTTCAGTGATAAGCTCGAACGGGATACCCTTCTCGGCGAGCTGGATGCGGACCTTGCGCGCGTAGGGGCTCGGCGTCGCGCTGATCAATCGATACATGGCTGCTTTGCTCCCGGAGAGTGCCTACTGCGCGCGGATCCGCAACGCGGGACGTGCGAAACCGCCGAACTCACGCCGCCGCGCTTTCGAGTACACGAACGGGGTGCAAGGCGGCGCGGCCGGACAGATCGTGGATTTGGTGCCGGCAGGACGTGCCGGAGGCGAGGATGAGGTCGTCCGGTCCGGCGGCGCGCACAGCCGGCAACAACGCGTTCTCCGCCATCGCCTTCGAGACCTCGAGTGTCTCTGCGGCGTAGCCGAACATTCCTGCCATGCCGCAACAGGACGAGGAGATCGGATTGACGGAAAGGCCGGGAACGCGGCGGAGCATCGCGAGCGTCGCGTCGAACGCGCCGAACGCTTTCTGATGGCAGTGACCATGAACATGCGCCGTGCGTTTGGTTTCGCGCAGTTCCGGCCACGCATCCGCTCCGGTCAGGAACTCGTCAAGCATGACGGCACGGCGGGCGAGCGAGTCCGCTTCATCATTGCCGAGCAAAGACGGAAACTCGTCGCGCAACGTGAATATGCAGGAGGGTTCGAGGCCGATCACCGGGCGATCGCCTGCGAAGGCTTGCGTCATCCGGCGCGCGTCTGCCCGTGCCTGCTCCACCGCGCCGGCAGCGAGGCGCGTGCGCCCGCAGCAGAGCGGGCGTTTGCCGGTACTGGCGGGAAGCACCGCCCGGTATCCGGCGGCGGCAAGCACCGCGACGGCGGCGCGCAGATTGTCGGGTTCGAAGTATCGGTTGAACGTATCGGCGAGCAGATACACCTCGCCCCGCGACGGCGTCGGCGCCGGCGCCGAGCGGGCGTTGCACTCCGCGTCACGGAACCAGTCGCGCCGCCACGCGGGAAGCGGGCGCGTGGCGGCGAAACCCAGCGTTCGCTCGGAGAGCCGCGCCAGGGCCGGAACGCGGTTGCGCAGATTGGTGAGCGGCGCGAGCCTTCCCGCCAGCGGCCCGAGACGCGGCAGCGCTGCCAGCAGCCGTTCGCGCCGGGCGATGCCGTGCCGCGCCGCGCGGACGGCGAGCACCTCGATCTTCATTTTCGCCATATCGACGCCGGTCGGGCACTCGCGGCGGCACGCTTTGCAGGACACGCACAGCTTGAGCGCGTCGAACACCTCATCGGACGCCAACGCGTCGGGGCCGAGCTGGCCGGTGAGCGCGAGGCGCAGCGTATTGGCGCGGCCGCGGGTGACGTGCTGCTCGTCCCGCGTGACGCGGTAGCTCGGACACATGGCGCCGACCGTGAACTTCCGGCAGGTGCCGTTGTTGTTGCACATCTCGACGGCGCCCAGCATGCCGCCGAGCGGGCCGGGCCAGGCGGACCAATCGAGCTTCGGCGTGAAGCCGTCCGCGGCGTCATAGCCGGGCGGGTAGCGGAACAACGTGCGATCATCCATGCGGGGCGGACGCACGACGCGGCCTGGATTGAGCAGACCGCCCGGGTCGAACGCATCTTTCACCGTCTCGAAGGCGCGGACGATGCGCGCGCCGAACATCTCGGCGTGGAACTCGCTGCGCGCGATGCCGTCCCCGTGCTCGCCGCTATGCGAGCCCTTGTATTCACGCACAAGCGCGAAGCATTCGTCGGCGATGGCCCGCATGGTCGCGACGTCCGCGGGATCCTTCATGTTCAGCACCGGCCTGACATGCAGACACCCGACGGAAGCGTGCGCGTACCAGGTGCCCTTGGTGCCGTGGCGCGCGAAGACGGCGTTCAGCCGCTCGGTGTAGTCCGCGAGATCATCGAGATCGACGGCGGTGTCTTCGATAAATGAGACCGGTTTTGCGTCGCCCTTCATCGACATCATGATGTTGAGGCCGGCTTCGCGCACCTCCGCGACGTCTGCCTGGAACGTGGCGTCGGTCGCCGGCACGACAGCGCCTGGATAGCCGAGATCCGCCATCATCGCTTCGGTATCGGCGAGCTTGCGGCGGAGCGGCGCGTCTTCGTGGCCGTGGAACTCGATCAGGAGCAGACTGTCCGGTTCGCCGATAATCATGCGCTCGACGGTGCGCCGGTAAATCGGGATGGCGCGCCCAAGTTCGATCATGGTGCGGTCCACCAGTTCCACCGCTTCGGGATCGAGTGTAACGAGGTGGCGCGCCGCTTCCATCGCCGCGCGGAAGGTCGGGAACTGGCAGATGCCAACGACGCGGCGGGGCTTCACCGGCTGCAAATGGAGGGTGAGCGCGGCCGAGAAGGCGAGCGTGCCTTCCGAACCGACCAGGATGCGCGCCAGATTGTCGCGGCCGGCTTCGCGTGCGGCGGGGGTCAGCGCGTCAATATTGTAGCCGCCGACCCGCCGCAACTGTTTCGGAAACCGCGCGGCGATCTCGTCCGCTTCCCGCGCGCCGAGCGCGCGCAGAGACTGGACCAGATCAGCGATGCGAGCCGGCACGCCCTCACCGAAATTGCCGGGGAGCGCGCCGAAGCAATGACGGGTGCCGTCGGCGAGGATGGCATCGATCGACGCGACGTTGTCGGCCATCAGCCCGTAGCGGATCGATTTCGAGCCGCAGGAGTTGTTCGCGGCCATGCCGCCGATCGTGCAGCGCGCCTGCGTCGAGGGATCGACCGGAAAGAACAGCCCGTGCGGCCGAAGCGCGTTGTTCAGGTGGTTGAGCACGAGGCCAGGTTCGACCGTCGCGGTGCGTGCGACGGGGTCGACCGCGACCACGCGGCGCAGATATTTCGTGCAATCGATGACGAGCGCGCGGTTGACGGTCTGCCCGCACTGGCTGGTGCCGCCGCCGCGCGGCAGCACGGGCACGCCGCGCTCGCGCGCGATCGCCATCGTCGCCAGGACGTCGTCGGCCGTTTCCGGCACCACCACGCCGATTGGTTCCATCTGATAGATGGAGGCGTCGGTCGCGTAGCGGCCACGATCGGCGCGGCCGAACAGCACCTCGCCGCGAATGTGCCGGCGCAGGGCCGCCGCCAGCATCGCATCGCCGGGCGGAATCGACGTCGCGCTCACGGGTGGTGCGGCGAGCTAAATTGCATGCAATTCAGCCCGCCGAACCGGCGGAGGCCAAGCTTCGGCCCGGCGATGTTTGCAGGCTTTTGCACACCGCCTCACATTTCGCCCGGATATGCCGGTGCATGATGTCGGCGAGGGCGGGACCGTTCCGGTCGCCGAGCGCGACGATCATTTCCTCGTGTTCCCGCATCGCCCGGCTCCAACCGTCCCCGGCGATCGGATCGGCGGCAAAACGCAGCCGCCGCAGGCGGGCGCTGAGATTTTCATAGGTGTCGAGCAGCATCGGATTGCGCGCCGCTTCCAGTATCGCGAGGTGGATCGCCTGGTTCAGGCGGACATATTCGGCAAGATCGCGCCGCATGTAGGCTTCGTACATGGCCATATGCAAGGCGCGCAGGTCGAGCAACTCCTCTTGGGTGATTCGCTCGCAGGCCAAGCGTGAGGCGGCGGCCTCCAGCGCCCCGACCAGTTCGAACAAGTGGCGCATATCGGCTTCGGAATAGGCGCGCACCCAGGCGCCGCGATGGGGCAGCAACTGCACCAGCCCTTCCGCCGCCAAAACTTTCAGTGCTTCCCGGAGCGGCGTGCGGGAAACCCGCAGCCGTTCGCACAGTTCCCGTTCGGGCACCCGCGCGCCGGCCGGGACGCCGCCCGCAACGATGTAGTCGCGAAGCTCCGACAAGATCCCTTGGTGGAGCGACGCGCCGGAAAAATTGACCTGCAAGACGCCCTCGCTGAATGCAGTTTACGGGTTGATTGCGGTCACAATGAATGCCTAGTGTGCCTCGGGTCAATGGAATGCGGACGCAAAACGCCGCACAGGGGGGTGGCATGCAGTCCGGTTCTTCTTCGGGGCGCAATTCCACGGCGCATACCGGTCGCCACTTTCTGCAAATCCCGGGTCCGTCCAACGTGCCCGATCGCGTGTTGCGCGCGATCGACGCGCCGGTCATCGATCACCGCGGTCCCGAGTTCGCCGA
>JAFAXA010000031.1 GCA_019241425.1 Acetobacteraceae bacterium | reverse complement strand
GCGTCTCGTCGCCGGGCTGGATGCGCCACGCCAGGGACGGTTGTTCGCGGGTGGCCGCCTCATCGACGGGCCGGACCCTTCGCGTGTCCTGATGTTCCAGGACCCGACGCTCTATCCATGGCGCACCGTGCGCTCGAACGTGGCGCTCGGGCTGGAGGCGCGGGGCGAGCTCCGGCGCTACGGTCACCGGGTGGACGAGGCGTTGCGGCTGGTCGGGCTCGACCGGTTCGACGCCGCCTATCCGCACCAGATCTCCGGTGGTATGGCCCAGCGGGCCGCGCTCGCGCGTGCGCTGGTCAACGATCCCGGCCTGCTGATCCTGGACGAGCCGCTGGGCAAGCTCGACAGTCTGACCCGGCTACAGATGCAGGTGGAGCTGGTCCGCATCTGGGAAAACCGCGGCTTCACCGCCCTGTTGGTCACGCACGACGTCGAGGAGGCGCTGCTGATGACGGGGCGCGTGCTCGTGGTCAGCGACCGTCCCGCCCGCATCCGGGCGGACCTCCCGATCACGCTGCCCTACCCCCGCCATCGCGACGACCCCGAACTCGTCCGCCTGCGTCGCGAGGTGCTCGGCGAGTTGGGACTGCCGTCGTGATCAGCCGGCGGAGTCTTGCCGGTGCCGCCGCGGCGGTAATGGGCGTCGGCCGGGCGCGGGCCGGTGAGTTGCCCATGTTGCGCGTGGGCGATCAAAAGGGTGGTGCCGAGGCCCTGATGAAGGCCGCCGCGGCCCTCAATGATCTGCCTTACCGGCTGAAATGGAACCAGTTCGCGGCGGCAGCGCCGCTGCTCGAGGCACTGAACGCCGATGCCGTCGATCTGGCGTTCGCGGGTGATGCGCCGGTGACCTTCGCGCTCGCTGCCGGGCTGCCGGCCCGGATCATTGCAGCGACCCGGACCAGCGGCGCGGGTACCGCGATCATGGTGCCGGACCGGTCTCCCATCCAAGGCCCGCTCGACCTAAAGGGTGGCACAGTGGGCGTGAACCGCGGGTCGATTGGACACGCGCTGGTGCTCGCGGTCGCCGAAGCCCAGGGCTGGCGGCCGAGTGATATCACGGTTGCCAACCTGCTGCCGGTCGAGGCGAAAACGGCGGTCAGCATCGGCGCGGTTGATGCTTGGTCGTCCTGGGGCGTGTATGTGGCGCAAGCCCGGCTGATCGACAGCTACCGCATTGTCATCGACGGCAGCGAGGGGCGTCTGACAGGCCTGTCCTATGCCGTCGCAACGGACACCGCGATCGCGGCCAAGCGGCCGGCGCTGCTCGACTTCAGCCGCCGCGTCGCCGGTGCGCGGCGGTGGGCGGATGGGCACCGAGATGCATATGCCGCCGTGCTCGCCGCCGACATTGGCGTAAGCCAGTCGGTCGCCCGGCTGCTGGTCGAAACCGAAACGCCGCTGCCGGTGCCGATCGACGCGGGCGTGATCGCGGATCAGCAGCGCACGGCGGACCGCTACACCGCTGCCGGCATTGTCCGTACCCGGCTGGACGCTGCCCGGCTGTTCGACCCGTCGTTCAACGCAGCGCTGGCGGGATGAGCGCGACCGGGGCAGTCGCGGGCAGTCCACGGCGGCCGCGCGGGCTGGCGCGCCGAAGATCTCTTCGCCCGCACTCGCGGCGAGCTCCGCCCACTTTTGCGGAAGGTTCTTAGCATGAGCGTTGAGTTCATCGGCTACGTTGGCCATTTCGATTCATCCGAAACCAGGCGACGTACCACGGCGGCGCTGGATCCCGGTCATATCGAGACCGTGGCCAAGGCCCACGAGCTGGTCGGCTTCGATCGCGTGCTTGTTGCGTTCAACGCGACCTCGGCCGAGAGCATCCTGGTGGGCCAGCACATCGCGCATGTGACCGAACGGCTAGGGCTGATGATCGCGCACCGGCCGGGCTTCACCGCACCAACCCTCGCAGCACGTCAGTTCGCCACGCTGGACCATTTCAGTAAAGGCCGCGCCGCCGTGCACATCATCACGGGCGGCAACGACACCGAGCTGGCGCAGGATGGCGACCACCTGACGAAAGACGAACGCTATGCTCGAACCAGCGAATACATCGACGTGCTGCGGCAGGAATGGGGCGCCGCAGCGCCGTTCGATTATAAGGGCCGCTTCTACCGGGTCGAGCGCGGCTTCGGCGACCTCAAGCCATACCGGCCGGAAGGCATCCCCGTCTATTTCGGCGGCGCCTCCGAGGCCGCCATCGCCGTCGCCGGCAAACATGCGGACATTTATGCCCTATGGGGCGAGACGCTGGAGCAGGTGCGTGATCTGATCGGCCGCGTGCGCGATGCAGCGGCCTCGCACGGCCGCAATCCACGGTTCAGCTTGTCGTTACGTCCGGTGCTCGCGGAAACGGAGGAGGCCGCATGGACCAAGGCCGAACGCATTCTGGAGGAGGCGCGCGTCCTGCGCGCGGCCGGGGGAAGCAGGCGCTCTCCGTTCAACGCACGCGAGGGAGGCGGCCCGCCTTCCAACGAGGGGTCACGCAGGCTGCTGGACGCCGCGTCCAAGGGCTCGCGTTTGGACAAGCGGCTCTGGACCGGCATCGCTGCTTTGACCGGGGCAAGCGGCAACTCCACCGGCCTCGTTGGAACGCCTGAGCAAGTAGCGGAAGCGATGATGGATTATTGGAAGCTTGGGATCAGCACCTTCCTGATCCGCGGCTTCGATCCGTTGCCGGACGCCATCGAATACGGCCGGGAACTGATCCCGCGGGTGCGCGCCCTGGTCGCCGCCAACATCGTTGCCGTCGCCGCGGAATAGCCGGTGCCTCGGTGAGGGGCTTCGGGACAAGGCCCGCTTGGAGACCGCTCCAGAGATCGAACGGGAGCGGTCCACGGCGACCCGTCGTGCAGCAGTCGGACAAGGGGGAAAGTACAGGTGATGAACAATGTAGTCCCGTCGTTTGCAATGAGACGGCATCCTATGGAAACCTCCTTTGAGGTTGCCCCTTACCGCAGATGTTCGGTGAAGGGTTGGATTGTCTTTCAGCCTGGTCCAAGCAGAAACTTAACGACACCGAACGTCTTCTCGACCGAGGCGGCCGCACAGGCTGAGGCAGATCGACTCAATGAACGGAACCGAACAAATTGTGATCGGGTCGCGTAAAGTGCTGCAGGCGGCGGCTTTTCTGGTGGGGATCTCGGGCGTGCCGCCACGGGCGCGAACGTCGTCGCGGATACCGTCGCTGTCGTAGCCCCGATCGGCCAGGAGCGTCTCAGGATCCGTGTCGTGCTCGGTCATCAGATCGGCGAAGGCGGTGCTGTCGTGAGCCTCCCCCGGCGTCAGCAGGAGAGCGACCGGAAGACCCTCAGCGTTGGTCCGAAGGTGGATTTTGGTCGAGAACCCGCCGCGCGAGCGGCCAAGAGCCTGGTTCTGAGTCCCCCCTTTGCGCCGGCGGCACAGTGGTGTGCCCGGACAATCGTGCTGTCGACCATCTGCAATCCGTCGCTGCCGCCGCCTTCCGCCAAGGCGGATAGCATCAGGTCCCACAATCCGCTGGCGGTCGAGCGCCGGAATTGCCGATGCACCGAGTTCCAGTTGCCCAACTCCTCCGGAAGGTCACGCCACGGCGCGCCGGTGCGAGCAATCCAGAAGACCGCTCCAGCACGCGGGGATGGTCCTGCGGCGGCCGCGCGCGCAGCGGCCCGGTCTCGGTCACAAACGGCTCGAAGAACAACCATTCCTCGTCGGTCAGAAGGCCTCGAATCACCGCTGATCTCCCGCATGAAGATCAGCTTCGAATCACGCCGCACCGCGTCGGAGGAATCCCCTCGTGAACTTTGTCCACGCCGCCTAGAGCAGAGGCCAGAGTTGCAAGCCGATGATGTTTTCCACTGAAGAGCGTGCGATAGCCGCTTGCAATAAGCTGAACAGCCGTCCCGGCTTCGAGCACATTCGACACCGCGCGATCAAACTACCCAACGGTCGTTGGGCGGTCATTCGCGAAGTGCAGTGGGGCGCAGCTTGCCGACGGCTTTTGCGCGATCTGGCAGGAAAGCTCCTCCTCCGCGCACGGCATTAAAGCTTGGCCTAGCGTGCAGGCCGGGTGACGCAGCGAAACCCTATATGCGACGTCGATGTATCGACGGCCTCGCCTTGGCGTGCCGAAGGACGATAGCGCAGGCAGTAGTTCGGCGCGCAGAGATGCGATCCACCCTTCACGACCCGTTGTAGGGTATGCGGACTTGGACCGTTCGGCACACAGCACGACTTGATCGGCTCGAGTTCGTGGGTGTGCCGATAGGAGCTTTCCGTCCACTCCCAAACATTGCCGATCATGTCGCATAAGGCGTATCCATTCGCTGGGAAGGCGTCCACAGGCGAGGTACCCCGAAACCTGTCTTCCTCAGAATGCTGCCATGGAAAGCGACCGAGCCACGTGTTCGCCATTTGTCGTCCGCCAGGGGCGAACTCGTCGCCCCATGCGTAGACCGCACCGTCCAGTCCGCCTCGTGCGGCGAATTCCCACTCGGCCTCCGTTGGGAGCGACTTGCCTCTCCAGCTCGCGTAGGCGCAAGCGTCTTCGTAAGCGATGTGGACGACAGGATGCTGCGCTTTGGCTACGATGTCGCTTCCCGGTCCCTGCGGACAGCACCAGCGCGCGCCGGGCACATAAGCCCACCACGCCTGATTATTCCGCAGGCTCACGGGACCCGGCGGCTTGCGGAAGACAAGCGAGCCCGGCACCAACAGGGCCGAGTCTGCGTCCGGATAGATA
>JAFAXA010000029.1 GCA_019241425.1 Acetobacteraceae bacterium | reverse complement strand
AGCGATTGCGCGCTCAGATGCGCGCTATGGGCGTCGAACGCCCCGCGGCCGAACAGCACGAGCATGATCGGGTAGGAGGCGACGGCGAGCGCGAGCGTCGCCGGCAGCGTCAGGAACAGCGCGAACTCAATCGCCCGGTTGAGGGTGCCGACCGCGAGCTGGGCCTCGCCGCCGCGCACCTGGCGCGACAGCACCGGCAGCAACGCGGTGCCGACCGCCACCCCGATCGTGCCCAGGGGGAGCTGGTAGACGCGCTCGGCGTAGTAGAGCAGCGACACGGTGCCGGGCGGCAGCAGGCTCCCAATGATGATGTCGACCGCCTGATTGAGCTGGGTCGCGCCCGCGCCGAGCAGGCCGGGCGTCATGCGCCGCATCAGGAGCCGCATCTGCGGCGTGAGGCGAGGCCGGGGCAGACGAACCGTCATGCCGGCCCGTCGCACCGCCTCCACGAGCAGCCAGAGCTGCACCACGCCCGACACGGAGACGCCGATCGCGAGCGCGTGCCCGATGGTCGGGACGTAGGGCGCGAGGCCGATCATCGCCGCGATCGAGATCGCGTTGTAGAGCAGCGGCGCGGCGGCGGCGGCGGCGAAGCGGTTCATGCCGTTCAACACGCCGGACAGCACCGCCGCCAGGCAGATCAGCAGCATATAGGGGAATGTGATCCGGGTCAGCTGGACGGCGAGCGCGAATTTTTCCGGGATGCCGGAGAAGCCGGGCGCCAGCACCAGCATGATCGCCGGCATGAAGATTTCGCCGAGCACGGTGAGCAGCAGCAGCCAGAAGGCGAGCACGCTGATCGCTTCGTCGGCGAATTGCCGCGCCGCCGCCGGACCCTCGGCCGCGAGCAGGCCCGAAAATTCGGGCACGAAGGCAGCGTTGAAGGCGCCCTCCCCGAACAGGCGGCGGAACAGATTGGGCAGCTTGTTGGCGACGAAGAACGCATCGGCGACCGGCCCGGTGCCGACCAGCGCCGCAATCAGGATGTCGCGCACGAAGCCGAGCAGCCGGCTCGCCATCGTCCAGCCGCCGACCGTCAGCACACCGCGCAGCATGGGCGTCCTCCACTCGGGTGTGTCAGCCAAGCTCCGGGGAGTCGCGTCAAGGAACGGCGGCCGGCGGCGGGCGGGACGGTTCGGGACGTGCGCCCGCGTTCAGCAGCACCTTTTTTCCGGCATCAGCGGCGCCTCATTCCTTACTCCGTTGCGCGATCGCAGCCGCCGCCGAGGCAGCGCGTGACAGCCAGGCAGATCGCAGCCCCCGTATACGGCCACGGTGATGCGGCGAAGAACCCCCGCGATCCACAATAATCCACAAGGGGCGAAGGCTGCCCGCCCGCTTGCGAACCGTCTATGGTCCCGGGCCCGTGAACACGATCGACTCGCCCCTGCTCGGCCTTTCGCAGCGCCTGCCGCCGGCCAACCTGCCCGCCGAGCAGGCCTTGCTGGGCGCGCTGCTCGCCAACAACAAGGCCTATGAGCGGGTCAGCGAGTTCCTGCTTCCCGAGCATTTCGCCGACCCCGTTCACGGCCGCGTCTTCCAGGCGATCGCCCGCAAGATCGAGGCCGGGCAATTGGCGGACGCGATCACGCTCAAGCCCGAGTTCGAGCATTCGGGCCTGCTCGACGAGGTGGGGGGCGCCGGCTATCTCGGCCAGCTTCTGACGGCGATGGTCGGCATCATCAATGCCGGGGAATATGGCCGCGCCATTCACGATGTGTGGCTCCGGCGGCAGCTGATCGACGTCGGCGAAACGGTCGTCAACAACGCCTTCGGTGCCGACCCGGAACTCGACGGCGTGCAGCAGGTCGAGACGGCGGAACAGGCGTTGTTCGAGCTTGCGACGGACGGCGGAAGCTCGGGCGGCTTCGTCACCTTCGAGCGGGCGCTGACCGACGCGATCGGGGGCGCCGAGCGGGCGTTCCGCCGGTCGGGCCACGTTTCGGGGCTGTCGACCGGGCTGCGCGATCTCGACAGCAAGATGGGCGGCCTGCATCCCTCCGATCTGCTGATCCTGGCCGGCCGCCCCGGCATGGGCAAAACCGCTCTCGCGACCAAGATCGCCTTCGGGGCGGCGCGGGCGCTGCTCGATGACGCGCGCCAAGCGGACCGGGACGCCGTCGCCAAGGCGGGCATCGCCGTGTTCTCGCTCGAAATGAGCGCCGAACAGTTGGCGACCCGCCTGTTGTCGGAGGAAGCGCGCATTTCGGGCGACCGCATCCGCCGCGGCGATATCGGCCAGCGCGACTTCGATCGCTTCGTGCAGGTCAGCCGCGACATCGCCGGCCTGCCGCTGCACATCGACGACACGCCGGCGATCACGCTGTCCGCGCTCCGCACCCGCTGCCGCCGGTTGAAGCGCACCAAGGGGCTCAGCCTCGTGGTGGTCGACTATTTGCAATTGATGCGCCCGTCGGCCGGAACGCGCCCGGAGAACCGGGTGCTGGAAATCAGCCAGATCACGCAAGGGCTGAAGGCGATCGCCAAGGAGTTGGCGGTGCCGGTCCTCGCTTTGTCGCAGCTTTCGCGGCAGGTCGAGAACCGGGAGGATAAACGGCCGCAGCTCGCGGATTTGCGCGAGTCGGGCACCATCGAACAGGACGCCGACGCGGTGATGTTCATCTATCGCGACGAGTATTACCTGGCGCAGCGGGCGCCCAAGCAGATGGCGTTCGATTCGGAGCAGAAATATCAGGACAGCCTCGACAAGTGGCAGCGAGACATGGAGGCGGTGCATAGCCGCGCCGAACTGATCGTCGCCAAGCAGCGGCACGGGCCGACGGGCATGATCCCGCTGTTTTTCGAAGCGGAGTTCACCCGCTTCGCCGATCTCGACCTGCATCACGCCGGGCACCAGGCATAGGGAGTGGGCGAGGCCGGCGCCGAGCTGACGATCGACCTCGATGCGATCACGGCCAATTGGCGCCTGCTCAGTGCCAAGCACCCGTCCGGTCCGGTGGCGGCGGTGGTCAAGGCGAACGGCTATGGGCTCGGGGCATTGCCGATCGCCACACGGCTGTTCCGCGAAGGCTGCCGCCATTTCTTCGTCGCGCATCTCGGCGAAGCGACCGCGATACGGAGCAGCGTTCCCGGCGCGATGATCGGCGTGCTGAACGGCCTCCAGCCGGGTGCGGAGCCCGCCTACATCGCCGCCGATTTGACGCCGGTGCTGAACGGTGTGGGGGAGGTTGCTCGCTGGCGGGAAGCAAGCCGCGACGCCGGACGATCGCTGCCGGCGGTGCTGCACGTCGACACCGGCATGTCCCGCCTCGGCTTGGACGCCGACGGCGTCGGCGCGCTCGCCGCCGATCCGGGCTTACTCGACGGCCTCGCTCTCCGCTACGTGATGACGCATCTCTCGAGTGCCGAGTGTCCCGCCGACCCGGGCAACGAGCGTCAGCGACGGATATTCGCGCGCGCCTGCGCGGCGCTGCCCCCGGCGCCGCGCAGCCTCGCCAATTCATCGGGCATCTTTCTCGGCCCGGATTACGGCAGCGATCTGGCCCGCGCCGGCGCCGCGCTCTACGGCGTCAATCCGACGCCGGGCGCCGCCAATCCGATGCGGCCCGTCCTGCACCTGCGCGCGCGCATTCTGCAAGTGCGGCATCTGCTTGCGGGCGATTCGGTTGGATACAATGCAACCTGGACGGCAGGATGCCCGAGTCGCATTGCGACCGCGAGTATCGGCTACGCCGATGGCTGGATGCGCTCCCTGTCGGGGCGCGCGGTCGCGCACTTTGACGGCAGGCCGGTCCCGCTGGTAGGGCGTGTGTCCATGGATTTGTCCACATTCGACGTCACCGGCTGTCCCGGCGCGGAGCCGGGCGCATGGCTCGAGCTGATCGGGCCTGGGCAGTCCGTGGATGCCGTCGCCGACGCGGCGGGAACCAACGGGTATGAGATACTGACCTCGCTCGGGCAGCGCTTCGGCCGGACGTATCTCGGCACGTGACAGCCATCCTCGACTTTTTGGCCGCAATCGGTCGCGGCGTGGGTTTGGCGTGCCGGGTGGCCGGGCAGCTCGCTGTGTTCGCGCTGTCGGGCCTTTCGCATCTGCTGCGGCCGCCATTCTACGGCCGGATGTTCCTGCGCTCGCTGGTGGAGATCGGCTATTTCAGCCTGCCGGTGGTCGCGTTGACGGCCGTGTTCACCGGCATGGTGCTGGCCTTGCAGTCCTATACGGGGTTTGCGCGCTTCTCGGCCGAAGGGGCGATCGCCAGCATCGTCGTGCTGTCGGTGACACGCGAACTCGGGCCGGTGCTGGCCGGTCTAATGGTCGCGGGCCGGGTCGGCGCCGCGATGGCGGCCGAGATCGGCACCATGCGCGTCACCGACCAGATCGACGCGCTGACCACGCTTTCCACCAACCCGATGAAATACCTGGTCGCCCCTCGGCTGCTGGCCGGGATCGTCGCGCTGCCCCTGCTGGTGCTGATCGCCGACATTCTGGGCGTGATGGGCGGCTACATCATCGGCACGTTCAAGCTGGGCTTCAACGGCGCGACCTATTTGCGCAACACGCTCGATTTCGTGCAAACGCAGGACGTGGTGTCCGGCTTGGCTAAGGCGGCCGTATTCGGCTTCCTCATCACGCTGCTCGGGTGCTTTCAGGGCTATAACAGCCGTGGCGGCGCGCAGGGCGTAGGCGCCGCGACAACCGCCGCAGTGGTGGCGGCCTCCATCCTCATCCTCGGCTTCGACTACGTGCTGACCGAGGCGTTCTTTGCGCGCTGAACCAGCTCTCACCGCGTTGCAGGAACGGCTCGCCGAGGCAGGAGCGGTTCCGAAGATCCGCATTCGCGGCCTGAAGAAGCGGTTCGGCGACAAGGTCGTTCTGGACGGCATCGATCTCGATGTGATGCCGGGCACGTCGCTGGTGGTGATCGGCGGCTCCGGCAGCGGCAAATCGGTGCTGCTGAAATGCATCCTCGGCCTGATCACGCCGGATGCGGGTTCGATCGCCATCGACGGTCACGACGTCTTGCACCTGCGGCGGCGGGAGCGCGAAACGGTTCGCGCCCGCATCGGCATGCTGTTTCAGAACGGCGCGCTGTTCGACAGCCTGCCGGTTTGGCAAAACGTGAGCTTCGGCCTGTTGGCGCAGCACAAGATCGATCGCAAGCGGGCGCGCGCCACCGCCGACGATTTCTTGCGGCAGGTCGGGCTCGACCCGAGCGTCGGCGATCTGTCCCCCGCCGAGTTGTCCGGGGGAATGCAGAAGCGGGTCGCGCTGGCGCGCGCCATCGCCGCGCAACCCGACATCATGTTTTTCGACGAACCGACGACCGGGCTCGACCCGATCATGGGCGCGGTGATCGACGATCTGATCGTCGACTGCGTCAAGCGCCTGGGCAGCACGGCGGTCGCGATCACGCACGACATCGCCAGCGCCCGGCGGATCGGCGACCGCGCCGCGATGCTGCACAAGGGACACATCATCTGGGATGGCCCGGCGAGCGCGCTGATGAACAGCGGCAACCCGATGGTCGATCAGTTCACGCATGGCAGCCGCAACGGTCCGATCCAGATGGAGCTGCGGCGCTAAGGTGCAGGGCCGCCGCCTCGCCGCCGTGCTCATCCTGGTGGCGGCGACCGTCCACGCGCAGGCGGATACGGCGCGCGTGGAGGACGAAGCGGCCGGGTTGTTTGCGCAAAGCTGCGTGCCGTTCGCGGGCGACCGGTCCGGGCTCCGGCAATGGATCGCAGACCATCATTTGCCCGCGCTGTCGCCCGGCGGGCAGGCCGCCTTCCTGCACGGACAGCCGGGAACGGCCTATGACGCCACGTCGCCCGCCGGCAAGTTCGTGCTCATCGCGGGCGAGGACGGATCGTGCTCCGTCATCTCGCAGCGCGCCGGGGCGGATGCGCTGCTGGCGGCGTTCACGCGCGACATGCAGACGCTTGGCCTCGTCATGCAGAAAACGGGGGAGCACGCGGATCCGGCGCCGCCCGCGCTCCGCTGGATCGACTACGTGGCGTCCTTCGGCCGGCGCGGATGGTCGCTCACCGTCGGCACCGGCGACGGCCCGGCCATGCTCTCCGCACGCCCCCGCTGAGGAATGGCGAAGCCATCGGCGCGGTTCGTGTGCCAGGCCTGCGGGGCGGTCACCGCCAAATGGGCCGGCAGATGCGAGGCCTGCGGCGAATGGAACACCGTCGTCGAGGAACCGCTGGAAGCGCGGCCCGGGGCGTCCGGTAAGAGCGCGCTTCGCAAGGTCGCGTTTGTCGGCCTGGGCGGCTCGGCCCCGCCGCCACCGCGCCGCCCGACCGGCATCGCCGAACTCGACCGGGTACTGGGCGGCGGCCTCGTCCCTGCCTCGGCGCTCCTGGTCGGCGGTGATCCGGGGATCGGCAAGTCCACGCTGCTGTTGCAGGCGGCGGCGTCCGTTGCGCGCGATGGCGGCCGGGTAATCTACATCACCGGCGAGGAATCGGTGGAGCAGATCCGGATGCGCGGGCGCCGGCTCGGCCTCGCGGATGCCGGGATCGGCCTCGCCGCCGCCATCAACGTCCGCGACATCGCGGCGAGTCTGGAGACGGCAGCGGACGCGGCGCTGGTCGTGATCGACTCCATCCAGACCATGTGGCTGGACAGCGTCGAGAGCGCGCCCGGCACGGTCGGCCAAGTGCGCGCGTGCAGCTTCGAATTGATCCGGCTGGCCAAGTCGAAGGGGTTTGCGGTGGCCCTGGTCGGGCACGTGACCAAGGAGGGCGCGATCGCCGGGCCGCGCGTGCTGGAGCACATGGTCGACGCGGTGCTGTATTTCGAAGGCGATCGCGGCCACCAGTTCCGCATCCTGCGCGGCGTCAAGAACCGCTTCGGCGCGACGGACGAGATCGGCGTGTTCGAGATGACGGAAGGCGGGCTCGCGGAGGTGCCCAACCCCTCCGCCCTGTTTCTTGCCGAACGGCGCGGCAATGTCGCCGGCAGCGCGGTGTTCGCCGGCGTCGAGGGCACGCGACCCGTGCTGGTCGAGGTGCAGGCGCTGCTCGCCCCGAACCCGGGCGGCAGCCCGCGCCGCGCCGTCATCGGCTGGGACGGCGGCCGGCTCGCGATGATGCTGGCGGTGCTGGAAACGCGCGGCGGTCTCCGGCTCGCCGCATCGGACGTTTATCTCAACGTGGCGGGCGGGCTGCGCCTCGCCGAACCGGCGGTCGACCTCGCGGTGGCGGCGGCGCTCGCCTCCGCCGCCTTCGACACGCCGACCCGTGCGGACACGGTCTTTTTCGGGGAGATCGGGCTTTCGGGTGAAATCCGGCAGGTCGCCCATGCCGAAGCCCGGCTTAAGGAGGCGGCGAAGCTCGGTTTCGGCCATGCCTGCCTGCCCCGGCGGGTGGCGCGCGGCAACCGGCCGTTCCCCTCCGTCGAGGGTATCGGCTTGGAGGAAATCGGCCACATCTCCGATCTGATGGCCCGCTTCGGCGACCGGAACGGCTGAGCGGCGACGATTGCCTGTCCCCTTCCGGCCGCTTGCGGCTATATCCCGGTTCAACCTTCATCGCGTGACGATTCCATGACCTGGGTGGACCTCGCCGTCTTCGGCGTGCTCGCAATCTCCGCCTTGCTCGCGTTCGTCCGTGGCTTCGCGCGGGAGGTGCTCGGCATCGGCGCCTGGGTCGGCGCGCTTTTCGTCGCCATGTGGGCGTTCCCGTTCGGCCGGCCGCATGTCCGGGCCTGGCTCGGTCAGCCCGACCTGGTCGACCCGGTCACCTTCGGCGGCGTGTTCGTGATCGTCTTGCTGATCCTGCTGGTGATTTCGAGCTGGATCGGCAGCCTGGTCCGGCGCTCCGTGCTTGGGGGCGTTGACCGCACGTTGGGGCTGGTATTCGGCCTGGTGCGGGGTGCCGCCCTGGTCGTGCTTGCCTATATCGTTGCGGGGACGCTGGTTCCGGTCGATCGCTGGCCGGAGCCGGTTCTGCAAGCGCGTACGCTGCCGGTCGCCTATCGGGGGGCGGCGTGGGTGGTTGCGCAATTGCCGCCGGAATACCGGCCCCGCCTGTTTGCGCCGCCGGCCGGACGGGAGACGACGGCGGCGGCTTTGCTGCGGGCGACGCCGCAGGGTCGCGCAACCGGAAGCCCGGTGTCGCGGGAGTAGGAGACCGACGAATGCGCGATCTGGACCCCCTGCCCGATGACGGCCGCGACGACGGCGACACGTTGCACGAGGAATGCGGCGTGGTCGGGCTTTGGAACGTGCTGGACGCGGCCGCCGTTACCGCGCTCGGCCTCCATGCTCTCCAGCATCGCGGGCAGGAAGCGACGGGTATCGTCTCCTACGACGGCGCCCGCTTCCATTCCCATCGCGGCATGGGATTGGTCGGCGACAATTTCGGCGACGCCAAGGTGATCGGTTCGCTCAAGGGGCTGCACGCCGTTGGCCATAACCGCTACGCGACCACCGGCGACACCATCCTCCGCAACGTGCAGCCGCTCTACGCCGATTTCGAGTTCGGCGGCCTCGCGGTCGCGCATAACGGCAATCTGACCAACGCGCACTCGCTCCGCCGGACCTTGGTGCGCCGGGGCTGCCTGTTCCAGTCGACGACCGACAGCGAGGTGTTCATCCACCTGATCGCGATCAGCCTGTATTCGACGGTGGTCGACCGGCTGATCGACGCGCTGAAGCAGGTGGTCGGCGCGTATTCGCTCGTGACGCTGTCGAGCACGGCGCTGATGGGCGCGCGCGATCCGCTCGGCGTGCGGCCGCTCATTCTCGGGCGGGTCGGTAGCGGCTGGGTGCTGGCGAGCGAGACCTGCGCGCTCGACATCATGGGCGCCGAGTTCGTGCGCGACATCGAGCCGGGCGAAATCGTCGTCATCAACGATGCGGGGGTGCACAGCGTCCGTCCGTTCGGCCGGGCGCCGGAACGGTTCTGCGTGTTCGAGTATATCTATTTCGCGCGTCCCGATTCGGTGATGGAGGGGATGCCGGTCTACGAGGCGCGGAAGCGCATCGGCACGCAGCTTGCGCGCGAAAGCGGCGTCGCCGCCGATCTGATCGTGCCGGTTCCGGATTCCGGCGTGCCGGCGGCGATGGGCTATGCCGCCGAAAGCGGCATCCCGTTCGAATTCGGCATCATCCGCAACCACTATGTCGGCCGCACCTTCATCGAGCCGACCGAGCACATCCGCAATCTCGGCGTGAAGCTGAAGCACTCCGCCAACCGCTCGATGCTGGAAGGCAAGCGCGTCATTCTGGTCGACGACTCGATCGTGCGCGGCACCACGAGCCGCAAGATCGTCGAAATGGTGCGGGGCGCCGGTGCCGCCGAAGTGCATATGCGGATCTCCTCGCCGCCGACCACGCATTCCTGCTTCTACGGCATCGACACGCCGGAACGCGGCAAGCTGCTCGCCGCCCGGCACAACCCGGACGAGATGGCGAAGCTGATCGGCGCCGACAGCCTCGCCTTCATTTCGCTCGACGGCCTCTACCGCGCGCTCGGCAAGGAGGGTGGCCGCAATCCGGAGGCACCGCATTATTGCGACGCCTGTTTCACCGGCGACTATCCCGTGCCGCTGCCCGACATGGCCGACAACACGGCGAAGAGCCCGAGCCTGATGGTCGAAAACGCCTGATGGCGAGGCTCGACGGCCGGATCGCGCTTGTCACCGGCGCGAGCCGTGGAATCGGTGCGGCCAGCGCGATCGCCCTGGCGCGGCTGGGCGCACATGTGGTGGCGACCGGACGCACGGAAGGCGGACTCGCGGAAACCGACGACGCGATCCGCGAAAGGGGCGGCGCGGCGACGCTGCTGCCGCTCGACTTCGAAACGGAAGGCGAGCAACTGGACGCGATCGGGCCGAACCTGTTCGAGCGGTTCGGCCGGCTCGATATTCTCGTTCACGCGGCGGGTGCGCTCGGGCGGCTGACGCCGGCGCCGCACATTATGCCCGACGATTGGGCGCGTGTGGTCGCGGTCAATCTCGCCGCGAGTTGGCGTCTGATCCGGACAACGGCGCCGTTGCTGCTGGCGGCGGATGCCGGGCGGGCGGTGTTCCTGACCAGCGGCATTACGCAGAAACCGACCGCGTATTGGGGCGCGTATGGCGCGACCAAGGCCGGGATGGAGCATCTGGTGCTGACCTGGGCCGAGGAACTGCGCACGACGCGGCTGCGGGTCAATCTGTTCAATCCGGGGCCGGTCGCGACACGGATGCGCCGCGCGGCGTTCCCCGGCGAGGATCAGGCGACGCTGCCGAAACCGGCGGACGTTGCACTCGAAATCGCGGCGCTCTGCCTGGAGACGGAGACGCGCAACGGCGCGCGCGTCGATTATGCCGGCTCGAGATCGAGGGCGTAGCCGCTCGCCCGCACGGTGCGGATCAGATCGGCCTCACCCGGCTGGTTGATCGCCTTTCTGAGACGCCGGATGTGAACATCGACCGTCCGCAGCTCGACATGGATGTCCGGTCCCCACACCGTGTCGAGCAGTTCCTCGCGGGTGAACACGCGGCCGGCATTCTGCATAAAGAACGCAAGCAGCCGGTACTCGGTCGGCCCGAGATGGACGGAGCGGCCATTGCGCTGCACACGATGGGCGGCGAGATCCATCGTAATGTCGTGAAAGGTGATCTGCCCCCGGTCGGGCACCGGGTTCGACCGCCGCAGCAAGGCGCGCATGCGTGCGAGCAGGCTGTCGATGCTGAACGGCTTGGTGACGAAATCGTCGGCGCCGGTATTGAGCCCGCGCACCGCGTCCTGATCCTCGGTGCGGGCCGTCACCATGATGACCGGCAGATCCCGTGTCGCCGGGCCGCGACGGATCTGGCGGCAGACCTCGATGCCGGACATCGCCGGCAGCATCCAGTCCAGCAGCACGAGATCCGGCCGCGTTTCGGCGATGCGGGTCAGCGCTTCCTGGCCGTCCGACGCTTCCTCGACCCGAAAACCCTGCTTTTCCAGATTGTAGCGCAGCATGGTGGCGAGCGCCGCCTCGTCCTCGACGACGAGAACCAGCGGCTTTGCGGCATTGCCGATCATATCGAGCATGGGCGGTCCCATCGCCTTTCCCTCACTCGTTCGGCCGGACGACCGCATAGGCGGAGGTGTCGCCTTTGGGCCTTGTATCGGGGAGCGATTCGCCGGTGACGGCGTAGTAGAGCGTTTCGGCAACGTTGGTCGCATGATCGCCGATGCGCTCCAGGTTCTTGGCGATGAACAGCAGATGCGCGCAGGGTGTGATGTTGCGCGGATCCTCCATCATGTAGGTCACCAGCTCGCGGAACAGCGCGTTGTAGAGGTCGTCGATCACCTGATCGGAGCGCCAGACCTCCACTGCCTTATCCGCGTCGTTGTCGGCGACACAGTCGATCGCCGATTTCAGGTTCTCTTGCACCATGCGCGCCATGTGCGCGATGCCTGCGACGCTGAACGGCAGCGTGTACTGCGCCAGCACGATCGTGCGTTTCGCGACATTGGCCGCGTAGTCGCCGATGCGCTCGAGGTCGCCCGTCATCTTGAGCGCCGCCACCACGTGCCGCAGGTCGCTCGCGACCGGCTGGCGAAGCGCCAGCAGGCGGATCACGAACTGCTCGACCTCCCGCTCCAGCGCATCGACCTGCGCATCGTGCTCGACGGCGCGCGACGCCGCATCCGAGCCGCGCGTGGCCAGGGCCTCGGCCGCAAGCGCCACCTGGCTTTCGACGATGCCGCCCATTTCCGAAATCAGATCGCGAAGGCGGACCAGCTCGTGATCGTAACTTTTTACCACATGCTGCGACATAGCGGCGCTCGAACTCCTCGGTGGCCGGTCAGCCGAAGCGGCCGGTGATGTAGTCCTGCGTGCGGCGTTGCCTGGGTGCCGTGAACATCTGCGCGGCGGTTCCGACCTCGATCAATTCGCCGAGATAGAAGAAGGCGACCTGATCGGCGCAGCGGGCCGCCTGCTGCATGTTGTGGGTGACGATGACGATCGTGAAATCCTGCTTCAGCTCGTCGATCAGTTCCTCGATCCGCAAGGTGCTGATCGGATCGAGCGCGCTGGTCGGCTCGTCGAGCAGGATCACGTCCGGCCGCACGGCGATCGTGCGGGCGATGCAGAGCCGCTGCTGCTGGCCGCCCGACAAACCGAGCGCCGACCGTTCGAGCCGGTCCCGCACCTCGCCCCACAGCGCGGCCCGGGTGAGCGACCATTCCACGCGCTCGTCCATCGCCGATTTCGACAGCTTTTCATGCAGCTTCACGCCGAACGCGATGTTTTCGTAGATCGACATCGGAAACGGCGTCGGCTTCTGAAACACCATGCCGATGCGGGAGCGGAGCGCGTTCACGTCGGTCGTGGGCGCGAGCAGGTTCTGCCCGTCCATCATCACGTCCCCGGTCGCCCGCTGCCCGGGGTAGAGGTCGTACATCCGGTTCAGAACGCGCAGCAGGGTGGACTTGCCGCAGCCGGACGGCCCGATCATGCCCATCACCCGCCGGTCCGGCAGATCGAGGTTGATCCCCTTCAGGGCGCGGTTGGCGCCGTAGAAGAAATCCAGATTGCGAACAGCGATGCGCGGCTCGCCGGTGGCCGGCTCGAACTGGCTGCGCGGCAATTGCAAGCCAAGGGAAGGGCGCGGCGCCGCCGTTTGTCCGGTCGTTTCGTTCATGGTGGCACTATCCCTCACACGAACCGCCTCAGCCTCGCTTGCGCAGCAGCAGCCGCGCCATGATATTAATGGCCAGCACGCCCGCCGTGATCAGCAGCGCGCCGGCCCAGGCGAGCTGGACCCACTCGTCATACGCCGAGCCCGCATATTGATAGATGGTGACCGGCAGGCTCGCCATGGGCCGGGCGAGATCGACCGACCAGTTGAGATTGCCGAGGCTCGTGAACAGCAGAGGCGCGGTTTCGCCGGCGATGCGCGCGACCGACAGCAGGATGCCGGTCACCACGCCGTCCCGCGCCGCCCGGAAGCAGATCAGGATGACGGTTTTCCATTTCGGCGCGCCGAGCGCAAAGGAGGCCTCGCGCAACGACACCGGGACCAGCCGAAGCATGTCCTCGGTCGTGCGGACCACGATCGGGATGGCGATAACGGCCAGCGCCACCGCGCCGGCGAAGCCCGAGAAGCCGCCCGTGGTCTGCACCAGCAACTCGTAGATGAACAGGCCGATGAGGATGGAGGGTGCCGACAGCAGGATGTCGGACACGAAACGCACCGCCGTGCCGAGCGCGGACCCCCGCGCATACTCGGCGAGATAGGTGCCGACCAGGAGCCCGATCGGCGTCGCCATCGCCGTTCCGAGCGCGGTCTGGATCAAGCTCCCGACAATGGCGTTCAGGAGGCCGCCCCCCGAGCCGGGCGGGGCGGTGACCTGCGTGAATACGGACACGCTCAGTCCGCCGGCGCCGCGCACGATGAGCGTCAGCAGGATGGAGGCGAGCAGCGCCAAGCCGATCAGCGTCGCGATCACGCAAAGCACGCGGTTGAGCCGGTCGGCGACCCGCCGCCGCCGGCCGAGGCGAACGGCGATCGCCGCGTCCTTGGCGGGCGCGGATGCCGCCGCGATGGTGGTCGCACTCACGCGCGCAGCCTCGGCCGCAGCAGCAGCCGGGAGATCGCCAGCACCACGAAGGAGATCACGAACAGGATGAAGCCGAGCGCGAGCAGGGAGGACAGTTTCAGGCTGCCCGCCTGGCTTTCGGGAAATTCGAGCGCGATCAGCGAAGCGATGGTGTTGCCCGGTCCGAACAGCGAGGTGGAGATGCGGTTCGTGTTGCCGATCACGAACGTCACCGCCATCGTTTCGCCGAGCGCCCGGCCGAGGCCGAGCATGATGCCGCCCACCACCGACACCCGCGTGTAAGGCAGCACGATCGCGCGCATCACCTCCGAGGTGGTGCAGCCGACGCCGTAGGCGGATTCCTTGAACACCGGCGGCACGGTCAGGAACACGTCGCGCATGGTGGCGGCGATGAAAGGAATGATCATCACCGCGAGAATGAGCGCGGCGGTGAAGATGCCGGTACCGAAGGGCGGTCCCTGGAACAGATCACCGATCACCGGCAGGTCGCCCAGCGTGTCGATGCACCAGGGCTGCACGTATTGCGCCATCAGCGGCGCGATGACGAAGAATCCCCACATGCCGAAGATGATGGACGGCACCGCCGCCAGCAGTTCAACCGCGATGCCGACCGGCCGGCGCAGCCAGAGCGGCGCCAGTTCGGTCAGGTAGACGGCGATGCCGAAGGAGAGCGGCACCGCCATGACCAAAGCGAGGATGGCGGTGACGAGCGTGCCGTAGATCGGCACCGCCGCGCCGAATTTCTGGGTAACGGGGTTCCAGATCGCCCGGGTAAGGAAGGCCGACCCGAATTGCTGCAGGGCCGGCAGGCCGCCCATCAGCAGGGACACCAGGATCGCGCCGAGCAGCAGCAGGACGAACAGGCCGGCGGCGACGGCGAGCGCCGCCGCGATCGCGTCGCCGCGGCCCCGCGTTTGCGGCGCTTCGCCCGTTTCGGCCGTTGCGGCGAGGCTCATGCGGGCGCTCAGAACACCGGCTTGCCGTCGGGGCCTTTGACCTCGGTCTTCCAGGCCTCGCGAACCAGTTGCTTCACCGCGCTCGGCAACGGGATGTATTCGAGTTGCCGGGCGATGTCGTCGCCGCTCGTATACGCCCAATCGAAGAACTTCACGACCGCCTTGCCGCGATCCGCGTTCTTCGGATCCTTCGGCAAGATGATGAATGTCGCCGACACGATCGGCCAGCTTTTCGCGCCGGGCTGGTCGATCAAGTTGACGGCGTAGTTCTGGGCGTGCGTCCAGTCGCCATTCCCCGCCGCGGCGGTGAAGGCGTCCATGCTCGGCACGGTGAACTGGCCGTCCTTGTTCTTCAGTTGCGTGGTGACGAGCTTGTTCTGCGTCGCGTAGGCATTCTCGACATAGCCGATGCCGCCGCGCGTGTTCTTGGTCGTCGCGGCGACGCCGTCATTGCCGCGCGCCCCCGCGCCGGCCGGCCAGTTGACGCTGGTGCTGGCGCCGACCTGGTCCTTCCAGTCGGCATTGACGGCGGAAAGATAGGTCGTGAAGACGTAGGTGGTGCCGGAGCCGTCCGCCCGGTGCACCGGCGCGATGGCGAGGTTCGGCAGCTTGAGGTCGGGATTGAGGGCCGCGATTTTGGGATCGTTCCACTTCGTGATGGTGCCGAGGAAGATCTGGGCGAGCACGTCGCCGGTCAGCTTCAGCTTGTCCTGCGCGACGTCCGGAATGTTCACGATGGGCACGACGGCGCCCATGACGGTTGGAAATTGCAGCAGGTTGCCCGATTGCAGCTTGGACGGGTCCATCGGCGCGTCCGAGGCGCCGAAATCGACGGTGCGGTTCAAGATTTGATTCTGACCGCCTCCGGAGCCGATCGCCTGATAATTGAGCTCGATGCCGATCGCGCCCTTCGCCGCCTCTGCCCACTTCGCATAAACCGGCGCCGGGAAGGTGGCTCCTGCGCCGGTGATCTGCTGGGCGCCGGCGGCGACCGGAATGCCGCAAACCGAGAGCGCCAGGACGGCTGCCGAAAGCTTCATACGATCTCCCCTGGGAAAGCAGGCACCGGCAACCATGGCCGGCGCTGCTCGCGGAGCTATAGGCGCTCTCGGCGTCCCGAGTGTTGCAGATTTGTGAAGCTTCGATGACAGCCGCCGGGGCGGCCGAATCGATTCCGATAGCATTCCGCATCCGACACGTGTATGCAAGTCTAGTCCGAAAACAGAATAACCGTGCCGCCCAAGCAGGACAAACCTGCGGTGGCTCTGAGTTGTGATGCCGATTCGGCACGCCCACCACAATGTTGCCATTGGCAAATCGGCAAAGTGATTAAATACATGGTTGATCGGATCCCTGCCGTGGCAGATTCGTTCCTGTGTGGCGTTGCTGTCTACGGCGGGTTCGCAGCTTGTATGGGCGACAAAAGGGGGCGCCGGTGGCGATAGCGGCCGCGTGCCAATGAATGTCTTCGGGATCGGACCTCAGCCTCATGCATTACGAACTCTACGATCTATTCCGGCAGAACCTGCTGCAACCCCTCAACTTTACCGGCCGGGTCGGGCAAGTCGCCCTGGAGCCGTTCCGGCCGTTCCTGCCCCTCGCACTGCGCGGCCAGCTCGACGCCGTCTACGCCTCCCTGCACACGCTGGAGCGCTTGACCCGGCTTTATCCGAAGCAGCCGTTCAATGTCGGGGTGGAGGAGGAGCGGGTCTGGTCGCGCCCGTTCTGTGAGCTGATCCGCTTTCCGGCCGATCGGCCGGGCGCGCCGCGGGTGCTGATCGTGGCGCCGATGTCGGGGCACCATGCGACGCTGCTGCGCGGCACGGTCGAGTCGCTGGTGCACGACCACGAGGTGTTCATCACCGATTGGGCCGACGCCAAATTCGTGCCGCTCGCCAAGGGACGCTTCGACCTCGACAGCTACATTTCCTACGTGATGGAGATGTTCCGCTATCTGTCGCGCGGCGGTCCGTTTCACGTGCTCGCCGTATGCCAGCCTTGCGTGCCGGTGTTCGCGGCGGTCGCGATGATGAGCGAGGACGGGTCCGGTTCGCTGCCGCGCTCGCTCACGCTGATGTCGGGTCCGATGGATCCCGGCGCCAACGAAACGGAAGTGACCCGGTTCGGCCTCAAGCACGACATCGACTGGTTCGAGCAGCGGCTGATCTACACCGTCCCGCACCGCTATCCGGGCCGCAACCGGCGGGTCTATCCGGGCCTGATCCAGCTCGGCGCGTTCATGTCGACGCAAATGCAGCGGCACGTGCGCCAGCATGTGGATCTCTTTCAGGCCGTGATGCGCATGAATGCCGAGGACACGCAGAAGATCACCGAGTTCTACGACGAGTATCTCGCGGTCCAGGATCTGTCGGCGGATTTCTACCTCGACACGCTGGTTCGCGTTTTTCAGCGGCGGGATTTGGCGCACGGCCAGTTCGACTTTCACGGACGGCAGATCGACCCCGGCGCGATCGAGAACATCCGGCTCGTCACGATCGAAGGCGAGAAGGACGACATTTGCGCGCCCGGCCAGACCTTCGCCGCCCACGCGCTCTGCCGCAACCTGCCGGACGCGCTGAAGACGCACCACCTGCAGCGCGGCGTCGGCCATTTCGGCACGTTCAGCGGGTCGAAATACCGGGCCGGCATCCTGCCGCTGCTGCGGGAGGTGTTCGCCGATACCGGGGACGCCGGCACGCGCAGCCTGTATCGGCCCGCCGCTACGCTCGGGTCCGGGAGCGACCTGGCGCCGCTGCAAGCCTCCGCCTGACCTGCCGGCCGGATGATTGACCGGGGGCGTTCCCGGTCGATCATCCGATAGCTGCCCGACTCCTTGTTCGCCACTTTCGTGGCAGCACATGGACCCGAGGCCGCTATGACCGACCCGACTTCCCCCGACATCCTCGGCGCGTTCTCCGACGCGCTTGCCGACCGCGTCGCCGCTTCGGCGCCGTTGCTCGCCGCGATCGAGCCGTCACCGGGCCGCTATCTGAGCGCGATCGTCTGGCGGCCGGACGTGCTGGTGACGTCCGAACAGGCGCTGCCGCACCGGCAAAGCTACCCGGCGCTGCTGGGCGAGCGTCACGCCGCGGCGCAACTGGCCGGGCGCGACCGGGGCACCAATGTCGCGGTGCTCCGCCTCGCTGCCGCCCCGTCCGAACAGGGCGCACCGCCGCCCGCGGCGAGCGCTCCGCGTGCCGGGGCCCTCGCCCTTGCGCTCGGCGCCAATCCGGGGCCGGTGGCACGAGTAGCGACAATCCGCAACGCCGGACCCGCTTGGCACAGCATGGCGGGCGGGCGGATCGACCGGCTGATCCGCCTCGACATGCGGGCGAGCCACGCGGAGGAGGGCGGGCCGGTGCTGGACGCGCAGGGCGGCCTGATCGGCATGGCGACCGCCGGCCCGCGCGGACGCGCGCTGGTGATCCCGCACGAGACGATCGCGCGCGTGCTCGGGCCGCTGCTGGCGGAAGGGCGGGTGGCGCGCGGCTGGCTCGGCGTCGGGCTGCAACCCGTCACCGTGCCGGAGCCGCTTCGCGACGGCGGCGGTCAGGAAGCGGGGCTGATGGTGGTGAGCCTCGCGGCGGGCGGCCCGGCGGAACAGGCGGGGATCCTGCCGGGCGACATTTTGCTGTCGATCGGCGGCCAGGCACTCGACGGCCGCCGGGCGGTTCGGAGCGCTTTCGGCGAACTCTCGCCGGGGCGGGAGGCCGAAATCGGGCTGCTCCGCGCCGGCAGTCGCCAGGTGATCAAGGTAACGGCGGGAGCGCGACCGGAGGCATGACCGGCGGGCGCGGTCATCAGGACATCCTGCTGGAATCGAACGACGCCGACCGGCGTGCCCGGCTGACCCGCCTGTTGACCGCCCTCGGCCACGCGGTGGTGCGGGACGCAGGCGAGGCCAGCCTCTGGCTCGTCGATCTGGCGGGCGAGGATTGGCCGCCGGTGAGCCCGGCCGGCCTGCCGGCGCTCGTGCTGTCCGACGCGCCCGCCGTACTCGGGGCGGCGGCGCTTCGTGCCGTCGTGCCGCGCGGCTCCGACGCCGAGCGGCTGGACGCGGCGATCCGGGCGGCGGCCGCCGGCCTGTTCGTGCGGGCCGAGGCGCCGGGTGCGCCGCCCGGCTTCGCCGCCGCCGAGGAAAACGGACCGCTGCTGACACCGCGCGAAATCGAGGTGCTCGCCTGCATCGGCGAGGGCATGAGCAACAAGGCGGTCGCCCGCCGTCTCGGCATCTCCGCCCACACCGTCAAGTTCCACGTGGAGGCGGTGTTCGCGAAGCTCGGCGCCCATTCGCGGGCGGACGCGGTTGCCAGGGGATTGCGGCGGCGCTTGATCGAGGTGTGAGCGCCGCGGATCGCGCGCCGCCGGGACTATCCGTCCTGCACCGGAATGGTGAAGGCGGCCGCCAGCTTTATGAGGTCGGCTTGGCGGTGTACGTCGAGCTTGTCGAACAAGCGCAACAGGTGCGTGCGCACCGTGCTCAAACCGATGCCGAGCGCCGAAGCGGTGTCGGCAACGGTTGCTCCCGCGGCGATGTGCTCGAACACGCGGGCCTCGGTCGGCGTGAGATCGAACAGGGCCGAAACGAGTTCTCCTGCCGCGCGAAATGAGGACGCTGCCGGCGCCAGGAAAATCGCGGCAACCGCGCCGGGGGCAATGTTCCGCCGGCGTGTTCCCCGGGCCAGCGGCATAACGTAAAGGGCGTTGATGCAACCGCCCTCGTCGCGCGCCGGAATGCCGAAGCCCCTGCGGCCAATCGCGCTTTCATCGCGCGCGGCCTGCGCCACGGCAGACGCGAGCGCGCTCTCCACGGAAGACGAAACGGCTCGGACCCGCCCGGCCCGCAGGCGAAGAACATCGCCTCGCGCGAGCACCTGTTCGGCGGTCGGGTTCGCGTATACTAGGCCGAGCAGAGCGTCGACGGTCACGATCGGAGTCGCGAGCGCATCGAGCACGGATTCGAAGTTCGCCGCGGCCACCGTCTTGATTTCGAGCATCCGGCTGATCGTCATCGCGCGTTGCAGATGCGGCACGAAGATCCGGGCCATAGCGACTTCGCCATCGCCGACCGGTCCCATGCGTTCGTGCCGGCCCATGCCGATGGAGCCGACGCTCAGGCGATCGCGGGCCACGGTGATCGCCAATACGTCGATCAGTCCTTGCGGCTCGGCCCATTGCCGGTAGTAGCGATTGGTCGTGGCGGCCGAGACCCCCGCCGGGTTGACGCGCGTCAGCACCGCAGGTTCATCGAGCGGTAGACGCCGCATCACCTCCGCGCCGCCCCAGACATCCACGACATCCTTTCCATACTCCATCATCTTTTCGGCCCAAGGCTGCGGGATGCCGCTCGTTACATTGAGCAGCATCTTGCCAGAGGGAAAGGCCTGCAAGCTCAGCGCCGCGTTGGCGAATCCGAGTTCTTCGCGGAATGCGGTCAACGTCGCCGGCCAAAGGTCCGGGTCGATTGCACAATCGTAGATCATGCCGATCAATCGGGAGATCGCTTCCACCGATAGGTAGACGGTCACGCATGATTCCCTTCGATGCACACGGCACGCAGGCGTGATGATGTTGGCCGGGCCACTCCACCATTTGGTGGATGTGCACAGAGCATTATCGATGCTGACTCGCGAGCGCAACGAGAGAACGGGGCGCGCCGAAGTTTCTGCGAATAGTTCCTGAAAATTCCCGTCTCAAATCCCGGTTTCGATGTCGGGGATAGAGCCGATAAGAATATGCTTCGCAGGATTTCCAAATCGATCGGCGAGGCGAGACACGAGAACGACCTGAAATGTCTCAGGAGTAACGAAATTGTGTTTCCCTGACGCGCGCCCAGCGCACAACGCGGTCCTCTTTCGGGTCTTGGACCGGGTGTCCGTACTGTGATCGAGGAGATCGCGCGTGTTCTCATGCTGCTCGCCGCAGCCGAGGCGATCTGCCGAATCGGGCACCTACCCATTCCCGGCGCGGTGGTCGCTCTCGTTCTTCTCTACGGCAATCTGCTCCTGCTCCGGCGCATTCCGGAAGCGCTTGGCGCGCTTGCCGACCGAGTTCTGAGCCTGTTCGGTCTGTTTTTCGTTCCGGCGGGCGTTGGCGTGGTCGCTTACTGGCCGCTGCTACGCGCGGACCTGCCGGGGATTCTCGCAGCCCTTGTCGGCGGCACCATCACGACGATCGCTGTCACGGCCGTTGTCGCCGAACGGCTGGGCCGTCCGAAGCACACGCAAGAGGCAGCCGATGTCGGCCGCTGACCGCACCCTCTGGCTTTCGCTCGCCGACGCCCCCGCAGTCGATCTCGGCGCGACCGTGCTCCTCTACGTGCTCGCGATCAAGCTTCAGCGCCGGTTCGGTGGCAGCCCCGTTCTCAACCCTACCATGGTTGCTGTTCTGTTCGTCGTCGCTGGCCTGGAGCTTACCGGCGCTTCATATGAAAGCTATCAGCGCGGCGTGGCGTTTCTGCCCTTCATGCTCGGGCCAGCCGTCGCGCTTTTGGCTGTCCCGCTCTTTCGACAAACGGCGCTGATCCGAGCCTCCGGCCCGATGATTATCGCCGCCTTATCTGCTGGTCTGCCGTGCGGAATTTTGAGCGCCGTGGGAGCCGCGTGGCTGTTCGGTGCGCATCGTGAAACGCTGGTTTCCATTGCGCCGAAATCGGTGACAACCGGCATCGCCATCGGCGTTTCGCAGGCGGTCGGCGGCGTGCCCGCGTTGACCGCAACCTTCGTCATTCTTACCGGCATCGTAGGGGCTGTCGGCGGTCCCGCCGCAGCGCGGCTCGTCGGGGTGCGTGACGAGCGCGCGCTGGGGCTCGCAATGGGAATAGGCTCCCACGGCATTGGCACCGCGCGAGCATTACGCATAAGCGAAATCGCCGGCGCGTTCTCAGGCTTGGGCATGAGCCTGAACGGCGTACTCACGGCGGTGCTACTGCCCGCCGCAATGACCCTCCTCCACCCCTGACACATTCGCCGGCAGAGTGTGCCAAAATGCAGGGCGCTGACAGCCACATGCGACGGGCGGGGGGGACATCATGAGCGACACGCATCTTACGGGGCGCTGCCTATGCGGCCGCGTCGAGGTCTCCGTTGTTCGGGCAGCCGCGATACCGGCCGTCTGCCACTGCACGCATTGCCAGAAGCAGACCGCTTCGGCCTTCTCTCCCGTGCTGATCGTCCCGATCGGCGACATCACCATCACCGGCGAACTCAAATCCTACGAAGACACGAATGACGCGGGCGACCGGGTGACGCGCATGTTCTGTCCGAACTGCGGATCGCCGGTGCGGACGGTTTCGGCCAAGGGCACAGCGGCCGGGGTGCACTACATCAAAGCCGGATTGCTCGATGGCGGGGCGCCACGCCCGAACGTGGAGGTCTTCAGGCGGAGCAGATGCGACTGGTTGCCGGATCTTCGAAGCGAGCGGCAGTTCGACGCGGTCCCGGCAGGCTAGGCCGCGTGCGATGTCCACGCGAACGATGGTAGGAGCGGCTTCATAGGGTGCCATAAGCTTGCGGCATGAGAACAGACGATCCGCCTTGTCCCCCAGTGCAGACCGCCCGCATCCGCTTGCGCTGCGTTCGGCCGGGCGATGCGATCCGGACATCCGAGATGATGACTTCGGCGGTCAGTCGCTGGCTTGCTTACTGGCCGGTGCCCTTCACGCTCGAAATGGCAGAGAGCCGCATTGCGTGGGCGCGGGACGCTGCGCGTGAAAGGAAGCACCTGCCGTTTGCCGCCGAGCGGCTGAGCGACGGCGCCCTTCTCGGCTGGGTGATGGTCAATCGGGCCGCCGGCTGCGAGCGTCGTGGCACCTTTGGTTACTGGTTGGGCGAGGAGCACCATGGACAAGGCTACATGCGCGAGGTCGCTCCGGCCGTGCTGGAGGCAGGTTTCCGCCTTCTCGACCTCGATGTCATCGGCGCGACCGTGCATCCCGATAACCCGGCTTCCCTTGCGGTCATGCGCGGATGCGGGATGCAACGCGTCGGCGAAGGAATGATGTTCATGCCGGCACGGGATCGGGAGGAGTTCTGTTGGTCTTTCGAACGGGCGCGGCCGCCAGGCGCTTCAGTTCCGTAGCTGTCGAACGTCTCGGGCGAAAATAAATTAGGCCGCGAGCGTTTCGAACACGTCGCCGGAAGGCGGCAGCGCCTCGACGTGCCGGCGGTGCCAGAGCGCATAGAACAGGAGCGTCCAGGCGGCGAAACCCTCGTGGCGGCCGCTCGCATGACGAAACAACGACACGACCCGATCGGGATGGGCCAGCTCGGCGACGCCCGCCTGCCCTGCGACCAGCGGGCCCAATCGCGCGCCCTGCGCCGCGATCCAGGCGCCGATCGGCACCGTAAAACCCTGCTTCGGCGCGAAAGGCTGCGCTTCCGGCAGATGCCGTTCCAGCCATTTGCGCAGCAGCCATTTGCCGCGCCCGCCGCGCACCTTCAGCGCGTCGGGGAGGCGGAACGCGGCGGCGGCGACCGCCCGGTCGAGAAATGGCGTGCGGCCCTCGACGCTATGCGCCATCAGCGTGCGATCGAGCTTCAGCAGCAGATCGTGCGGCAGCCAGTCGGCGGCGTCGGTCGCCTGGGCGGCGGCGAGCCGCGTGCGGCCGCCTTCCGCCGCTGCGGCCTCCGCCGACGCAATGCCGTCGCGCCAGCGGGAAGGCCGGGCCCGCAACACGTTCATTTTGTCGAACGTGCCGCGCGCGCGAATGACGCGGCCGCCGCGCCACCACGGCCGCATGGCGGTCCGGTACCGGCCGTAGCCGCCGAAAATCTCGTCGCCGCCCTCGCCGCAGAGCACCACCTTGACGTCCTGCACCGCCCGGCGGGCCAGGAACCAGGTCGGGATGATGGCGTAATCGGCCGCCGGATCGTCCATGCAGGCAACGATCTCCGGCAGGTGATCCCAAACCATGCGTTCGGTGATCGTCAGGGTCTCGTGATCGGCGCCGGTGGCCCGCGCGACGGGCGCCGCCCGCGCCCGCTCGTCCGGCGCACCGGGCACGTCGAAGCCGGCGGTAAAGGCGAGGACGGGGCTGTTGCTGAGGCGGCTCATCAGCGCCAGGATCGTCGCGCTATCGACGCCGCCCGAGAGAAACATGCCGTACGGCACGTCGCTCCGCTGGTGGAGATCGACGCTCTCCTCCAGCGCGCGGTCGAGCCGCGCCAGCGCCGCGTCCTCGGCGATCGTTTCCGGGCCGCCCGGCGGCAACGGCAACTCGCGCCGCCGTTCGATGACGTGCCCCTCCGCGCAGGTCAGCGTCTCACCGGGCAGCACGCGCTGGATGCCCGGAAAGATCGTCTCGGCGCCGGAGGTGAACTGCACCTGGCAGAGTTCCTCACGGGCCGCGGCGTTGACGCCGCGCGGCACGAGATTGGCATCCAGCAACGCGCGCGGCTCGGAGGCGAACGCGAGGCCGCCCTCGATCCCGGCCACGTAGAGCGGCTTGATGCCGAACGGGTCGCGCGCAAGGGTCACGGTGCGGGCCGCCCGATCATGCACGGCGATCGCATACATGCCGCGTAGCGGTTCCGTGAAACGGGGACCGTCGCGCAGCCACAGATGCAGCGGCGATTCGCAATCGCTTTCCGTGGCATAGGCGATGCCCGGCGTTTCCGCCCGCAATTCCCGGTAGTTGTAGATTTCGCCGTTGGCGACCAGCGCGGCGGGGCCGGCGAACAGCGGCTGGTCACCGCCCTCGAGGTCGATGATGGCGAGCCGGGTGTGGACCAGCGCGATCCGTCCGACCACCGTGTGCCCCGCGCCGTCCGGCCCGCGATGCCGGAGCGCGCGCGCCAGCGCACCGAGCTGCGCCGCATCGGGCGGCGGCGATCCGGTCGCCATGATGAGGCCGGCGATGCCGCACATCAGGGCTTCTCCACCGAGCCGAGAAAGGCCCGCCAGGAGGCAACGACGGAGGCCTGGGCGAACTCCGCCTCGAAGCGGCTGCGGCCGGCGAGCGCAAGGGCGCGCGCCCGCGCCGGGTCGTGCAGAACGGCGCCGATCGCGTCCGCGAGGGCGCCGGCATCCTCCCGGGCGGCGAGCAGCCCGTCGGCGCCGGGGCGGATGAGTTCACGCGGCCCGTCGGCGTCGGCGGCGACCACCGGCCGCACGGCCGACCACCCCTCGATGATGACGTTGCCCAGCGGCTCGTGGCGTGACGGACAGACCAGGAGATCGGCGGTGGCCAGCAAGGCGCCGCGATCCGAGCGCCAGCCGAGCAGATGCAGGCGATCGGCAACGCCCTCGCGCCGAGCCAACTCCAGGATGCGGCGCTGTTCCTGGCCCTCGCCCGCCAGCAGCGCGTGCACGCCCGGGAGCAGGGCGAGCGCGCGGACGAGCACGTCGAACCCCTTATTCGGGTGGAGCCGGCCGAGCGCCAGCAGCAGCGGAACCCCGGCCGGCACGCCGAGAGCGCGGCGATCGGCCGGTACGGCGCCGGCCAGATCCTCGGTGAAATTCGGGAGGTGGTGGACGCGCGAAGCCGGCCAGCCCTGGGCGGTGATCCAGGCGACGATCGAGCGCGTGTTGCCGATCAGGTGATCGCAGCGTTTGTAGTAGGACAGGTTGTAGTAGCCGCCGAGCCGCCCGGCGAGCACCCACTCGCCCGGCGGCGCGAACTTCGCCGCCCGGCTCATCCAGGCGACCACCACCCGCGGCGCGAACCGGCGCAGCAGGCGGCGGAGGCGCGGTCCGGTCAGCCAGTCGGCCGGGCCACCGAAGGCGAGCTGCATGGCGGGCAGGCCGGCTTCCGCAAGCCGCCGGGCGCGGTCGCGGTCGCGGCGGATCGCCGTCAGCACGGCGTCGCCCGCTTGGTGCAGCGCGATCGACAGCCGCTCGAAGAACAGCTCGGCGCCCCCGGCATGGGCGCCGGCCATGACTTGGGCGACCTTCACGCGCGGGAAATGGGCGCGACAGAAGGAGGTGAAGCTGGGTTGGTCCTCGCCATCCGGCGTGGTCTAGCACTTCTTGCCCGGCCTCGCGCGAGGGCCCACCTGCAGCCGCATGACGCAGATCACACAACTTCTCGATCGCGGGGTGGTCACGGTCGAAGGGCCGGACCGGGTCAGCTTCCTGCAGGGCCTGGTGTCGAACGACGTCGCCGACGTCGCGCCGAGGCGCGCGGTCTGGGCGGCGCTGCTCAGCCCGCAGGGCAAATGGCTCGCCGATTTCTTCATCCTGACGGATGGCGAGCGCCTGCTGCTCGACTGCGAGCGGGGGCAGGCCGGGATGCTGGTCACCCGGCTGTCCCGCTTCCGGCTGCGGGCGCAGGTCGCGTTGCGGGACATGTCGGACAGCCACGCCGTCGGCGCCGCCTGGAACGGCGTGCCGGAGGCGATCCCAGGCGCCCTGATCGCGCCCGACCCGCGCCTGCCGGACGCGGGATGGCGGATCGTCGCGCGCGGCGAACTGGCGGGTGTGGCAGCGGATGCCGCGGCGTGGGACCGTCACCGGCTGGCGTTGGGGTTGCCGGACGGGTCGCGGGATCTGGAGCCTGAGAAGACCGTGCTGCTCGAAGCCGGTTTCGACGAGTTGCACGGCGTGTCCTGGAGCAAGGGCTGCTACATGGGGCAGGAGTTGACGGCGCGGACGAAATACCGGGGCCTCGTCAAGCGGCGGCTGGTGCCGGTGGTCGTGGCGCGGGGTCCGCTGCCGCCGACCGGCGCGCCGATCGTCAGCGGCGCGACGGAGGCGGGCACGATGCGCTCTGGGCGCGGCGACATCGGCCTCGCCTCCCTGCGGATCGAAGCTTTGGCCGGGACGCTCCGCTGCGGCGACACCGATCTCGTTCCCCGTATTCCTGGCTGGATGACCTTGCCCGCGTAAGCAAGGCGCCGGAATCCGCTTCGGCTTCGCAACCATGGCGGTGCGGCCTCGTTCTGGAGCGAGCCAGCACCCCGGCGCCGCCGCATGGGGGCGAGGGAGAAGCCCATGCCGTCCGGTTCGCAGGAGCCGTCCCTCCCCCGCACGGCGTCCGTGCCGGCCGCGGAGTTACCGGGCTTGAACCAGCTCCTTTCGCTCGCCGTCGGCGTGGTCGTCATCGCCGCGCTGTTCTTCGCGCAGGAAGTGCTGATCCCGATCACGCTTGCCGTGCTGCTGTCCTTCGTGCTCGCGCCGGCGGTCGAGTTGCTGCGGAACTGGCACGTGCCGCGCGTGCCCGCCGTGTTGCTCGCCGTCGTCCTGGCGTTCGCCGTCATCGTTTCGCTTGCAAGCGTCATGGGCATGCAGGTGGCGAGCCTCGCCGGCAACCTGCCCCAGTATCAATCGACGATCGCGCACAAGGTGGAGACCGTGCGAAGCGCGGGCCTCGCCCAGGTCGGCGCGGTGCTGAAGCGATTCGGCAAGGAGTTCAACGAAGCGCAGCCGGCGCCGGCACCGGCGCCGCCGGGCCGTGCCGCGCCCGGCAACCGGACGCTGAGCCCCGGTGCGCAGGCGCCGATTCCGGTGGAGGTGCATCAGCCCGAGGCGTCGCCGCTCGACATACTGGAGCGCGTGGTGTCGCCGCTGCTCGGCCCGCTCGAAAAATGCTTCATCGTGGTGATCGTCTCGATCTTCATCCTGTTGCAGCGGGAGGATCTGCGCGACCGGCTGATCCGGCTATTCGGGTCGAACGACCTGCACCGGACCACGGTCGCGATGGACGACGCCGCACGGCGGCTGAGTCGCTACTTCCTCTCACAGCTCTGCATCAACGCGGGATTCGGGGCGGTGATCGGCGCCGGGCTCATGCTGATCGGCCTGCCGAGCGCCTGGCTTTGGGCGATCTTCGCCGGATTGCTGCGCTTCGTGCCGTATGTCGGCTCGACCCTCGCCGCCGTTCTGCCGGTTGCACTCGCGGCGGCGGTGGACCCGGGCTGGTCGATGATGGTCTGGACGGGCGCGCTGTTCATCGGATGCGATCTGATCGTCGGGCAGTTCATCGAGCCGCTGGTCTACGGGCACTCGACCGGGCTCTCGCCGGTTTCGGTGGTGATCGCGGCGATTTTCTGGACCTGGCTGTGGGGACCGGTCGGGCTGATCCTGTCGACGCCGCTCACGCTGTGCCTCGTGATCGTCGGCCGCTATGTCGAGCGGCTCGAATTTCTGGACGTGATGCTGGGCGATCGGCCGGCCCTGACCCCGGTCGAGAATTTCTACCAGCGAATGCTCGCGGGCGATCCGGACGAGGCGCAGGACCAGGCGGAGATCCTGCTTAAGGAGCACTCGCTCTCGTCCTATTACGACAACGTGGTGGTGGAGGGATTGCGCCTCGCGGCCAGCGATCTCGCGCGCGGCACGATCGGCCCCGAACGGCTCGACAAGATCCACTCCGCCATGCGGACGCTGGTGGAAGAACTCGGCGAGGCGGTTCCGGCCGACGCCGACCCGAACCCGAACGCCGCCCGCGAGGCGGCCTTGCAGACCACGACGGCCGAAAAGAAGCTGCCGAGCGCTCCGGCGCCGACGCGGCCCGCGCCGTCCGGCGGTTTTGCGCCGGCGTGGCGGGGCGATACGCCGGTGCTGTGCATCGCCGGCCGCGGCTCGCTCGACGGCGCCACCGCCGACATGCTGGGGCAGTTGCTCCGCAAGCACGGCATCCAGCCTCGGATGGCCGATCACGAGGCCGCCTCGCGCGAGCGGATCGGCAGCCTGGATACGACCGGCGTCGCGATGATCTGCCTCGTGTATCTGGAGATCGCCGGCAACGCCTCGCATCTCCGCTATTTGATCCGGCGTCTGCGCCGCCGGATGCCGAGACTGAAGGTGCTGGTCGGGTTGTGGCCGGGTGGCGGCGAAACGGGCGAGGACGAGCGGCTGAGGTCGGCGATCGGCGCCGATTGCTACGCGACGTCGCTCGGGGAGGCGGTGTCCATCTGCCTCGCCGAAGCCGCCAACCATCCCGGCGAACCGGCAACGGTTGCGGCCTGAGCGCCCGCACCGCTTGGGCGATGCGGGCGCCCGGAGCCGTCAGATCGTGTCGTCGTTGCTCGTGTCGGACCAGCCGGCATCGCCGCCCGGATCGCTCCAGGACGCCTGCTGGTTGGAGCCGCTGTCCCAGTTGCCGGGATCGGAATAGCCGGGATCGTTCTGCGCGACGTTCTGGTCGGTGGACCAGCTTCCGCTATCCACGTAGCTGTCCTGCGACGCGTTGTCCGGCAGCGGCGGGGGGCTGCCCCACGGGCTTTCCGCAGGCGTGACCCCGGCCGCGGAGGCGGCGCCGTGACCGCCGCCGGAGAACAAATTCTCCAACGCGTTCGCCGCGACCACGCCGCCGGCAACGCCGGCCGCTGTGCTGAGCGCCGAACCCAGGAACCCCGAGCCGCCGCGCCCGAACATCTGCTGCGGCTGCTGGTAGTTGGGCGGATATTGGGGCGGTGGCGGGGCCGCGCCCTGCCATTGCGGGGAAGGGCCGGGCTGGCCGTATCCGCCCTGCGGCGGCGCGGACGGCCGGGCGCCGCCGCCGCCGAAGATGCTGCTGAGAAAGCCGCCGCTCGAGGTGCGCTGCGCCCCCGCCTGCGCCGCTTGGAGTTGCTGCCGGGCCTGGTCCAGCTCCCATTCCAGCCGCTTGATGCGGTTCTGGGCTTCCACCAGCCCGTGTTCCTGCACGAACGCGGTCTGGGTGAGGCGATAGCGCGCCTCCGGGTAGCGGTTGAACAGATCGGCGATCAGCGCGTCGGCGTCCCGGTCCACCGGCGGCAGCGCGGGCTGGCTGCCGGGCGCCGACGCGAAGCCGGAGGACGCCTTGGCGCCGCCGACCCGCTCGATGAACTGGGTGATGATGTCTCGTTCCTCGTTGGTCATGGGGTACCCCTTGGGTTCCTTCCGCCGATCAACAGTTTCGTGAGCGATGTGGCGCGGCGCCGCCGGCCATTCAACGCCGCCGCCGGGTTATGTTCCCTCAATGTCGGCCCATTCCGAGCCGCGGCCCTTCGATCGCCGGACAGCGGTCCATCACCACCGTGAGGCCGGCCGCCCGGGCGCGCGCCGCCGCATCCTCGTCGACGACGCCGAGCTGCATCCAGATCGTGGTGGCGCCGAGGCGGATCGCCTCGTCGACCACCGGCGCGACCTGGTCGGAGGCGCGGAAGACGTCCACCATGTCGAGCGGCCCCGCTTCCGCGAGCGAGGCGACCACCGGCCGGCCGCCGATCGACTTGCCGGCGATGCCCGGGTTCACCGCCGTCACCTCGTAGCCCTGTTGCACCAGGTAGTTCAGCACGCCGAAGGACGGCCGGTGCGGCTTGTCGGAGGCGCCGACCACCGCGACCCGCTTGGTTTCCGTCAGGACGCGCCGGATGTCTTCCTGTCCGAGACCGTCGATGCTCATGGCCGCCGTCTCCCTCCGCCAACGCCGCCCGGCCGCGCGCCGCGCCCGTGCCCCATGCTCAACTCCTGTCCGGCCGCTCCGTTCCGGGCCGGATGGCGGCGGCCGGCACGGAAGGAGGATCGTTGGACATTGCGACGCAGCAAGGAACCGGCCTATGAGTGACGCGATGCGACCCGGCCTTCAGGCGATCAGCTTTCAGGATCTCATCCTCCGGCTGCACGGTTTTTGGTCCCGCCAGGGCTGTTTGATCCTTCAGCCCTACGATCTGGAGATGGGGGCGGGCACCTTCCATCCGGCGACGACCCTGCGCGCGCTCGGCCCCAAGCCGTGGCGGGCCGCCTATGTCCAGCCCAGCCGACGGCCGAGCGATGGCCGCTACGGCGAGAATCCCAACCGGTTGCAGCACTATTACCAGTATCAGGTGATCATCAAGCCGAGCCCGGATGACGCGCAGGAGCTGCTGCTCGCGAGCTATCGCGAAATCGGCCTCGATCCGCTGCGCCACGATTTCCGCTTCGTGGAGGATGATTGGGAAAGTCCGACGCTCGGCGCCTGGGGTCTCGGCTGGGAAGTGTGGTGCGACGGCATGGAGGTCGGGCAGTTCACCTATTTCCAGCAGGTCGGCGGCATTCCGGTCGCCTCGCCGTCATTCGAAATGACGTATGGGCTGGAACGCTTGGCGATGTTCGTGCAGGACGTCGACCGCGTGTTCGATCTCGATTTCAACGGCGCGGGCGTCACCTATGGCGACGTATTCCTGCGCGCCGAACGGGAATACAGCGCCTATAATTTCGAGCGCGCGGATCCCGCCTTGCTGACGGCGCATTTCGCGGATGCCGAGCGGGAGTGCGACGCGCTGCTGCGCGCGAATTTGCCGCTGCCGGCCTATGACCAGTGCATCAAGGCGAGCCATCTGTTCAATCTGCTCGATGCAAGGGGCGTCATCAGCGTTGCGGAGCGCGCGAGCTATATCGGGCGCGTGCGGACGCTCGCGAAAGGCTGCTGCGAAGCCTGGCTTGCGGGCGAGACGGCCGCCTGACGATGGCCGAGTTGTTCATCGAATTGTTCAGCGAGGAGATCCCGGCGCGCATGCAGGCCCGCGCCGCCGCCGATCTCGGACGGCTGATCGCCGAGGCGCTCGCGGCGCTGACGCCCGACGCCATCCGCACCTTTCACGGCCCGCGACGGATCGCGCTCGCGGCGCAGGTCGCGGGCGAGATCCCGCCTGCTTCCAGCTTCGAGCGGGGGCCGCGTGCCAATGCGCCCGAACAGGCGCTCGCCGGTTTCATGCGCAAGCACGGCGCAACGCGCGAGGAGCTGCGGCTCGCGGACGATTACTGGGTGCTGGAACGGCAGAGCGAAGCGACGCCGGCTTCGCGCGTGATCGCGGCCGCGATGCCGGGCCTGCTGCGCCGCTTTCCCTGGCCGAAATCCATGCGCTGGGGCGACGGCAGCGCGTTCACCTGGGTGCGCCCGCTCCGGCGGATCATCTGCCTGCTCGACGGCGCGGTGGTGCCGTTCGACCTGCGGGACGGCGACGATGACGGGCATGGGCTGTGCGCGGCCGACATCACCGAAGGCCATCGCTTTCATTCGCCCGAACCGGTCGCCGTCACCTCCTGCGACGATTGGCAATTGCGGCTGGCCCGGCGCGACGTGATCGCCGATGCCGCCGAGCGGCAGCGCGCGATCGCGATCGGACTGGAAGCGCTGGCCGGCAAGCAGGGATTGCGGATCGTGCCGGACGAAGGATTGCTCGCGGAAGTCGCCGGGCTGGTGGAATGGCCCGTGCCGCTGCTCGGCCGGATCGATCCGGCGTATATGGACCTTCCGCCCGAAGTCCTGCAGTTCTCGATGCGCGTCAACCAGCGCTATTTCGCGTTGCGCGACGCCGATGGCAACGCCGCGCCGTGGTTCGCCTTTGTCGCGAACATCGCGGCCGAGGACGGCGGCCGGGCGATCGTCGCCGGCAACGAGCGCGTGCTGCGCGCGCGCTTCGCCGACGCCAGGCATTTCTGGGATGCGGACCGCAGAACGCGGCTTGCCGATCGCGTGCCGGCGCTGGACGCGGTGACGTTTCACGCCAAGCTCGGCACGCAGGGCGACCGCGTGCGCCGCCTCGTGCGCCTAGCGCCGGTGATTGCGTATGCGGTCGGGGCCGATCCGGCGCTCGCAGAACGGGCGGCGCAGCTTGCGAAAGCGGATCTGGTGACCGCCATGGTCGGCGAGTTCCCGGAATTGCAGGGCGTGATGGGCGGCTACTACGCCCGCCACGACGGCGAGGATTCGGCCGTTGCGGACGCTGTGCGCGACCATTACGCCCCGAAAGGTCCGGCGGACGCGGTGCCGGACGCGCCGGTTTCGGTTGCAATTGCCCTGGCCGACAAGCTCGACCAACTCGTTGCATTTTTTGCGATCGGCGAAAAGCCGACCGGCTCGGGCGATCCCTACGCGCTCCGCCGCGCAGCCCTCGGCGTGGTCCGGCTGGTCCGGGATAACGGGCTGCGCGTCGGATTGCTGCCGCTGATCGAAGCGGCTGCTGCCGGGGAGAGCGAGGCCGCGAACGAGGTTTTCCAGTTCCTGATCGAGCGTTTGCGGGTGCAGCTCCGCGCCGAGGGCGCGCGGCATGACGTGCTGGCGGCGGTGTTCGCAGCCGGAAAGGATGACGACATCGTGCGCCTGCTCGCACGGGCGGACGCGGTCACGGCGCTGCTCGCCAGCGAGGACGGCGCCAACCTGCTGACCGCCTATAAGCGGGCCGCGAATATCGGACGCATCGAGGACAAGAAGGACGGGCCGCATACGGGGGAGCCGGACCCGGCGCTGCTGCGTTTGCCGGAAGAGCAGGCACTGGCGGGCGCGCTCCGGCAGGCGCAAGAGGCGATCGGGGCCGATCTCGCGGCGGAGCATTTCACCGGGGCGATGTCGCCGATGGCGCGGCTGCGGGCGCCGCTCGACGCTTTTTTCGACAAGGTGACGGTCAACGCCCCGCAGCCCGAATTGCGCCGCAATCGTTTGCGCCTTCTCGCGCAAGTCCGCGCCACGATGGACGAGGTCGCCGATTTTTCACGCATCGAAGGCTGAACGGAGCAGAGGACGGGCATGATGGGCAGCAAGTGGGTTTACAGCTTCGGCGCCGGTCACAACGAAGGCCGCGCCGATATGCGCAACCTGCTCGGCGGCAAAGGCGCGAATCTCGCCGAGATGGCCAATATCGGCCTGCCGGTGCCGCCCGGCTTCACGATCACGACCGATGTGTGCACCGCGTTCTACGCCAATGATCGCCACTATCCGGACGGTCTCGAATCGCAGGTCCGGGACGCGCTGGCGCGGATCGAGAGCGCGGTCGGATTGCGGTTCGGCGACAAGAGCAAGCCGTTGCTGGTTTCGGTACGCTCGGGCGCGCGCGTGTCGATGCCCGGCATGATGGATACCGTGCTCAATCTCGGGCTGAACGACGACACCGTGGACGGGCTTGCCGGGGCTTCGGAGGATCCGCGCTTCGCCTGGGACAGCTATCGCCGCTTCATCCAGATGTACGGCTCGGTGGTGCTCGGCGTCGATCACCACCGCTTCGAGGAGATCATCGAAGGCGTGAAGCTGGATGCGCTCGCGACCGAAGACACGGAGCTGACGGCGGAGGACTGGCAGCGTGTGGTCGAGGGCTACAAGGATATGGTTGCCCAGGAAACCAAGAAGCCGTTTCCCCAAGATCCGCACGACCAGCTTTGGGGCGCGATCGGCGCCGTGTTCGGAAGCTGGATGAATCCGCGCGCGAACACCTACCGGCGGCTGCATGACATTCCGGCCGATTGGGGCACGGCCGTCAACGTGCAGGCGATGGTGTTCGGCAATATGGGCGAAGATTGCGCAACCGGCGTTTGCTTCACGCGCGATCCGTCGACCGGCGAAAACACTTTTTACGGCGAGTTTCTGGTGAATGCGCAGGGCGAGGATGTTGTCGCCGGCATCCGCACGCCGCAGCCGATGTCGAAGCTCCGCGCCAAGCCGGGCGAGGTCTCGATGGAGGAGGCGCTGCCCGCCGCCTATGCGGAACTGCTCGACGTTCGCGACCGGCTCGAACGCCATTATCGTGACATGCAGGACATCGAATTCACCGTCCAGCAGAACAAGCTCTATATGCTGCAAACCCGCAACGGCAAGCGCACCGCCGCCGCCAGCCTGCGGATCGCCGTCGACATGGCGCAGGAAGGGCTGATTTCGCGCAAGGACGCGGTGCAACGGGTCAATCCCGCCTCGCTCGACCAGTTGCTGCATCCGACGCTCGATCCGAATGCGCCGCGCACGGTGCTTTCCAAGGGTCTGCCGGCAAGCCCGGGCGCCGCCTCCGGCATCGTCGTGTTCAGCGCCGACGAAGCGGAGAGCCGTGCCGCCAAGGGTGAAGCGGTGCTGCTCGCCCGCATCGAAACGAGCCCCGAGGACATCCACGGCATGCACGCGGCGCGCGGCATCCTGACGACGCGCGGCGGCATGACGAGCCACGCGGCGGTGGTGGCGCGCGGCATGGGCCGACCGTGCGTCGCCGGCGCCGGCAATGTCAGCATCGACTACGGCGCGCAGACCTTGTCGGCCGGCGGCAAGCTGATCCGCGCCGGCGAGACGATCACGATCGACGGGGCGACCGGCGAGGTGTTCGCGGGATCGGTGCCGATGATCGAACCGTCGCTGTCCGGCGATTTCGCGCAGCTCATGGAGTGGGCGGATGAGAGCCGCCGCATGCGGGTGCGCGCCAATGCCGAAACGCCGCTCGACGCCGAAACCGCTCGCAAATTCGGCGCCGAGGGCATCGGGCTTTGCCGCACCGAGCATATGTTCTTCGATCCGGAGCGCATCGGCGCCGTCCGGCAGATGATCATGGCGTCCGACGAGAAAGGCCGCCGGGTCGCGCTCGAAAAGCTGCTGCCGTTTCAGCGCAAGGATTTCACCGACCTGTTCCGCATCATGGCGGGGCTGCCGGTGACGGTGCGGTTGCTCGACCCGCCGCTGCACGAGTTCCTGCCGCACGCCGATGCCGAACTGACGGAGGTCGCGCACGCCCTCGGTGCCGACACCGACGCGATGCGGCGGCGGGTCGCGGAGTTGGCGGAGGCGAACCCGATGCTCGGCCATCGCGGCTGCCGTCTCGGCATCACCTACCCCGAGATCTACGAAATGCAGGCGCAGGCCATTTTCGAGGGCGCGCTCGCGATCGCCGAGGAAACCGGCCGCGCGCCGGTGCCCGAAATCATGATTCCCCTGGTCGGCACCCGCAAGGAACTGGAGATCACCCACGCCCAGGTGGACAAGATCGCGCGCCAGGTGTTCGGGAGCGCTGGCCGGACCGTCGAATACAGCGTCGGCACGATGATCGAGCTGCCGCGCGCCGCGGTCACCGCCGACAAGATCGCGGGGGTTGCCGATTTCTTCAGCTTCGGCACCAACGACCTCACCCAGACCGTGTTCGGGGTGTCGCGGGACGACGCCGGCAAGTTCCTGCCGACCTATGTTGAGAAGGGCATCCTGCCGAAGGATCCGTTCGTTTCGCTGGATATCGAGGGGGTCGGCGCGATGGTGCAGATCGCCGCCGAGAAAGGCCGGTCGGCGAAGCCCGATCTGAAGCTCGGCATCTGCGGCGAGCATGGCGGCGACCCCGCCTCCATCGCGTTCTGTGAGGGAATCGGGCTCGATTACGTGTCGTGCAGCCCGTACCGGGTGCCGGTGGCCCGGCTGGCGGCGGCGCAGGCGGCGCTCGGTCAGGACGCCGACCGAACTGCCTGACGGCTCGGTCAGGGCACGGTTGGCCGGGTTTGGCGGCGCAACCGGCCGGAAACCCGAACTACTTGAGTGACGCTTTGAGGCTGAAGGATCCGGCCTGCCAAACGGGCGACCGTTGTCCGACGCTTACGACGTAGCGGGCCTGCGGAAGAGCTTCATCGAAAAAGACACCCCCGGGATCGCCCTCCTCGTGGCCGTCCGGAAACAGCACGTGACCTTCGGTGTACAACCCCGAATTCGGAATCTCGAGCGTCACTTCACGCGAGGACACGAGTTGAATGCACACCTCCTTCCGGGTCTTTGCTCTCGCGTCCTCCTCACTGAACGCGCCTTGCCAGACATAGGTGACCGGGACCTCCGCACCCGCATCCCCGACCCGGAGGCAAGGCGACGTTTCCGTCATCGCCCCTCCACGCGCCTCGTCCAGCCCCGATCCCAGCATCAAGGCGGACGCGCAAATCGGCCCGATCGCCCGGACGGCGTAGCGCCGCCACGGCTTACATGATACTCGGCGGCGGCAAGATGCACCTGCTGACGAGATCCGCGTCAAGATCGATGGACGGATTGATTTGGTCACAGTCGAAACCATCACCGCCATGACAATCGTCCGAATACTGCCATAGCAGGATCTTGCAGGGGAGCTGCACCGCCGGAGACACGATCGACATGTCGAAATCGAGCTGCGGATTGCACCCGTGAACGCGCCAGCGTGCGATCCATGCACCTGCACATGTCGCCCCTCGGTCACAAGCGGACTTTACGCTGTTCCATGTCTGATTATCCGACTGCACGCCGTAGACGCAAGGCAGCAGACTGACGCGCCCATCCGTCGATACGCGGCTGTGGGACAACAGGGTTGTGGCCCAGCCGAGGTAATACGCCATCGACAGCGGTGGTGCCCCTTCAACGTCGAGGAACATAAGGAAGGAATCACCCTGGCTCGCGAGGTAATCCGCAGTAAAGGTCGCGATCAGATCGTCTGCGTTCTGTTGAGCGTCCTCGCTGCCCTCGGCCTGTGAACCGTCCACCCGCTTTGTCTGCCGTGCGATCGGCAACACCCGGATGCCGCGGTCCCGGAGAGGCTGATTTTCTCTCAGATGGCGATACTCGACCGTGCCGCTCGAAGCGGTGCTCGTGAAATAGCGTCCCCACAACAGGGGCGGCTCGCCGAAGACCTCCTCAGCCAAGTCCAGGAGACTGCGTCCGTCCACGAGACTTGTCACCAAGGTGGAACTGTCCGCAACAGGTCTGCCTTTCGCCACGACACACACCTCCGCTGTTCTCGACTGCCTCCGGCTCGTCGCATGGTCAACGGAACAGGCCGCGAAGCCCGACGCGGCTTTGTCCGTGCGTCAATTCTCGATTCGCACGCCCGACCTTGCAAGCGCGGTGGCTTTATTCCGGTGAGAACTGAGGGCATTCAAGGTCAAGACCCGGACGTCGTCGATGTTCTCAGCCCCGAACAGAATGTCTTGTTCGACGACGCCGATTCCGGAGTTGACCGCGCCACCCGCGAGACCAAGCGCGGCGACCGCATTGCCCGCGCCACTTACGGGCCCGAGCGCACCGTTACAACCGGAACGATTGCGCCACTGGTGTCACGCACAAGGACAGCGGTTGCTGCCTTGTCCCAGACACAAAAGCAAGATCATTGCACATGTCAAGTCAATAGCTTCGCCGACGCCCGTCGGCTGCCAAAAGGCGACCAGGGCTGCGCAACGACCGTGGTTGTGAACTTGGCTGGCCGTTCTGCGTGATTGGGCGAACGCCGCGCAGACGCGGCCCGGGGCTTGGTGTTCGGACGCCTCGGGCAAGGTGCCCGGCGTACGGGCCTCGCCGCATTCCCCGGGGCGGCGCTGTGCATAACGCGGTCCATCCGGCCTGCCCTACTCAACGGGATGCCCAAATGCGTTATCTATGCGAGAAGCGCCCGACCGCTGTTGGGTTGCCAAGGGATCGTGAAGGGGAACGCCGATGCGGAATGGAAAGACGTGGCTCTTGATCGCCGGCCTCGCGGTGATCCCGGCGTACTCCGCGCGGGCGCAGATCAATCCGTTCCGGGGCAGTTCGGGCGCCGGGCTGACGGCCAGCGATTTTCACATGCAGGACACGACCGCCCGCAAGCTGACGCAACAGAGCGATCCGCATGACGGCGAAACCCGGAACTGGACCAATCCGAGAACTGGCGCGAGTGGCAGGGTGACCGTCGTGAACAGCTTCAAGAAGGGCGACATGCTCTGCCGCAAGCTTGAGTTTGCCTCGAAGACCAAGGGCCAGGGGGACGAGCGGACGACCCAGGTGAATTGGTGCCAAACCCCCCAGGGCTGGAAGATCGTCAGCCCCTGAGCGGCAGGGCGGGGGCGGGACGAATTCGCTTGCCAAAATGACGGCGGTTATGGCGTTTTGTTAGTGTGTCTGTCGCCAGCGCCCCCGCCCAGAGCCTGACCGAGCGCTTCGCCTTTGCGGTGGAGTTGGTGCTCCGGGGCTTCTCGCTCAGCGTGGCGAGGCGACAGGAGGTGGCGCCGCTCGCGCTCGGCACCTGGAACCGGCTGAAGCGCCTGGTCGCCCGGTTCTCCGCCCTGGTCGCCGCCGTCGAAGCCGGGCGGATTCCTGCTGCGCCGCGCACCCGGCCTGCGCAAGAGCGCGCGTCGGCGGCGCGTGTCACGCGGGTGCCGCCGCCCAAAAGCTATGGCTGGCTGCTGACTATGGCGCCCGAACTGAACACGCGAATCGGCCGCGCCCAGATCGAGACGTTGCTCGCCGACCCGGCGCTGCTCGCGCTGCTCGCCCGCGCCCCGCAGGCGGGCCGCATCCTGCGCCCGCTTTGCCACATGCTGCGGCTCCCGCTTCCCGAGTGCCTGCTTCTGCCGCCGCGTCCCCGCCGGCGCCGCCCGGCCCCGTCCGGCGATCCGCAACCGCCGCCGGCCGCCCGGCCGCAGCGGCCAAAGCCGTCCTGGCTGCGCTGGCCAAAATCGCCAGCGCTGCCGAGGGTGCAGCCGAACCCCGGATTTCCGCCAAAACAGCGGACCGGGACCGGGCCGCCCCGATACTGAGCGGCGCGCACCCGCTCGGGTCGTACTCCCCTGCGATTATGCGTGCCCCGCTCCCCGGGAACGCCTGCGCGCGTCCCCGGCAAACGGCCGCCGAGATCAGGGAAACACCGCGAGGAACAAAAACCCGGACAGGATGACGAGGTGCACCACGCCCTGAAGCACCGTCGTCCGGCCGGTGCCGAGCGTTATCACGCTGACCACCAGGGTCAGCACCAGCAGCACCTCCTCCTTGCCGCCGAGACCGAGCGCGAGGGGCACGTCCAGCACGATGGAGACCGCCGCGACGGCGGGGATCGTCAGGCCGATGCTGGCGAGCGCCGAGCCGAGCGCCAAATTCATGCTGGTCTGCAAGCGATTGTGGCGGGCGGCCCGCAAGGCGGCGAGCCCCTCCGGCAGCAGCACCACGGCCGCGATCACGATGCCGACCACCGCTTTCGGCGCCCCGAGCCCGGCAACCGCCGCATCCACCGCGGGCGTCAGCGCCTTGGCGAGCCCGACCACCGCCACCAAAGCGATCAGCAGCAGCCCGAGACTGGCGAGCGCCGCGCGCCCCGACGGCGGCGAGGCGTGGGATTCCTCGTCGCCCTCCCCTTCGGGCAGGAAGTAGTCGCGGTGCCGCACCGTTTGCACGAACACGAAGGCGCAATAGAGCACCAGCGACACGGCGCCGGCGAAGCCGAGTTGCGGCTCCGTATATTCCGGCCCCGGGGCGCCGATCGTGAAGTTCGGCAGCACGAGGCAGAGCGTCAGCATCGCCGCCAGCACCGCCAGCGCGGCGCTGGCCCCGCGCGCCTGCAATTCCTGCTCGCGATGGAAAATGCCGCCGATCAGCAGCGACATCCCGACCAGACCATTGAGGATGATCATAACGGCGGCGAACACCGTGTCCCGCGCCAGCGTCCTCGCCCCCGGGCCGCCGGCGAGCATGACGGACACGATCAGCGCGACCTCGATCACCGTCACCGCCAGCGCGAGCACGAGCGTGCCGAACGGCTCGCCGACGCGGTGCGCGACCACCTCGGCATGGTAGACGGCCGCGAACACCGTCCCGATCAGGAACACCGCCTCGGCGGCGGTCGCGGCCGCACCGGCGAAGCCGCCCAGCTTGATTGCGGCGAGCACGATCCAGGCCGCCAGCGGCCACGCCCAAGCCCAAGCGGGCATACGCCCTGACGTCGATGCCGCCGCCATCGCTACGATCCTCGCCTTCCGGAGTCCGGGGGAGTCTGGCCCAGCCCGGGCCTGCCGTCACGCTTGGCGGAGCAGCGGCGGCAAACGCCGGGGGCGCGGAGCGGCGCCGGTCAGTTGGTGAGCCGCCAGCCCAGGGCGGCGTAGAGGCGCTCGCTCGCCGGCCAGGCTTGGACGATGCCGGAGCGGAAATAGTAGCCCGCCCAGACGAGCAGCAGCAGCACAAGGGCGGTCGCCACCCATCCGAGGCCGACCAGCAGCCGGGTGGTGCGCTCCTGCCGGTCGAGTTCCGTTTCGCCATCCCGGCCGCGCGAACGGCGGAGGGCGGCAGGGGTGACTTCGTGCGGCAGCGGCGGCACCCGGGGCGCATCGTCCGGCTCGGCTGCGGGACGCGCGGGCGGTGCCGGGCCGAGCTGCGGGAATTGCAACTCCTCTTCCTCGTCTTCCCCCATGCCGAAAGCGTGGGCGGCGGAGGACAGAGCGGGCGCTGGCCGGGCCGGCGCTGGCCCGCGGGTTTCGGCGAGTTCCGGCTGGCGTGCCACGCTCCATTCCGTCCGGCACCGGGCACAGCGAACCTTGCGGCCGTTCCGGAGGGCGCTATCCGGCACGTCGTAGGTCGCGCCACAGGAGGGGCAGGTAATCAGCATCGGGCCAGCATATACGCATCCGGCCGGGCGACGTCAGGAGGCTGGACGGCGATTCCGTCACTGGGTCGGAATAAACGCAGGGCGCACGGCGGGTCGCTCGACTCGGCGGCGCGCGTTAGGGTTTGGCCCATGGTGCGCTTGGAAGGCGTCGGCCTGTGCTATGGCCGGGATGCCGAGACCGGTCCGGAGGTGCTGCGCGACATCACGCTCGCGATTCCGGCGGCCGGCTTTCGGTGGCTGCTCGGCCCTTCGGGCGCCGGCAAGTCGAGCCTGCTCCGGTTGCTGCATGCGGCGGTGCGGCCGAGCCGGGGGCGGCTCGAGGTTCTGGGCACGGATGTCGGGGGCGCGTCGCGGCGGGCGCTGCCGCGGCTGCGCCGCCGGATCGGGGTCGTGCATCAGGATTTCCGGCTGCTTCGGCATCTCTCCGCCTATGACAACGTCGCCCTGCCGCTGCGCATCGCCGGACGGCCGGAAGGCCAGATCCGGGCGGATGTCGGCGAGGTGCTGCGCTGGGTCGGTCTCGCCGACAAGATGGAGGTTCACCCGGCCCGCCTGTCCGGGGGGGAGCAGCAGCGGGTCGCGATCGCGCGGGCGGTGATCGGGCGCCCGCAATTGCTGCTGGCCGACGAGCCGACGGGCAATCTCGACGACCGGCAATCCGAGCGGCTGATGCAGATGCTGACGGAGCTGAACCGGCTCGGCACGACGGTGGTGGTGGCGACCCACAACGACGCGCTGGTTCGGCGCCATCCGGCGCCCGCCCTCCTGCTCGAGGGCGGCCGCCTGCAAGCGGCGGCCTGAGCCGTGGCGGGGCGCAGCGAGTTCCGGCATGCGCGGTTGCTGCGGCCGGCCGGCTTCGACGAGCTCGGCGTGCGGCGTGCGCTGTCCGACCGCATCCTGCCGGCGCTGGTCGCCGCGATGTCCTTCCTGGCGGCCCTGGCGCTCGCCGGCGGACTGGCCGCGGCGGGCCTCGCCGGGCATTGGCGGACGGGCGCCGCGACCGTTGTCACGGTGCAGGTGCCTCGGCCGACCCAGCCGGCGGAAGGGAGCGGCGGCGCCGGCGAGGATACCCGCCTCGGCCGGGCTTTGGCGGTGCTGCACACCAGCCCCGGCGTGGTTTCGACGCGCGTGGTGCCCGAGGGCGAGCTGAGCGACTTGCTGCGGCCCTGGCTCGGCGCAGGCATCGAGAAGCTCTCGCTGCCCATCCCGGCGGTGATCGAGCTGCGCATGGCGCCGGCCGGGGCCGATCTGGACCGCTTGACGCGACGGCTCGAAAGCGCCGCCCCCGGCGCCCTGGTCGAAAGCCACGGGCCGTGGTTTCGCCGGCTGGCGGTGCTGGCGCACAGCCTGGTCGCCTGCGCCGCCGTCGCTGCGTTGGTTGTCGCGCTGGTCGCCAGCATGGTGGTGGTGATCGCGACCCGCGCCGGGCTGTTGGCACGAAGGGAAGCGATCGAGATCGTGCACGATCTCGGCGCCTCGGATGGCTACATCGCGGGCCGGTTTTCTCGCCGGGTGCTGGGCCTGGCCGCGCTCGGCGGGTTGGCCGGGGCGGTGCTGGCGATGCCCGTGCTGCTCGGCCTCGCGACGCTTGCGGCGCCGTTCGCGGCGCCGGGCCAGGCCGGCGGCGACCCCGAGCTGTCCTGGGGCGCGCTCGGGGTGCTCCCCGCCTCGCTCTGGCTCATGCTGCCGGGATTGCCGGTGCTGGCCGCCGCCATCGGCTTCCTGACCGCGCAGGGCACGGTCCGGCAATGGCTGCGGCGGCTGCCGTGATAAGGCGCATCGGCGCCCTGCTGATGCTTCCGGTGCTGGTCTGGACGGCCGGGTTCGCCTGGTTCGTCTTCGCGAGCACGCGAACGCCGCCCGCGCCGCCGCCGGAGGCGGACGGGATCGTGGCCCTGACCGGCGGCGCCGAGCGGGTCGAAACCGCATTGCGGCTGCTCGCGGCCGGGCGGGCGCCGTTGCTGCTCGTGTCGGGCACCGGCGGGGGCGCCGCCCTCTCCGACCTCGCTTCCCGCGCCGGGGTGGACCCGGGCGGTCTCGCCGGGCGGGTGACCCTCGGCCGGCGCGCGGCGACCACCCGCGGCAACGCCGCCGAAACCGCGTCCTGGGCGGCCGATAACGGCGTGCATTCACTGCTGGTCGTCACCGCCGCCTACCATATGAAGCGGGCGATGGCGGAGCTGTCGCGGACCTTGCCGGACGTCGCCTTGTACCCGGTCCCGGTCACGCCCCCCGGGATGCAGGACCGAAC
>JAFAXA010000181.1 GCA_019241425.1 Acetobacteraceae bacterium | reverse complement strand
TGCTCGCCGACATGGCACCGGCGGCGGAACGCATCGCCGCTGCGGCGCTACGCGGCGAAACGGTGGCCGTGTTCGGCGACTACGACGTGGACGGCGCCTGCAGCGCTGCCCTGATGGTGACGGTGTTGCGCGCGCTCGGCTGTCCGGTGCTGCATCACGTGCCGGACCGCTTGCGGGAAGGATACGGCCCCAATGCACCGGCGCTGCGTTCGCTTTGCGAGCGGGGCGCGACGCTGATCGTGTGCGTCGATTGCGGCACCGCCGCCGCTTCCGTGTTTTCGGCGCTGGGCGCGGTCGCCGATGTCGTCGTGCTCGATCACCACAAGGCGGACGGGCCGCCGCCGGCGATCGCCGCCACCGTCAACCCGAACCGGCTCGATTGCGGTTCGGGGCTGCGCATGTTGTGCGCGGCGGCGGTCGCGTTCATGACGGCGGTCGCGGTGTTGCGTTCCCTGCGGCGGCGCGGCTTTTTCGCGAACGGCCGCCCTGAGCCCGATCTGCTCGGGCTGCTCGACCTGGTTGCGCTCGCAACCATCTGCGACGTGATGCCGCTCACCGGCCTCAACCGCGCCCTGGTGCGGCAGGGGCTGACTGTCATGGCGCGGCGGGCGCGGCCGGGCATCGCCGCCCTGCTCGAAGTGGCGCAGGCCCGTGACGCGCCCTCCGTCACCACATGCGGTTTCGGGATCGGACCGCGCATCAACGCCGGCGGGCGCATCAGCGAGGCGGATCTCGGGTTGCGCCTGCTGCTATCGGACGATGCAATGGAGGCGCGGGCGCTGGCCGAGCGGCTCGACCTCGTGAACCGCGAGCGGCAGGAGGTCGAAGCCGCCATGCTCGCGGGCGCTTTGGCGCAGGCGGCCGAGCAGGCGGAGGCGGGCCGGGCTGCGCTGGTCGTAGCGGGCGAGGGCTGGCATCCCGGCGTGGTCGGGATCGTCGCGGGCCGCATCAAGGAGCGGTTCAACCGCCCGGCTTGCGTCGCCGGCATCGCCGACGGCGTCGCCAAGGGTTCCGGGCGCTCCTTGCCCGGCCTCGATCTCGGCGCGGCGGTGATCGCGGCCCGGCAGGCGGGCATTCTCATCACCGGCGGCGGGCACGCGATGGCGGCGGGATTCTCCTTCTCGCCCGCGCGGCAGGCCGCGTTTCATGCGTTCCTGGATGAGCGGCTGTCCGCCGCGAGCGCGTTGCCCGCCTCGGCCGATCTGGCGATCGAGGGCAGCATCACGGTCGCGGCGGCGACGGTCGATCTTGCCCGTCATCTCGGCCGGTTGGCGCCGTTCGGCAACGGCAACGACGAGCCGGTGCTGGCGCTCGGGCGGGCGCGCGTCGTCCGGGCCGAGCGCGTCGGCAAGGAGAGCAACGCCGTGCGCGCCTACCTGGAAGGCGAAGGCGGCGGCGTGCGGCTGAAAGCGATGTTGTTCCGCGCGCGGGAGGGCGCGCTCGCCGAGCTGATACTCGGCCGCGACGGCGCGCCGATCCACGTCGCCGGCCATCTGCGGGCCGAGGAGTGGAACGGCACCCTCACCCCGTGCTTCACCGTGTGTGACGCGGCGATTGCCTGAGCGCGCAGGCTGAAAGCCCTCGCGCCCTATCGGCGGGTCAGGCTCTCGACCCATTCCGGCACGACACCCGTCGCCGGCCCATACCGCCCCTCATCGAACCGGCCGCCGGAGGGTTCGAGATTCAGCTCCACCGTGCGCGCCCGTCCGCGAACCTGCGCGGCGAAACCCGCGGCGGGATAGACGCTGCCGGACGTTCCGATTGCAACAAACAGGCGGCAGCGGTCGAGCGCCGCCTCGATCCGCTCCATCTCGCGCGGCATCTCGCCGAACCACACGACGTCCGGCCGCATCCCGCCGGTTCGCCCGCAACCGGGGCAGGCGGTGCGCACCGACAGATCGGTGTCCGCGCCATGGGTCGTCCCGCAGTGGATGCAGCGCGAAACGCGCAGCCTGCCATGCATATGCAGAAGCGCGACGCTGCCTGCGCGCTCGTGCAGGTCGTCGACATTCTGCGTGACCAGGAGGAAGGGGCCGCGCCAAACCCGCTCGAGTTCGGCCAAAGCGCGATGCGCCGCGTTCGGCGCGATCGCGGGGTCGGCCAGTTGCCGCCGCCGCGCGTTGTAGAACGCGTGCACGCGCCCAGGATCGCGGGCGAACGCCTCCGGTGTCGCGACATCTTCGAGACGCACCTGTGACCAGACGCCGCCGGGATCGCGAAACGTCGCCAATCCGGATTCGCGGCTGATCCCCGCGCCGGTCAGCACCACCAAGCCGTCATCAAGCCCGGTCACGCGAGTTCGTATTCGGCTTCCGCCGTGTAGACGGCCTGCTCCTTGCCGAGCCGCGAGCTGAACAGCGTGAAATGCCCGACGGGAATCGGACCGGCGCGGAACAGATTATGCGCTTGCACGAAGGCGGCGAGCTTGGCTTCGGGCGCGCCGTCGGTTCGCGCCAGCGTCACATGCGGCGAAAAGCGCTTGCGTTCCCTCTCGAAACCGGCGCGCTGCAACGCCGTCTCCACCTTGCTTTGCAGGAATTCCAGCGGCTCGTTTTTTTCGACACCCGCCCACAGCGCCGTCGTCCGTCCGCCCTTGTGGAACGTGCCGATCCCGGACAGCGTCAGCTCGAAGGCGCGCGCCCGCAGATTGGCGAGCGCATGATCGATCTCCTCCGCGCCGTGCGGCGGCGTTTCGCCGATGAACCGCAGGGTGAGATGGTAGTTGTCCGGATCGACCCAGCGTGCGCCCGCGATCCCGCCTGCGAGCATCGACAAGCGCTCGCGCACCTCCCAAGGCAGATCGAGCGCGACGAACAGCCTCATTCGCTCTTCACCTGGTCGAGCAGTTTCTCGACGGAGGGCAGCAGGCGGGCGACGATCTTCTTCACGCCCGTCGCATTCGGGTGCAGCCCGTCCGGCTGATTGAGCGCCGTCACGGTCGCCACGTCCTGTAGAAAAAATGGATCGAACAGCACGCCGGGCCGCTTTCCGAGTCGCGCGTACACGGCCTTGAACGCCTCGCCGTATAGCGGGCCGAAATTCGGGATCGCATACATGCCGCACAGCAGGACGGGGATGTGACGCGCGCCGAGCTTGTCGAGGATCGCCGAAAGATTGCTCTCCATCGCTTGCGGATCGAGCCCGCGCAAGCCGTCATTCGCGCCCAGTTCGACGATCGCCGCATCCGGCTTGTCGGCCAGCACCCAGTCGAGCCGCGCGAGCCCGCCGGCCGTGGTGTCGCCCGACACGGCGCCGTCGATGAACCGCACATCGCGGCCGCGCGCTGCGAGCGCCGCCTGCATCTGCGCCTGGAACCCGTCCTGGTGCGGCAAGCCGAAGCCGGCGGTCAGCGAGTCGCCGAGCACCAGCAGTTTCGGCGAGGCGGCAAGCGCCGTCGTCACGGTGGCGAGGACCAGCAGCATTGCGCAACCGTAAGCCCGCGCGGCATTCCGAAGCCGGCAACCAAGGCCATATCCTTTCGCCATGGACGCCATCTCGTTGTCCCCGGCCCCCTCCGCCGGCGGCGCAAACCCATCCGCCCGCGGCGCGGACCGGCCGCTCGTTGCTGTGCGTGACCTCACCCTGACCCTGCCTTCCAGTGCCGGGCCGGTCAACATCCTGCGCGGCATCAGCCTCGACATCCGCGCGGGCGAGGCGGTCGGCATCGTCGGTCCGTCCGGTTCCGGCAAAACCAGCTTCCTGATGGTGCTCGCCGGTCTGGAACGGGCGAGCGGCGGCACCGTGCAGGTCGCGGGCCACCAGCTCGCCGGGATGGACGAGGATGCGCTGGCGCGGCTGCGCCGTGACACGATCGGCATCGTGTTCCAGCAATTCCATTTGATTCCGACCATGACCGCGCTCGAAAACGTGTCTGTGCCGCTGGAACTGGCGGGCGCGCGCGACGCCGGGGAGCGGGCGGCCGACACGCTCGCGTCCGTCGGGCTCGGCCACCGGTTGACGCATCTTCCCTCGCAATTGTCGGGCGGCGAGCAGCAGCGGGTGGCGCTGGCACGCGCCTTCGCGCCGGAGCCGAAGCTGCTGCTCGCCGACGAACCGACCGGCAATCTCGACGGCGCCACCGGCGGGGCGGTCATGGATCTGCTGTTCGCGCTCCGGGAGCGAGGGGGCACGACGCTGCTGCTGATTACCCACGACCAGACGCTCGCCGCCCGCTGCGAGCGCACCGTTCGCTTTGCGGATGGTCGGGTGGTCGCCGCGTGAAGATCGCGTTTCTGCTGGCTCGCTGCGAATTGCGCGGCGGTGTTCGGGGATTGCGGATCGTCGTCGCGTGTCTCGCGCTCGGCGTTGCCGTGATCGCGGCGGTCGGCTCGCTCCGCACCGGCATCGATCGCGGCCTCGCCGCCGACGGGCGCACGCTGCTCGGCGGCGACATCGCGATCGAAACCGGCACTCAGCCGCTCCCCGCCGACGCCCAAGCGTGGCTGACCGGTCGCGGCAACCGGCTCTCCGCCATCACCCTGATGCGCTCGATGGCGGTCGCGCCGTCCGGGGAGCGCCAACTGATCGAGTTGAAGGCCGTGGACCGCGCCTGGCCATTGCTGGGCACGCCGGTGCTCGATCCGCCCTCGCCGATCGCTGACGCGCTCGCCGAGCGGGACGGACAGAATGGCGTGGTGATGCAGCCCGTCGTCATCGACCGGCTCGGCCTTCATCTCGGTGACGCCGTCCGGATCGGCAATGCGCGCTTCACGTTGCGGGGCGCGCTGGTCGACGAGCCGGACCGGGTCACGGGTGCCACGGCATCGTTGGCACCGCGGGCGATCATCGCGGCCGATGCGCTGCCGTCGACGGCTCTGCTCGCGCCCGGCGCCATCGTCGAACACGCGACGCGCGTGCTAGGACCGGCGGCGACCGACCCGGCGCCGCTGATCGCCGGCGTGCAGGCCACGTTCCCGGATCAGGGCTGGCGCATCCGCGATTTTCATAATGCGGCCCCTGGCGTCTCCCGCTTCGTCGACCAGACCGGCCTGTTCATGACCCTCGTCGGCCTGACCTCGCTGCTGGTCGGCGGCATCGGCGCCGCCAACGGCGTGCGGGCCTGGCTGGAGGCGCGCGCCCGCACGATCGCGACCTTGCGCTGCCTCGGCGCGTCCGGCGCGCTCGTGTTCGCCGTGTGCTTCCTACAGGTGATGGCGCTGGCATTGGTCGGCACCGCAATCGGGCTCGCGGCGGGCGCGGCGCTGCCGGTGCTCGGGATCGTGTTCCTGAAGAACCTGTTGCCGGTCGTGCCGGAGATCGGCGTTTATCCGGGGCCGCTCGCGCTCGCCGCAATATTCGGCCTGCTGACGGCTTGTTCCTTTGTGCTCTGGCCGCTCGGACGGGCGGCGCGGATCCCTGGCGCGGCGCTGTTTCGCGACGCCATCCTGCCGGACAAGGTCCGGCCGCCGGTCGCCGTGATCGCGGCGAATGCCGGCCTCGCCCTGGCGCTGATCGGGCTCACCGTCGCCGTTTCCCCCGACCGGTCGTTCGCGCTCTGGTTCTGCGGCGCCGCCGTGCTCACGCTTGTTCTGTTCCGCCTCGGCGGCTTGGCGCTCATGGTGCTGTCGCGGCACGCGCCGCGGGCGGGAACGCCGTGGCTGAGGCTCGGCCTCGCCAATCTCGGCCGGCCCGGCGCGGCGACGCCGCTGATGCTGGTCTCGGTCGGGCTCGGCCTGTCCACGCTCGCGACCGTGGTGCTGATCCAGGGCAATGTCCGCCGCGAACTGGCCGACCAGATTCCGGCGAACGCGCCGACCTTCTTCTTCATCGACGTGCAGAACGACCAGGTGCCGGCGCTGGCGCGCCTGGTCGCAGACCAGCCGGGCGCCGGCGACTTCAACCAGGTTCCGAGCCTCCGCGCTCGGGTGGTCGCGATCAAGGGCGTCCCCGCCGATCAGGCGGTCGTGTCGCCTGATACCCGTTTCGCGCTGCGCGGCGACCGGGGCCTCACCTATGCCGCAACGCCGCCGGACGGCACGGAGATCGTCGCCGGGAAATGGTGGCCACCCGACTACGCAGGCCCGCCGCTGGTTTCGTTCGATGCCGGTCTCGCCGCCGGCTGGGGCGTGGGCGTCGGCGACGTGATCCGGGTCAATGTGCTGGGGCGCGATATCGACCTCACGGTTGCCAGCCTTCGCAACATCAATTGGCGCTCGCTTTCAATCAACTTCTTCATGGTCGCGAGCCCCGGCTTGCTGGAAAACGCGCCGCACACCCACATCGCGACGGTACGCGCGCCCGACCCGGGGGCGCAGAGCAGCCTGTTGCGCAGCGTGACCGATGCCATGCCGAACGTAACCGGCATTCTGGTCGCCGACGTGCTCCGCGCCGTCGCCGAACTCCTCGACAAGGTCGCGGCAGCGCTGGCCGCAACCGGTTCGCTGACGCTCGCGGCCGGTGCGCTGGTGCTTGCCGGCGCGATGGCCGCCGGGCAGCGGCGGCGCATTCATGAGGCGGTGATCCTGCGCAGCCTCGGCGCGACGCGGCGTCAGATCCGGTCGGCTTGGCTGGTTGAGTTTGGCATTCTCGGTGCAACCGCAGGACTGATCGCCGCCGCGGTCGGGGCGGCGGCGAGCTGGGGCGTGATGCGGTTCCTGATGCACGCGCCCTGGAGCCTGCTTCCGGGCACACTCGCCGTCACCATTCTTGTATGTATCGCGCTGATGCTGATGTTCGGGTATGCTGGCACCGCGTCGGCGCTGCGGGTCAAGCCTGCGGCGCTGCTAAGGAACGAGTAGGGCCGGCAGGTTACAGCGAATTTGCTTGAAGCACGGCCTTGCTTTCACGAGATAACGTTTGCGGGCATCCTGCCCTGAGAGGAAAGACTAGGACCATGGCCTACAGTCCCGACTATCGGGCTTATCCGAGCGCCGCCGGCGCTCCCGCCGCGACTGCGGCGCTGGATGCCGGGCTGCGCGCCTACATGCTGCGTGTCTATAACTGGATGACCTCGGGCCTCGCGCTCACGGGCATCGTGGCATACGCGGTCGCCAATACTAGCCTGCGCGATCTGTTCTACCAGCGGGTGGTGACGCCGGCCGGCTATGGATGGCAGCCGACCCTGCTCGGCCTCGTGTCGATTTTCGCGCCGCTGGTGTTCGTGATGGTGCTGAGCTTCGGCGTGAACCGGCTGTCGCGATCAACGGCGCAAGCGCTCTATTGGGCGTTCGCGGCCGCCATGGGCGCGAGCTTGTCGAACATCTTCCTGATGTATACCGGCGCGTCGATCGGCCGGGTGTTCTTCATCACGGCCGGCACCTTCGCCGCGATGAGCATCTTCGGCTACACGACCAGGACGGATCTGACGCGCTTCGGCAGCTTCTTGTTCATGGGCCTGATCGGCATCGTGCTGGCGAGCATCGTCAACATCTTCCTCGGCAGCACCGGGTTGCAGTTCGCGATCAGCATCATCGGCGTGCTGGTGTTCACGGGCCTTACCGCCTACGACACGCAGCGCATCAAAAGCGACTACGTCCGTTACGCCTACGCGGACGGCACGGATGGAGCGGCGAAGCGCAGCGTGTTCGACGCGCTCAGCCTCTACCTGAACTTCATCAACCTGTTCATGCTGCTGCTCCAACTGTTCGGCAACCGCAGCAGCAACAACTGATCCCGTTCGGATCGGCGGATAACGGCAAACGGCCCCGGGAGCGATCCCGGGGCCGCTTTCTTTCGTGGCATCACACCGTCTTCAAGAAGTCGACCAGCTTCGTCGCCGCCGTCACCTTGTCGGTCTGGTCCAGCGCGGCCAGCTCCGCCGCGAGCCGATCCATCGCCGCTTCGTAGATCTGGCGTTCACTGAAGCTCTGATCGGGCTGGCCGGCATTGCGATGCAGATCGCGCACAACTTCCGCGATCGCCAACGGGTCGCCGGAGTTGATCTTCGCCTCGTATTCCTGGGCCCGCCGCGACCACATCGTACGCTTCACCCGCGCGCGGCCTTTCAGCACCGTCAGCGCCTCGTCGAACAACTTGCGGGTTGCAAGCTTCCGTAGTCCAGCGCTCCGCGCCTTCGCCACCGGCACCCGCAGGGTCATCCGGTTCTCTTCAAACGTGATGTGGATCAGCTCGAGCTTGTGGCCGGCGATCTCCTCCGTCGCGATCCGGTCGACCTTGCCAACGCCGTGCGTCGGATAGACCACGTGATCGCCCTCAGCGAACTTCTCGGCCTTGGCGGGTGGCCTGGGCGGCGGCGGCGGCTCGGGCTGATCGTCCTCCTCCTCGAGATCGGCGTCGGCTTCCGGGGCGGCCGGAGCGGGGTGGAGCTGCTCCGGCGGCGGCGGCGGGGGTGGCGGTTCGGCCGGGGCCGCTTCGGGCCGCGTGCGTGCGGCGGGCGCGGGCTTTGCAGCGGGTCCGGCCGCCGGCGCAACAGCGGCGGTCTTGATCTCGGGCTTGCCGGACGCAGCCGGTTTCGCGGGGGTTGGCGCCTTTCGGTCCTCCGCCGGCGACGGTCGCGCCGCCGCTTGCTTGCTATCCCCGGGCCGAGCTGTAGCGGCCGCCGGCGCTTTCGCGGCGCCTCGCTTCGGTGGCTCCGAAGGATTCGATCCACGCGCGGTCATCGTTGCGAGCCCGGAAGCCTTCGTGGGAGCCACGCTGTATCCTTCATTCACCAAGGCCAAAGGCACCCCGGCCCGCGGGCTGTGCCCGCTTGCCCTGCCGATAGCCTCCCCTTGCGTTGTTGGGGGCGGCCGGATCGCAATCGGGCCGCCAAACTCATTGTGCCATACCACGAACTGGGCGGGCCGTCATGAGCCGGCAAGCGCGCGCGAAGCCCGGCGCTCACCTATGTGAGCAACTTAACAAGAGCTTTAATGTGTCGGCGGCGGCCTTACGGGGTGCCGGGGTCGGGCGAAAACAGCTCCGCCTTGTCGGCCTTGTCCTTCCACTCATCCGCGTCGGCGGGCGGCTCACCTTTTCGCGTGATGTTCGGCCACTGCGCGGCGAAGGTTCTGTTCTGTTCGGCCCAGGCGGCGGCGCGATCGTCGCTATCCGGAACGATCGCCTCAACCGGACATTCCGGCTCGCATACGCCGCAATCGATGCATTCATCCGGATGAATGACGAGCATGTTGGCGCCCACATAGAAGCAATCGACGGGACAAACCTCGACGCAGTCCATGTATTTGCAGCGGATGCAGCTCTCGATCACGACGTACGTCATAGTCCGGGCAATCCTTAACGCGACGGCTTAATGGGCGTGGGAGCTATGGCGACGATTGCGTGGCGGTGCAAGGGATCGCGTCGACGCCACCGAGCACCTGCTCATACAGCGTTTGCGCCTCCGTGGCCGGGCCGCGCCGCGTCGCCAGGGCCAGCACGCGCACGACCCGCACCTCCGACCGCGTCGGCACGGTCAGCACGTCGCCGATGCGAACCCGGGCGTGCGCCTTGTCCGTCGGCTGGCGATTGATGCGGATCAGCCCGTCGGCCGCGAGCGCCGCGCAGTCCCCGCGCGACTTCATGAACCGGGCGCACCACAGCCATTTGTCGAGCCGCTGCCACGCCCGGTCTTCGGCCGCTGCTTCGCTCAACGCTTCACCCGGCCCGCACCCGCAGCGCCGCCAAGGCTGCGAAGGCACCGCCCGGCGCCGGCGCGGCGCGGTCCCGTTCGCTCCCATGGCTGGAGGACGGGCCGGCCGGCCGCCGCCGCCGCAACGCCAGCAGCATCGCCGGCGGCGCGGGACCGTATTGGCCGGCGGCGAGGCCCGCCGCCGGAAGCACCCGAAACCCAAGCGCGCGCAAAACGGCCGGAAGCTGCTCCCCGCGGACGGAGAAGCGCGAGGCCAGATCGGGCGGCAGCGGCGCCGGTCCGCGGCGCGTGCTCCAGGCGAGCCCGGCGCCGATCCGTTCGGCGATGTCGAGGCGGATCAGCACCGGCCCCGCCTCGGCCCAGCCCATCGCCTGCGCGAAGCCGGGCGGCCAATCGGCAGGAGGTGTGAGTGACACCGCGCCGCCCGGGGGCAGGCTGGGCAGCGCGGGCAGCCGGTGCCGGACCGCCCATAACCGGGCCCGCATCACAAACGCACGCGGCTTCAGCAGTTCGGGCATGAAAACGGCCGCAGTGCCGACCCTGACGTTGAGCGCCTTCAGCGACGCACGCAGCGCGCCGGGCACCGGCGGCTCCCCCCAAAGCACGCCGAGACCCTCCTTCAGCCTGTGCATCAATCCCCGGAGCGCCGGGCTCCGCTCGCTCGCAGCCCCGGCCTCGAGCAGTGGCGCCAAGGCGCGGCCCACCTGCGCGTCCAGGAATTGCTGAAGCCTGACGCGAACCCGTTCCCGCTGCGGCCCGTCGAGAAAGTCGCTGTGCAGCACGTCTGCGCGCAACCCCAGCGCGTTCGCGCCCGGTCCGAGCCGCGCCACCGGCACGTCGTCCCAAGTGAGGCTGAGCGTCTCGTCGGCGAACCCGAAGGCCTCGTCCGGCGCCGCTTCCAGCACCCCGACCCGGCGCGCGATCTCCTTGCCCAACGCCCGGCGCGCCGCCCGCAGCACGAGCTTTCTTTCGTCGCCTTTCGCGCGTGGGTCCGGGAAGAAGCTGAAGCCGCCCACATGGCCGACCGAATGGCCTTCAACCACCACCTCGCCGCGTCGTGTGACGGCGGACAGCAATTCGGTCCCCTCGGTCGCATCGAGACGACGGATCAGGTGCGCCGCCCGGCGGTCGACGAAGCGCGCGGTCAGCCGCTCGTGCAGGGCATCGGACAGCAGATCCTCGACCTCGCGGGCACGGCCCTGCCAGTGCGCCGAGTCACCCACCCAATCGGCGCGGGCGGCGACATAGGACCAGATGCGCACGCCCGCGAGCCGCTGCATCAGGGTGTCGATATCGCCGTCGCTCCGGGACAATGCCGCGATCTGTCCGTCCAGCCAGTCGGCCGGCAACCGGCCGTCCCGCACGACATGGATGAACACGCGGGCGCAGAGTCTCGTATGCGTGTCGTCGGCGAGCTTGCGGAAATCCGGGATCTGGCACGTTTCCCAAAGCAGCCGCAGCCGCGACCGGTTGGATGCGAGGCCGCGGATCTCGGCTTCCCGAGCCAGTGCCACGAGGGTCTCGAGATCGCTCGATTCGTTGCCGCGAACGAGACCCGGCATCGGCGGCGGTGCGTTGAGACTGTCCAGCAAGGAATCGATGCCGGAAAAATCGAGATCGCTGTTTCGCCAGCAGAGCTGGGTCAACCGGTCGAAGCTGTGGCTTTCGACCGCGCCTACGATGTCGTCCGGCATCGGCGGACACTCGGCCGTAGTGCCGAACGTGCCGTCGCGCATGCCGCGTCCCGCGCGGCCGCCGATCTGCGCGACCTCCGCCGCCGTCAGCCGGCGCGGCCGGTGGCCGTCGAACTTCGTCAGACTGGCGAAGGCGACGTGGTCGACGTCCATATTGAGGCCCATGCCGATCGCGTCGGTTGCGACCAGGAAATCGACCTCCTTCTCCTGATAGAGCGCGACCTGGGCGTTGCGGGTGCGGGGCGAAAGGCGGCCCATCACCACGGCGCAGCCGCCGCGCCGGCGCCGGATCGCTTCGGCGATGGCGTAGACCTCGCCCGCGCTGAACGCGACCACGGCGCTGCGGGGAGGCAGCCGGGTCAGCTTGGCCGGACCGGTATAGGTCAGCCGGGACAGCCGCGGCCGCGTCTCCGCGACCGCGTCCGGAACCATGCGTTGCAAAAGCGGCCGGATCGTTTCGGCACCGAGAAACATCGTCTCCACCAGCCCGCGCGCATGCAGCAGCCGGTCGGTGAAGACATGGCCCCGGTCGGGATCGGCGCATAGCTGGATCTCGTCAACGGCGACGAACTCGGCGGCGTGGTCGAGCGGCATCGCTTCGGTGGTGCAGGAGAACCAGCGCGCGCCCGGCGGCACGATCTTTTCTTCGCCGGTGATCAGCGCGACGTTCCTGGCGCCCTTGCGGGCTACCATCCGGTCGTAGTTCTCGCGCGCCAGCAGGCGCAGCGGAAACCCGATCATGCCCGACGCATGCGCCAGCATTCGCTCAATAGCGAGATGCGTCTTTCCGGTGTTCGTCGGCCCGAGGATGGCCCGCACCCGGTGAGCGAATCCCGCCATGCCCCGATGTTTGGTGGGGCAGCCCCGGATTGCAAGCGGCGAGTGGCCCTCCGCCCTGCAATTGCCAGCCGTGGCCGGCTGCCTCATATCGGCGCCGGTTGATGCGTGTTGGGTACGAGCGGCTGGGAGAGCAGGAATGGGCGAGACGGCAGGGGCGGAGCGACACGGGTTCGGAGCGGAGGTCGGGCGGCTGCTCGATCTGGTCGTGCATTCCCTATACTCGGAACGCGAGATTTTCCTCCGCGAGCTGGTCGCCAACGCCGCCGACGCCGTCGATCGCCGCCGTTTCGAAGCGCTGACGAATCCCGCCCTGTCCCTGGCCGACGAGGGTCGCGTCCGCATCGCACCGGACAAGGCGGCGCGGATCATCACCATCTCGGATAACGGCATCGGCATGAGCAAGGCCGAGATGGTCGCCAATCTGGGCACCATCGCACGCTCCGGCACCCGCGCCTTCGGCGAAACGCTGGCCTCGGCGACGGCGGAGGACCGGCCCAATCTGATCGGCCAGTTCGGCGTCGGCTTCTATTCGGCATTCATGGTCGCGGACCGGGTGGAGGTCACGTCCCGCCGCGCCGGATCCGAGGAGGCGTGGCTTTGGGCGTCGGACGGCGCCGGCGAGTTCACCGTCGCGCCCGCGACGCGCGGTGAGGCGGGCACCGACATCGCCCTGCACATCAAGCCGGATGCCGACGAATTTCTCGAACCCATGCGGATCGAGACGATCGTCCGCAAATGGGCCGATCACGTCACCGTCCCGGTTGTGGTGGTCCGCGACGGCAAGGATGAACGGGCGAACGAGGGCAGCGCGCTCTGGCGGAAGAACCGCACAGAGGTGAAGGAGGAGGCGTACAAGGATTTCTATCGCCATCTCGGTCATTTCTTCGACGAGCCATGGGCGACGCTGCATTGGAAGGCGGAAGGCACGGCGGAGTACTTCGCCCTGCTGTTCGTGCCAGGAGCGCGCCCGTTCGACTTCATGGAGCAGAGCCGGGAATCGCGGGTCCGCCTGCACGTGCGCCGGATGTTCATCACCGATGAGGCCGGGCTGTTACCCCCGTGGCTTCGGTTCGTGCAGGGCGTCGTCGATACCGAGGATTTGCCGCTGAACGTCTCGCGCGAGATGCTGCAAACGACGCCGGTGCTCGCCCGGATTCGCCGGGCGCTCACCAATCGGGTGCTGACCGAGTTGAAAACCCGCGCCAAAGACGAGGCGGATTACGGCAAGTTCTGGGACAATTTCGGGGCGGTGGTGAAGGAGGGCATCTGGGACGATGCCGAGCACCGCAGCGATATCGTGCCCCTGCTGCGGTTCCGCTCCTCAACCGGGGAAGGCTGGACGTCGCTCCCTGAGTATGTCGGGCGCATGCAGCCGGGTCAGGAGGCTATCTACTATCTCGCCGGGGATAGCATCGAGGCGCTGCGCGGTTCGCCTCAGCTTGAAGGATTTCGGGCCAAGAATCTGGAAGTGCTGCTGTTCGCCGATCCGATCGATGCGTTCTGGCCCGATCGGCTCGATGCGTTCGAAGGCCGCCCGATCCGCAGCGTGACGCAGGACGCGCCGGACCTGAAAGCCGGCGAGGAGACGGGCGAGGCGGAAACCGACGTATCGGGCCTGGCGGCGGCGTTGAAGGACGCGCTCGGCGGCGACGTGGCCGAGGTTCGGGCGAGCCATCGCCTGGTCGACAGCGCCGTGATCCTCGCCGCGACACAGGCCGGTCCGGACCTGCAAATGCAACGGCTGCTGCGGCGAACCGGCCGCTCGATGCCGGCGCCGCCGCCGGCGCTCGAAATCAACCCGCGCCATAAGCTGATCCGCGATCTCGCGCGGCATACGGAAGACAAGGACCGGATGGCGGAGGCCGGGCGGACCCTGCTCGATCTGGCGCGGGTGCAGGAGGGCGACCTGCCGCCCGATCCGGGCGCGTTTGCCCGCCGGATCACGAACCTGCTCGCGCGTGGGCTGGGCTAGGCGGGGGTGCTCGATCAGCCGCTCGCGTTTGTTGTGGGGCCGGGGCAGCGGGCGCTGCCTTTGAGGGCGGTGCGGCCAACTGGACTGGATTTGGTCCTCGCCGAACTTCCGGCCGCGGCCGGCCAATTCGCCCGCGCCGCAGGCTTCCGGGCGGCCGCCCAGGAATTGCTGCTGTTTCCAGGACCGGACGGCTTGGGTGGCGCGTTGCTCGGCCTCGGCGAGGACCGCCGCCACACGGCGTTCGGGTCCGTCGCGTTCCGGCTGCCCGAAGGTACGACCTGGCGGCTCGAACCGGGCGACTACGATCCGGAGGCTGCGACGCTCGGCTACTGCCTGGGCGCCTACGGCTACACGGCGTTCAAGGCGGCGAGCCGCGCCCCCGCGCAGATCGCCCCGCCGGATGCGGCCGAACCGGCCCTGGTCGCGGCGCGCGCGACGTTCATGGTCCGTGACCTGATCAACACCCCCGCTAATGTGCTCGGGCCGTCCGAACTCGCCGACGTCACCGTGCAGCTCGGGGCGAAACACGGCGCCACCGTCTCTCGGGTCGAGGGAGAAACGCTGACCCGCGAGTACCCGGCCGTGGCAGCGGTCGGCCAGGGCTCGGCGCGGCCGGCCGAAGTCGCTTCATTCGCATGGAAATCAAACCGGGCCGGCCCTGACGCGCCGCTGATCGGCCTTTGTGGCAAGGGCGTCTGCTTCGATACCGGCGGCTACGACCTGAAGCCCTCGGCCGGCATGTTGCGCATGAAAAAGGACATGGGCGGTGCCGCCGTCGCGCTCGGTCTCGCCCGCATGATCATGGAACGCGATCTGCCAGTCCGGCTCGCGGTGTGGATCGGCTGTGTCGAGAACAGCGTTTCCGGAACCGCCATGCGCCCGCTCGACGTGATCCGGACCCGGCGCGGCCTCACCGTCGAGATCGGCAACACCGATGCCGAAGGGCGGCTTGTCCTCTGCGACCTGCTGGCGGCGGCGGCGGATCAAGCGCCCTCGGTGCTGCTCGACTTTTCAACCCTGACCGGGGCCGCACGGGTCGCCCTCGGCCCGGACGTGCCGGCGCTGTTCAGCAACGACGACGAGTTCGCCGACGAACTGATCCGGGCTGGAATCGAGGTGGACGATCCGTTGTGGCGGCTGCCACTATGGCCGGCATATGATTGCTGGCTCGATTCGAAAGTCGCGGACCTGAATAACGTTTCGGCAAAGCCGTTTGCCGGCGCGATCGTGGCCGCGTTGTTTCTTGGCCGTTTCGTGCAACCGGAAACAATATGGGCCCACCTCGACCTGTACGCCTGGAACGATCAAACATCTCCTGCGCGTTCTGAGGGGGGAGAAGCGCAAGCAATGCGTGCAGCTTACGCGGCCATCGAGTCCCGTTTCGGTGGCAAGGGCGAACGAAACAGCCAGGTAACGTAAATGAGAGTATCGCCGAACGTTTTACAGGCGGTAGGTATGGTAAAATGTTTTCGTTGACGGGCTCGAACTCCGAGCGGTGGCGGACACATCGGGTCGGAGAACCCGAAATAATGCAATCCGGATGAGTAAGGGGTATTTTCATGGCAACGACACAACAGGCCGAACAGTTAGTGGGCATTTTGCGTGACACGGTGGTTGCGCTTGTCAGGCGGGATGGTCCCGACCTTTCGGCGCGGCAGCTTGGCGTGTTCCTCACATGCTACTTGCAGGAGGGCGCGCACACCGTTCGCGGGCTTGCCGCCGATCTGAATGTGTCGAAACCGGCGATCACGCGCGCGCTGGACCGGCTTGGCGAACTCGACTTGGCGCGCCGGAAGGTCGATCCGATGGACCGGCGGAGCGTGCTCGTGCAGCGGACGTTGAAAGGCTCGGCCTTCCTGCGCGACCTGCGCAGCATCATGGGAGAGGCGGCGACCGGATCGCGCAGGGGCGGATCGGAATCGGCGCGTAAAGTCGTCGCCTGATCCGGGCGGGCGCGCCCATTCTCGGGCGCGCTCCACGCCTGCGGGCGTAGCGAGGCCGCGCGCCGCCGCAATCGCTTGGTGCCTCTACGATTGGGCGTACGGGGCCTTCACGGTCGTCGTTTCGACCTTTGTTTTTGCGACGTATTTCGTGCGCGCCGTGGCGGCCGATCCGGCGACCGGAACGGCGCAATGGGCGGCGGCGCAAACCGGCGCGGGATTGCTGGTGGCGGTGCTTGCCGCACCGCTCGGCGCGATTGCCGACCTGAGCGGCCGCAAGCGATCGCTGCTGGCGCTGTTCACCGCAATCATGTCGCTGGCAACCATTGCGCTCTGGTTTGTTCGCCCGGTCGTTTCGGATGTCAGCTTGGCGTTGAGTTTGGTCGCGGTCGCAACCGTTGCCTATGAACTGGCGACCGTCTTCTACAACGCGATGCTGCCGGACGTGGCTTCGCCCGCGCGTCTCGGGCGGGTGTCCGGGCTCGGCTGGAGCCTCGGCTATGGCGGCGGGCTCTCCTGTCTCCTGATCTGCCTCGTGTTCCTGATCGGCCGGCACCCGCCGCCCTTCGGTCTTGATCCGGCGAGCGCCGAGCCGGTGCGCGCCGCCGCTGTGCTTGCCGGCGTGTGGATTGCCCTGTTCGGCTGGCCCGTGCTCGTGTTCGTGCCGGACCGGGGTGAGCGCCGCCCCTGGGGACAATCGCTGCGGAACGGCCTCGCCGATCTGCGGCGGGTGATGCGGGAGGCGGCCGCCGACCCGGCGCTGCTCCGCTTTCTCCTCGCGCGCATGATCTACACCGACGGGCTGACGACGCTGTTCGTGTTCGGCGGCATCTACGCGGCGGGCCAGTTCGGCATGGATGCGCGCGGCACGTTGCTGCTCGGCATCCTTCTCAACGTCTCGGCGGGTGTCGGAGCCGTCGGCTTCGCCATGATCGAGGACCGCATCGGCGCCAAGCCGACCGTGCTGATCGCCTTGACGTCGCTGATCCTGTTCGGTGCCGCAATGCTTGCGACGCATGACGAGACGGTGTTCTGGGCGCTGGCGGGCGGCCTCGGATTGTTCATCGGGCCGGCTCAGTCGGCCAGCCGCAGCCTGATGGCGCGCATGGCCCCGGCTGCCGACAGGAATGTGCATTTCGGCCTGTTTGCCCTGTCCGGCCGTGTTACGGGTTTTGTCGGTCCCGGCGCCTTGGGCATTGTCACGGCGCTCACGAACAGCCAGCGCGCCGGCATGTCGGTGATCCTGGTCCTCCTCGTTTCCGGCGCTCTGCTCTTGCTTGCGGTACCGGTCCGGCCCGCGCCCGTCACCACGCGGTGATGCCGGCGCGCCGCGCGCGGTCGCGCACAAAGGCGACCCAGCCCACTTGCGGAACGAGCGGCAACAAAGCGACCTCCGGCTTCCAATGCGCCGGCACGGCAATAAAGAGGAGGCAGCAGAGGCCGCCGAACGCTGCGAATGCCCAGTGCGCGGCGGCGACCGCCGTCGCGGGGACGCCGCTCCGCTGCGCGATCTGATAAAGGTGACCGCGATGCGGCGCAGTGATGCGCTCTCCCCGCAGCGCCCGCCGGGCCAGCGTGAACGCGACATCGAACAGCACGCCGGACAGCAGCATCGGCACCAGCAGAAACGAGAACTGCACGCCGGTGAAGCGGCTTGCGGCGACCCCGAGCACGGCCAGCACGAAGCCGCAGAATTGGCTGCCGACATCCCCCATGAAGATGCGCGCGCGGGGGAAGTTGAAGGGCAGAAAGCCGAGCAGCCCGGCCGCCAACAGCAGGGCGGCGAAGTAGACAAACCAGCCGCCCTGCCCCTCGGCGATCGCGGCCAGGAACACGGAAGCGATCAGGGCGACGCCCGCCGCCAGCCCGTTCAGCCCGTCGATAAAATTGAGGGCGTTGGTCGCGAAAAGCAGCCATACCACGGTGAGCAGCGCGCCCACCCAGCCCAGCTCCACCTGGCCGACATAGGGGACGCTGAATGCGTGCACATAAAGGCCGGTTCCGACCGCGGCGAGGGCGGCGAGCACCTGCGCGCCGAGCTTCACCGTGAACGGCCAGTCCTTGAGATCGTCGATGAAGGCGACCAGCGCAATCGCCGCCGAGGCCTCGATCACGCCCCGGAAATACGGCTCGGCGATGCGCGAGAACTCCGCATAACGGTAGAGCACGAAGGTGCCGATCAGGAACGCCATCACGACCCCGACGCCGCCGCTCTTCGGCGTAGGCCGGTCATGCGCCTTGCGGTCGTCGGGCGTGTCCATCACCCGTGCGCCGATCATCAGCCGGACGATCGCGGCCGACAGCAGGGCGAGCGCGCCCGCAAAGGCGAGATGGCGAAGAAAGGCGGCGGTGGTCATGGCGGACAGGAACTCCAGGCCCGACCATGACCGAGCCGGGGGGCAGCGGCAATCACCAGCCTCCCACGGAAAAATGAGCGGGGGGTTGGGAACACCCGGCCACCCCACGGTTTGAGACGTTTGCAAAAGGGGGGCGCATGAAGGCACTTACGTGGCACGGCAAGGGCGACATACGGTGCGAAAGCGTCCCGGACCCGAAGATCGAACATCCGCGCGACGCCGTTATCCGCGTCACCTCCTGTGCGATCTGCGGTTCCGACCTGCACCTTTATGACGGCGTCATTCCGTCCATGAAGAGCGGCGACGTGCTCGGCCACGAAACGATGGGCGAGGTGGTCGAGGTCGGCTCCGGCAATACCAAGCTGAAGGTGGGCGACCGCGTGGTGGTGCCGTTCACCATCTCCTGCGGCGAATGCTTCTTTTGCAAGCGCGGCTTCTTTTCCGGCTGCGAGCGCTCCAACCCCAACCACAAGATGGCCGAAACCCTTTGGGGTCACTCACCGGCCGGGCTGTTCGGCTACTCGCATCTACTCGGCGGATACGCCGGCGGCCAGGCCGAATTCCTGCGGGTGCCGTTCGCCGATGTCGGTCCGATCAAGGTCCCGGAAGGGCTGACGGACGAGCAGGTATTGTTCCTGTCCGACATCTTCCCGACCGGCTACATGGCCGCTGATATGTGCAACATCCAGGAAGGCGACACGATTGCCATCTGGGGCTGCGGCCCGGTTGGGCTGTTCGCGATCAAGAGCGCATTCCTGCTCGGGGCGGGTCGCGTGATCGCCATCGACACGGTGCCGGAACGGCTGGAGCTGGCGCGTCAGGCGGGCGCGCAGACGCTCGATTTCATGTCGGAGGACATCTACGACGCGATCAACGAACTGACGAACGGGCGCGGCGCCGATGCGTGTATCGACGCCGTCGGCACCGAGCCGGAAACCAAGTCCGGGTTCGACGCCATCGTTGACCGGGTCAAGGTCGCGACGTTCATGGGAACGGACCGCCCGCACGTGCTACGACAGGCGATCCATTGCTGCCGGAACTTCGGCACCGTTTCGATCGTCGGCGTCTATGGCGGTTTCGTCGACAAGATACCGATGGGTTCGGCGATCAATCGCGGGCTGACCTTCCGGATGGCGCAAACCCCGGTGCAGCATTATCTGCCGATTCTGATGGAGCGCATCCAGAAGGGCGAGATCGATCCGTCTTTCGTCATCACGCACCGGGCGCCACTGAGTGACGGTCCGGCGCTGTACAAGACATTCCGCGACAAGAAGGACGGCTGCATCAAAGTCGTGCTGAAGCCCTGACCGGCCCGCAAGGAGAACAGATATGGAAACGAGCAAGGGCCGGTTCGCGATCGTGACTGGCGCGTCGACCGGCATCGGCTTCGAGCTGGCGAAACTCTGCGCGCAGCACGGCTACGATCTGCTGGTTGCCGCCGACGAGCCGGCGATCAACGACGCCGCGCAGGAGTTTCGCGCACGCGGCGTGTCGGTGGACGCGATCGAGGCCGATCTCGCCACCGAGGACGGCGTGAAGACGCTGTACGAAGCGGCGAAGGGACGGCCCGTCGACGCATTGCTGGCCAATGCGGGCAGGGGCCTCGGGCGTGCTTTCCTCGATCAGGACTGGCAGAAAATTCGCCGCGTCATCGACACCAACGTGATCGGCACGGTTGATCTCCTGTACCGCGTCGGGCGCGACATGCGGGCGCGCAACAATGGCCGCATCCTGATCACGGGGTCGATCGCCGGCTTCATGCCGGGCACCTTCCAGGCCGTCTACAACGCCTCGAAAGCGTTTCTCGACTCGTTCTCGTTCGCTCTCCGCCACGAACTCAAGGACACGAACGTAACCGTGACGTGCTTGATGCCGGGGGCCACCGAAACGGATTTCTTCGAGCGGGGCGATCTGATGGACACCAGGGTCGGCACCGCGAAGAAGGACGACGCCGCCGAGGTCGCGAAGCAGGGGTTCGAGGCGATGCTCCGGGGCGACGGCGATGTGGTGACCGGCTGGCACAACAAGCTACAGGCCGCGATCGCCCACGTCTTGCCGGCCGGAGCGGTGGCGGAAGTGCACCGGCGCCTGGCGGAGCCGGGCACCGCGCAATAGCGCCGCCGCCGGTCAGCTCACCCCGGGGCCGGCCACCACATTGAAGGGCCGGCCGGCCACATACGCCTCGATCGCGGCGGTGAGCTGGTCGGCGACCGTTTGCCGCGCCTCGTCGCTGGCCCAGGCGACATGCGGCGTCAGAACCACATTCGGCCGCCGGGCAATTCGCATGATGACGCTGTCCGCGGGCGGTGGTTCGGGGAGTGTGACGTCGATGCCGGCGCCGCTGACGAGGCCGCGCTCCAGCGCCGTTTCGAGCGCGTCTTCCTGCACGATCCCGCCGCGCGCCGTGTTCACCAGCAACGGCCGCCGCGCCATCTGCTCGAACTCCGGCAGGCCGATCATGCCGCGCGTCTGCGGTGTGAGCGGGCAGTGCAGCGTAATGACGTCGCTGGTGGCGAGCATCTCCTCCCAAGGCGTCGCCCCGTCCGTCGCCGGCTCACCTTTGCGGGCGGCGAAGACCGGTTCCATTCCGACGCCGCGTGCGATGGCGGCCACGCGCTGCCCCAGATCGCCTCGGCCGATGATGCCGAGCCGCGTGCCGCCGAGATCGACGATCGGGTAATCGAAGAAGCAGAACTGCCCCGATTGCTGCCACCGTCCGTTGATCGTGCTCTCGCGGTATTGTATGAGGCTGCGCCGCACGGCGAGCATCAGCGCGAATGTGTGCTCGGGCACGGACCGCTGTGAATAGCGCTGGATATTGGTGACGGTGATGCCGCGAGCGGCGCAGGCTTGCTTGTCCACCACATCCGTCCCGGTCGCCGCGACCGCGATCAAGCGCAGGCTGGGGAGCCGGGCCAGCGTTTCGGCATCGAGCGGCACCTTGTTGATGATAGCAATGGTCGCGTCCTGCAGGCGCTCGACAATCTCGGCAGGGACGGTCGCCTCGTACTCGGCCCAGGCGTGCGGGAAGTCCGGACGGCGCAGCGTAACGCGCGGGCCGAGCGTGGCGCGGTCGAGAAACACCAGTCGCTGCATGGCATCACTCCGTTGAGGACAGCACGTGCTCATGACCCGACGCGGCTCTCGGACGCATCGTGTCGCCTATATCGATCCCGAGTTCCCGCGCGAGCCACGCCAGGAACAACACGATCGGCCGCGAATAGCGTTTCGCGCGCGGGCAAACAAGCCAATGCCCGGTATAGACAACGTCGGCGGCGATGCCGGCGAGCGGTGCCACGAGCCGCCCGGTCGCGAGTTCCCGTTCGGCGAGCCGCGTCGATTCCAGCGCGACGCCGAGATCGTCTGCGGCGGCGCTGAGCGACAAGAAGCTGCGATCGAAACGCGGGCCGTTCGGCTCGGGCGCCACGAGGCCGTTGGCCGCGAACCAGGCGGGCCAGCGCACGATCTTG
>JAFAXA010000165.1 GCA_019241425.1 Acetobacteraceae bacterium | reverse complement strand
CCTGTGCGATGCCGTCGGAGCCGGACGCGCCGCGTTCGGGATGCCGTTCATCCAGGCGCAGCTCGATGGCGAGGGCAGGGTCAAGGCGATCATCGGCGCAGCCGGTCGCAAGACGCTATTGGGCGACCAGCAATGGGTCGACCTGTTCGACGGCGCGGGCCTGCCGGCCGCGCTGGAGCCTGACATGCCGCTTTGGCTTCGCTCCCACGCGCCGCTGTGCGTCGCTTTTGAGAGCGTATCGGTGGCCGCAATGCGGCGCGGCAGCGGCGCGTCCTGGCGCGAGGCACTGATGCTTGCGCGCGGCGTTCATGCCGCGTTCGGGCTCCTCAAGGCGCTCGGCTATGCGCTGCACCCGTCCAAGCGAGGACTTGATCGCACGCCGACATGGGGCGTCGCCGCCATGCTCTGGTCCATGTCGCGCAATCGTGGGTTCCGCGAGCTGCTGGCCACTGGCAGAGCCGAGGCAGACGCGATTGTCAGCACCATGGTCGCCGCCGCGGCACGCGCGAGCATGCCCGTTCGGATCGAGGACATCGAGGCGATGAAGCCCTTCTAACCGCTGCTCGCCATGCTAACTGTTGAGCATCCGGCAAACGACTCAACGACGGCCCGGCGTGTTTGTGTCCGGGTATTCCGGCCGCCAACGGTAAAACGGTCGAATTGAGTTCCCGAGCCCAATCGGCCACTCCCGCCCGGTTCGTCAAATGCGATTTGGCCGCCATCAACATTCAGGAAGCGTGATGGCAACGATTGTGGGCTGTCCGTCTCGAGAGGAAGGGTGACGCTCGCCAGCGGACCCGACATGAGTTCTGTCTTCATGGAAGTCTCCAGTTGTACGTGAGCCGGAGCGGGTACATTTCACGTCGTTTACGGGCCGAAAGTTATGCCGACCTCTGGTAGCCGCAGCGATGGACCTGAAAGCACCGAGAGATCGTCTGTAGCCTTGGTGGCGCATAAACTGGAGCCGCGGGAAAGGGGATGAAGGCTAGGCCAGACGAGACGTTGACAATCAGCGCACCGGGCCGGGTCGGCAGGTGCGGCAAAAACTGATCCACCATTTTTAACGATCCGCTGAGGGAAATCTCGATCTCGCGCTACGTCCTCAGGGCTTTGCCCCGCGGCAAAGCGAAGGTTGCGCACGACGCCGGCGGAACTTAGAGCGACTCTATGCCTGACGAATCGTTTTGCCAGAGTTCGCCAGGCCGGCTGATCCCCTTCAGGAACTCGGCAAATGCTCGCACCGCCGGTGAGAGTTCGCGCCGGCTGGGGAAGACGAGACGAACCTCGACTGACGGCAGGCTCCATTCCGGCAGGAGGCGAACCAGGCTGCCATCAGCAATCCCGGCGGCGCAAAGGTATCCCGAGACGATCCCAAGGCCCGCGCCGCCCAATACGAGCCGGTGAATGGTCAATGCTTCATTGACGGTCACTCGCGGGTGTAGGGCCACCTGTGCTTCCTTGCCTTCCCGAGTGAACACCCAGGGACGAGGCCGCCCATCCGAGCCGGGCATTTCGATGACATCGTGGTCCTTCAACTCGCCGACGGTGCTCGGCGTCCCGCGCCGCTCCACATAGCTCCTGCCGGCGCAGAGATAGCGCCGCATCGCGCCAAGCCGAACGGTGATGAGGCTGGAATCCTGCAACGGGCCCAAGCGCACGGCGACATCGATCGCTTCGCCGACCAGATCGGCCGAGCGGCTTTCAAGATCGAGCGTGACGTCCACCTCCGGATACTGCTTCAGGAAGGCGGGCAGCTCCGGGCCAAGGACATTCAAGCCAAAACCAATGCCTGAGTTGACCTTGATGGATCCGCGAGGGCCATGGGCTAGGCTGCCCACATAGTCGAGCGCCTCGCCAGCGCGTGCGATGATGTCGCGCGCACGGTCTCTGAGAGCCAGGCCTGCCGCCGTTAGCGTCACATCTCGCGTGGAGCGATGAAACAGCCGCGCGCCCAAAGCTCCCTCGAGTCGCGCGACGCTGCGGCTGACGTTCGACTTTGGCAACCCGAGAGCGCGGGCCGCCTCGGAGAAGCCGTGCAGCGCCGCGACGCGCTCGAACACCTGAAGATCATTCAAATCCAGCATGGGTCCGCCGTTCCGCTTTTCGGCACAGTGTGTCCCGGTCGTGCCGTCTTATTCCGCGGCACCGAGCATAGCATCTTGGCCCAGTAGGCGAAGCGCGCCTGGCTAGGAGCAATAGAAAGTCATGTCCGGACCCATTCTCGCGGTGGGCGCGGCCGGCAAGTTCGCCGGTTATATCGTTCCCGCGCTTGTTGCACGAGGCGCAACAGTAAGGGGGTTGGTTCACGAGGCAAAAGCCTTGGCGTCGATCCGTGACGAAGGCGCCGCGGATGTCGTGGTCGGCGATCTCAGGGACCGGCGCAGCATCGCTGCGGCGCTGAAAGGCGTGGAGTCGGTCTTCTACGTGGCGCCTGCCTTCCTGACCGACGAGGCTCAGGTGGGCGTGGATTTCGTCGCCGCCGCGGTCAAGGCGGGCGTGCGGCGGTTCGTCTTCTCCTCGGTGATCCACCCGGTCCTGAGCGCGCTGTCCAATCACGCCGCCAAGGCGCCGGTCGAGGAGGCGATCCTGGACAGCGGGCTCGAGTACACCCTCCTGCACCCCGCGCTGTTCTTCCAGAACTATGCTCGCGCCTGGCCGGGGATTGTTCGGACTAGAGTCCTCGCGGAGCCCTGGTCAAGCGATACCCGCTTCAGCCGCGTCGATTACCGCGACGTGGCTGAGGTGGCCGCGCTTGCGCTCACCGAGGACCGGCTGCTCTACGGCACGTTCGAGCTCTGCGCCGAGGGCTGGCTCAACCGGCACGACGTCGCCGCCCTTGCCGGAGCGGTGCTCGGCCGGACCGTGCGCGCCGAGAGGATCGACCCGGACACGCTTGGCGACCAAGCCGGCCCGATGCGCCCGATGTTCGAGCACTACGACCACACTGGGCTGCGCGGGAATGCGCTGATCCTGCGGGCCATCCTAGGCCGCGAACCGCGTACGCTCCGCGCCTTCTTCGAGGAGATGAACGGGCCCCCGCGCGCGGCTATCCTGGGAGAGCAAGGATGAAGACGGACAGGATCGTGGTGATCACCGGCGCCGCGGGCGGGATGGGCGCGGTGTTTGTCCGCCGCTTTCTCAACAATGGCGACACTGTCATCGCCACCGACTCCTCCCAGGACAGCCTCGCCAAGCTCGCCGAGTCGATGAACAGCGCGCGGCTGCACATCCGCGCCGCCGACATCACTGACGAGGCCGACACCAAGGCGCTGGCCGATTTGGCGCGCCAGACGACGGGGCGGGTGGACGTGCTGGTCAATGTCGCCGGCGATTTTCCGCTGCAGCCCTTCCTGGAGATGACCGCGGCCGACTGGCGCAAGATTATCGACATCAACCTGACCGGCACGGCGTTGATGTGCCAAGCGATGCTTCCGCTGATAACCGGACGAGGCTGGGGCCGGGTCATCAACATCGGCTCGGCGTCTATCTACTCCGGCGTGCCGGACCAGGCCCACTACGTGGCCGCTAAGGCCGGAATGATCGGGCTATCCCGCAGCTTGGCGCGGGAGTTCGGCAGCGAAGGCGTTTGCGTCTATGTGGTGGAGCCCGGCCTCACCATCACCGCGGCGGCCAAAAAGGCGCTGCCGCAATCCATTCAGGACACCGCAATCGCCGTCCGGTGCCTAAACCGCGAAGAGCACGCCGGCGACCTCACGGGGGCGGTGTTCTTTCTCGCCTCCCCGGACGCCGACTTCATCACCGGCCAGACGATCATCGTCGATGGCGGCAACGAGATGCTGTGAAGCAGAGCAGGAAGCAAGCGATGACCAACCTCTTCACACCGTTCGAACTGGGCGAGCTTGCCTTACCCAACCGCATTGTCATGTCGGCGATGACGCGCACGCGAGCCGGCGAGGATGGCGTCCCGACCCAGCTGATGCGGGACTACTACGTCCAACGCGCCTCGGCGGGACTGATCGTGACCGAATGCACCCAGGTCTCCGACCAGGGCCACGGGATTATCCGCTGCCCGGGGCTTCACCGCGACGATCAGGTCGACGGATGGCGCAAGGTGACCGACGCCGTCCACGCGGCGGGCGGCCGCATCATCTGCCAGATCTGGCATTGCGGCCGAGTCGCGCACCCGGACATGCGTGGCGGCGAGCCACCGATCGCGCCCTCGCCGATCCCGGCCGCGGGCGACTTCTTCCTGCCGAGCGGACGGGTCGAGTTCCCGGTCCCGCGTGACCTCCGGCTGGACGAGATCCCCGGCATTGTCGCGAGCTTCGCGACCGCGACCCGAAATGCGCGCGCGGCCGGTTTCGACGGCGTCGAGCTGCACGGGGCCAACGGCTACCTGCAGGACCAATTCCTGCAGGACGGCAGCAATCACCGCCGTGACGCTTACGGCGGCTCGGTGGAGAAC
>JAFAXA010000052.1 GCA_019241425.1 Acetobacteraceae bacterium | reverse complement strand
CGGCGCCCTGATCGGCGGCGCGGCGCTGAACGCCGATGAGTTTCTGGCGATCGCCCGGGCGGCCGCACCGCGCTAGGCGCTCGCCGGCGGCGGCGGCTTTCCTTTCCGGGTTCCCGCCGCTAGAACCCCCGCCGGTTCCGGGGAAGCTGCATGATCGCCGTCCTGCTCATCATCCATTTGTTCGTGACCTTGGCCTTGATCGGCATCGTGCTGATCCAGCGGAGCGAAGGCGGTGGCTTGGGCATCGGCAGTTCGCAAGGCATGGGCGCGTTCATGTCCGGGCGCGGGACGGCCAATCTGCTCACCCGGACGACGGCGATTCTCGCGACCGCGTTCATGCTGCTGTCGCTCGCGCTCGCTTTGCTCAATCGCGGGACGGCCGGGGTCGGCCATTCGATACTCGCCGAGCCGCCGCCGGGTGCGGCCGCACCGGCGGTACCATCCGCGTCGACGGAAACGCCCTCCGCACCATCACCCGCACCGGCGGCGCCACGCGTGCCGACCAATTAGCGGAGCGCGGCGGCGATCAGCGGCGCGACTCGGCGCGCAGGCTTCCATTCGGGCGGTCCGGCTGCGTATAAAAGCCGCCCATGACGCGGTTTGTTTTCATTACCGGCGGCGTGGTCTCCTCGCTCGGCAAAGGCATTGCATCGGCGGCGCTGGGTGCGCTGCTGCAAGCGCGTGGCTACCGGGTGCGCCTGCGCAAGCTCGATCCGTATCTCAACGTCGATCCCGGCACCATGAGCCCGTATCAGCACGGCGAAGTGTTCGTGACCGATGACGGCGCGGAAACCGATCTCGATCTCGGGCACTATGAACGCTTCACTGGCGTGCACGCGAATAAGTCGGACAACGCGACCACGGGGCGCATCTACGCCGAGGTGATCGCACGCGAGCGGCGCGGCGACTATCTCGGCGCGACCGTGCAGGTGATCCCGCACATCACGGACGCGATCAAGGAAACGATTGTTCGCGAATCGGCGAATTGCGACTTCGTGCTGGTTGAGATCGGCGGCACGGTCGGCGACATTGAAAGCCTGCCGTTCCTGGAAGCGATCCGCCAGCTCGGCAACGAGCTTGGCCCGCAGGCGACCATGTTCGTTCATCTGACGCTGGTGCCGTTCATTCCATCCGCAGGCGAACTGAAGACCAAGCCGACGCAGCATTCGGTCAAGGAATTGCAGAATGTCGGCATTCAACCGCAGATGCTGCTTTGCCGCTGCGACCGGCCGATTCCGGTCAACGAGCGGCGTAAGATCGCATCTTTCTGCAACGTGCGGCCGGAAGCCGTGATACCGGCGCTCGATGTGGATACGATCTACACCGTGCCGATCAGCTATCATGCGGAAGGCATGGACGGGGAAGTGTTGCGGCATTTCGGCCTGCTGTCCGAGACGCCGCCCGACCTTTCGCGGTGGCGGCGCATCGCCGATATCGTGCGCGCGCCGGAAGGAGAAGTGCGCATCGCGGTGGTCGGCAAATACATGAACCTGCTCGACAGCTACAAATCGCTCGGCGAGGCGCTGTCGCATGGCGGCATCGCGCATCGCGTGCGCGTGCAGCTCGACTGGATGGACGCCGAGGTGTTCGAACAGCGAGACGCGGTGACACGATTGGAAGGTGTGCACGGCATCCTCGTGCCGGGCGGCTTCGGCGAGCGCGGTACGGAGGGCAAGATCGCGGCCGTGCGTTTTGCGCGCGAGCGGCTTGTGCCGTTCTTCGGCATCTGCTTCGGAATGCAGATGGCGGTGATTGAAACGGCCCGCAATCTCGCGGGCATGCCGGATGCGTCGTCGACCGAATTCGGCCCCAGCGACACGCCGGTGATCGGGCTGCTGACGGAATGGGCGCGCGGCAACGAATTGGAGCGCCGGGCGGAAGGTGGCGATCTCGGCGGCACGATGCGGCTCGGCGCGTATCCGGCGTTGCTGAAAGCCGACAGTCTGGTGCGTGCCGTTTACGGGGGCGCTGGGGAGATCGAGGAGCGCCACCGTCATCGTTACGAGGTGAACGTGCACTACAAGGAGGCGCTGGAGGCCGCGGGGATGCTGATCTCCGGCATCTCGCCGGACGGCGTGTTGCCCGAGATCATCGAAATCCCGCGTCATCCGTGGTTCGTCGGGGTGCAGTATCACCCGGAACTGAAGTCGAAGCCGTTCGACCCGCACCCGCTATTCGCGAGCTTCATCGGCGCGGCGGTTCGGCAGGCCCGTCTCGTTTAGGACGGCGGGATTGGCTCAGTTGGTGGGCCGGGTGCCGGGCGCTTCCGGCGGCGTTGCCGCCATGGTTATGCCATCCGTCTGGATTTTCACGCCTTGCCGTCACAAGTATTTTCGTCCGGATGAAACTCTTCATGCCGACGGCAGGGGGGCTACGCGCGCCCGGGCTGGAGCAGACGCTCCTGACGGAGGGCGAAGCGGCGTACCTTGCCCGCGTCGTCCCTGAGCGGCACCGGAGCGAATTCGACCGTCCGGGGCAATTTGTAGCGAGCGAGCCGCGCCGAGAGGTGCGACAGCACTTCTTCCGCCGTGATCTCGAAATTGCGGTGAATGATGGCGTGAACGCGCGATCCGAGGTCGTCGTCGGGCAAGCCGATCACGGCGCAGGACGCAACGGCCGGATGCTCTTCCAACGCTCCCTCGACCTCGGCCGGATAGACGTTTGCGCCTCCTACCAAAATCATGTCGGCCTCGCGGTCCGCCAGATAGAGGTAACCGTCGCGGTCCCGCCAGCCCATGTCGCCGAGCGACTCCCACCCACCCCGCGTTTTCGGGAGCGCTCCGACGTATCGATAGGAGGGTGCGGCGCCCGGCGAGCCGCGCATGAAGACTTCGCCGATCTCGCCGGTTTCGGCCTCGCGGCCCGTCTCGGTCAGGATGCGGATTTCACCCTTGAAGGGCTTGCCGACCGAGCCGCGATGGGCAAGCCACTCACGCCCTGAGATCACGGTGATCGCTTGTGCCTCCGTGCCGGCGTACAGCTCCCAGATCACATCCGGGCCGAGCCAGTCGATCCATTGCTGCTTCAGCCATTGCGGACAGGGCGCGGCGAAATGCCAGACCGTTCTCAGGCTGGAAACGTCGTAGCCCTCCCTGATCGCGGCCGGCAATTTCGAGATGCGGCTCATCATCGTCGGAACGAGATACAGCCAGGTCGCTTTGGCGGCGGCGACGGTTGCGAGCACGCGCGCGGCATCGAAGCGGGGCAGCAGAACCACACGTGCGCCCGCCGCAAGCGCGCCGAATGCCGAGATAAAAGGGCCGTTGTGGTAGAGCGGGCCGGGAACAACGGCGATGTCGTCCGCGTCACGTCGCGCCAGGCGATGGTTGGTGGCCTGCTGGGTCGCGGGATCCCCAGACACGATCAGCTTGGGCAGCCCGGTCGATCCTCCGGAGGTGAGCGCTTTCCATGAGGGTGAAACGACGTCGGGAAGCGGAGTGTCATCCTCCGCCGAGGCGGCCATCTCCCTTGCCGTGAAGCGGGGTCGTGTCGTCAGGATCGATGCATCGCCCACGAGGAGACGGGACTGCGCCAGATCGGCGACGCGATCGATCTCCCTTTGCGGTGCGGCTGGGCAAACAGGCTGCGGAATGCAGCCGATCTTCCAGCAGGCATAAACGGCGATGACGGTGTCGGCTGTGTTGGTGGCGGCGATCGTCACCATGTCGCCGAAGCGCACGCCCTGGGCGGCGAGCGCGCGGCCGGCGCGATTGGCGAGCCGGTCCAGTTCGACCCAGGAGAGAGCGCTCGTGCCATCTGTAACGGCATTGCGATCCGGGTGCTCTCGAGCCTGTCTCGCCAACGACAGCACGAGCGAAGGCGTTGGAGACATGGGCGCGTCCCGACCTTGCCTCTGCGAGTGTTGCGCCCGGCGTTCGAGCAGCGCAAGATCCGCGACTGGCGGCAGGAACGGGTGCGTGGCCGGGCCAGCAGACGGCCGTTTACGGGGGCTTGGCGCCGCACTAGAACCGGCTTGGACGACAGGGAGGCCGGTCCCATGCGCCGCCTCGGCGCGCGTGGGCAACGAGCGATGCAATGAACAAGATTGTGCATGTCGGCGACATCGCGATCGGCAATGATCTGCCGTTGGTGCTGATCTCCGGCCCCTGCCAGATCGAATCCGAGGCGCACGCGCTGGAAGTCGCGTTTGCGCTCGCCGAAATCACCCGCGCCGCCGGCATTCCGCTGATCTACAAGAGCAGCTTCGACAAGGCGAACCGCACCAGTGCCTCGGCGGCACGGGGCGTCGGAATGCGCGAGGGCTTGCGCATTCTCGCCGCCGTGCGCGAGCAGGTGGGCGTGCCTGTGCTGACCGACGTGCATCTGCCGGAACAATGCGCGGCCGTCGCCGAAGCGGTCGACGTGTTGCAGATCCCCGCGTTTCTCTGCCGGCAGACGGATCTGCTGATCGCGGCGGGCGAAACCGGGCGGGCGATCAACGTCAAGAAGGGGCAGTTCCTGGCGCCCTGGGACATGCGCAACGTCGCGGCGAAGATCGCGGGCACCGGCAATGAGCGCATCCTGCTCTGCGAGCGCGGCGCGAGTTTCGGCTACAACACGCTGGTCACGGATTTTCGCGGCCTGCCGGTGATGGCGGGCACCGGCTATCCCGTCGTGTTCGATGCAACGCATTCCGTGCAGCAGCCGGGCGGCCAGGGTACATCATCCGGCGGCCAACGGGAGTTCGCGCCCGTGCTGGCGCGCGCGGCCGTCGCGGTTGGCGTCGCCGCGCTGTTCATCGAAACCCATCCCGATCCGGACAGTGCGCCGAGCGACGGCCCGAACATGATCGCGCTGCGCGACATGCCGGCGCTGCTCGCGCGCCTCCAGGCATTCGACCGGCTCGCCAAAGGTGGGTGAAACTCAAGCGGAGTCGGGGATGGCGCCGCCCCCCGTGCCGGCGGAACTGCGTGCGTTCGGGAAGGAGCAACGCCGGCGGGTGCCGCGCGCCGCCCATGCCGAGTGGTCGCCAGGGCCGGACCGGCGTGATCCCCTGGCGATCCTGATCGAGCAAGGGCAACGCCGCATCCAGAGCCTGTTGCCGGTCCGCTACGCGCGAATGCTCCCCGATCCGCTGGCGTTTCTCCGTGGCGCGGCGGCGGTGATGGCGGCCGACCTCGCTTCGGCACCGTCGACCGATCTTCGTACGCAACTCTGCGGCGACTGCCATCTGGCGAATTTCGGCACTTTCGCAACGCCGGAGGGCGTGCCTGTTTTCGATGTCAACGATTTCGATGAAACGCTTCCCGGTCCCTTCGAGTGGGACGTGAAAAGACTGGCGGCCAGTTTCGCCGTCGCGGCGCACGTCAAAAGGATGAGCGAAGGGGAGGGACGGGCGCTCGCGGGGCTGGTTGCGACGGCGTACCGCAAGCATATGACGCATCTAGCCGGAATGCCGCCCTTCGATAGCTGGAACGAACGCATCGATCTGCCATCGGCGGTGTCGGCGATCGCGGGCAAGCGTCAAAGGCGGCTGGTAGAGGCAAGGCTCCGCCGTGTGCTGCAAAGCGGCGCCGCCCAGTTCGGCATCGTGGAGCATGACGGCGATCGGCTGCGCCTCCACGAAAAGCCCGATCTGGTGTATCGGCTGGATGAGCAGGCTTGGCCGGCCCGCGACGCCTTCGGTGACTATCTCGGAACGCTGCAACCGGACCGGCAGGCGCTGCTGCGGCGTTACACGCTGGAAGACGTCGCGTTCAAGGTCGTCGGCGTGGGCAGTGTCGGCACCTTCTGCGCGATCGGGCTGCTGGTCGCGGGCGACGGTTCGAGCTTGCTGTTGCAGATCAAGGAAGCGCAGGAATCCGTGCTGGAGCCGTACGCCGGCGCGTCCGCGTGCGCGCAGCCGGGCGAGCGCGTGGTGACCGGGCAGCGCCTGATGCAAGCCGCGAGCGACATATTCCTCGGCTGGACGCGAGCGCCGGTCGACGGGCGCTCTTTCTATGTGCGTCATCTCAAGGATTCGCGGCTGGCGGGCATCGGCACGGCGCTCGACTCGCATCTGCCGTTCTACGCGAATCTGTGCGGCCGAACGCTGGCGCGGGCGCATGCGCGGGCCGGCGAACCGGCGGCGATCGCGGGCTACATGGGCGCGGGCGGGTCGTTCGACCGGGCGATCGAGCGATTCGCATCGGCATACGCCGAGCAAACCGTCCGTGACTGGCGGAGCCTGATCGACGCCGTGCAATCGGGACGCATCATCGCCGGTCACGCCTGAGCGCGCCTGTCGCGACTCTGCCACAAACGAACGCGGAAGGTCGCCGGTTCTGTCCCGGCGGCTGCCGGGGTGGTAGGCTGACGAACTGCACGCCATCAGGGATTCGCAATCATGGCTTGGGCGCGTGAGCTGAAGCGGAGGGCGCGTGCGACGGTCGCGCCGTTGGCGTTCCTGTCGCTGGTCGGCTATTTCGGCTGGAACGCGACCCACGGGGATCGCGGCCTCGTTGCCTTTGCCGAGCGCCAAAGGCTGCTCAAGGAAGCGGAGGCCGATCTCGGCCGGGCGCAGGCGGAACAGGCGGCCTGGGAACGGCGGCTCGCGGGCTTGCGCAACAATCATATCGACCGTGACATGCTGGACGAGCGCGCGCGGTCGATGCTGAATTTAGCCGAACCCTCCGACATCATCGTGCAATACGGGCCGAAGGACCGGCTGTTCTGAGACTAGTAGATAACGGTGATCAGCACCGAATCCGAGTAGGAGCCGGCTTTGACCCGCTGGCGCGCCGGCATGCTTCCGTAGAGATTATAGTTCTTCCGAGTCGTTGTCCCGGGGAGAACATAGCTATCGCTTATGGTGGCGGTCCCACCCGTTCCGTCACCCCAAATCTGGCTGTGCAGAGCGTCCACATATAGCTGGTACGCAAGGCTTGCGGCGTTACTGGTCATAATGCGTGCCAGGCTGTTGCCGGACTGGCCGGTTCCGAGCTGAACCGAGTACGACACGTTGACCGTCGCGGCGCTCATGCATGTGACCGTCACGGTACCCGCCGTATCGGTGCTGCCCGCGGCGAGCGTATCATAGGTGCCGAAACTGGCACCGGACGAGGACACGCTGCAAGTCTGGGCCCATGCCGGCCGTGCGGCCAATGCGGCCGCGAGCGCCATCACGAGAGTCGCGAGTTTCATGGTGATCTCTCCAGGCGGCAGGGCGCCGGAGTTATTTCCGGCAACTCCCCCTTCGCTTTCTTGTACGCGAACGACACCCGACAGGTGCGGCCGTCCGGCGCCGTGACGACGACGGTGTTGCTTTCCGACAAACCCTCCAGATACGCTTCACCGTCGTAGCCGACGATTTGCGGCTGCCCTGTGCCCGATAGCTGCACCGTGCTGCCGAGCGGGATCGGCTTACCCGCGGAATCGACGAGTTTCAGCAGCGCGGCTTTCGAGGACTTGATTGCGAAGCGGACAGTAACCCCGGAGCGGTCCTGCGGGCGCACCGTCCGGATCGCCGAATCGAGGTTCGCGTCCAACGGAACGTCTCTCGGATCGATCCCGATCCTGTTCTCCTGGAACGATCGCAGATCGGGAACCAGCAACTGGCCGGATCCGTTGGTGCGCCCGATCGAACGATTGTCCTGTTGCACGCCGACATCGGTCGCCTCGCCCGTATCGATCACGGCGAAGCTGTCCGTGATCGTATTCGCGGCAAACAGGCCGCCGTCGGCGAAAGCGAGCGAGCCTTGCGCACCCGCCCGCGCCGCGTTGCTGCTGCCGGCCCGAGCCGCGCCGACATCGAGCAGCGCCCAGGGCGATTTGTAGTCGACATCGGCCCAGGCCTGAGGCGATCCCGCATACGAGGAGACGGCCTGCCAGCCCAGATCGCCGACATCGCGCACGGAACGCTGGCTTTGGACCTGCGGGGTAAAGCCGGAACCCGTGTAGGCCGCGCTGGCGCTTACCGAGTCCCGCGATCCGAACGGGAGCGAGATGCCGAGAAAGGCTCCGAGCGATTGCGAATGCGACAGGTCCTTGTAAGCGGTGGCGTAGACGGATAGGCGGCCGAACAGCGTTTTGGACCACGACCCGGTGAGCAGTCGGGCGTGCTCCGTCACGGGAAAAAGAAATCCGAGCGCATTGCTTGCTGCGCGCGCCTGGATCGGCGTGCCGCGGAAATTAGCACGCGCGCTCTGGTCGATGACCGAATAGGCGAGGGCGAGCGAGCCGAAATCGCCGAGCGGAAAGCCGACGCTGAGATGGGTGATTTGTGAGGGCGACGGCTGGCCATAGACTGCGGCGATGTCGCGAAAGCTCTGGCTGGCGCGAAGGGTGGAGGCGGAGAGGCTGATGCCCTGCGTTTGATGCTGGAAGCCGACACCGAGCTGGTAGCCGCTCTGGCCGAACGAGTGGCTGCCGGCGCCGGAGAATGACAGCACGCCAAGGCTGCCGATGGCGACGGCGCCGCCCGCGCCGCCCATCCCCAACTGGCTGGTCCCCTCGGCATGTCCCTCGACGGTCACGTCGTCGGTGAGGCCGTAGCGACCGGAGGCCGACGCGGCTTCGCCCTGATAGTCGTTGCTCCTGAGCCCGTAATTCAGCCGGACCGAACCGGCCTCGAACGAGAGCGAACTCAAACCCTCGGCGAGCAGGTTCGAGCTGGCGTAGTAGGGCAGGTTCTCGACGACCTGCCGGCCCACCGGGTCGGTAATGACCATCGAAACATTGCCCTGGCCGGTGACCACGGGAAGTTGCGGAATCGCGAATGGACCTTGCTCGACCTGGCTCGAGAACTGGCGCGTCCCATTGACCAGCACGTCGATCGTCGAGGGCACCGCGACGGTGCCGGCAAGTGTCGGCAACGGGAACGTAATGAGATCGGGACGCATCTGGAAATCGGTGGCGAGTTGGATGCCGCCGAGCCGCACCGGGCGGGTCCAGTCGAGTGCGCCGGTGATGACATCGCCGAGACGATAGCGGCGGAGCGAGTCGGCGTCGGAATAGGTGTAGGTGGTGCCGAGGCGGGTAACGGTGTTTGCCGAGCTGAAAGTCGTGCCCGCGCCGGCGTAGGTCAGGAAGCCGCTATCGAAGACGCCGTAGGGGCTGAACACCCACCCGGCGAATGCGCCTGCACCGATCGCGTGGCCGCCTTGATATGTTCCGTTGAGCGTGTAGTCGAGCACCGCGCCCGTGCCGGTTTCCAACGGCAGCAACTCTGTCCGGTGTTCCGGCCCGATACGGTTTGGCGTCACGCCGCGCGCGTCCGCCGTGACGACAAGTTGCTGCTTCAGTTCGTCGACGCGGAACGATAGGTTTGTCAGCGCATCGAGGCGGATGCGGCCGTCAGCGTCGGGATGGACGGATTCGGGAACGATGATCCCGGCTTCGCGGAGTTCGCTCGCGAGAGCAAGCACCGCGCCGTCTCGCTGCCAAACGTCCAGTGTCTCGCCAGCCACCCGGCCATTGATGACGAGTTGCAGGACGAGGCTCTGGGGCGGTTCCACGCCGAGCGCCACGTGCGCTGCCAAGCCGATGGCGGCGAGAGCTCCGTAACGGAGCACTCGCCCGAGGTGCATTGGTTTCTATCGCGTTGCGGGCAGCAGAGTGACGTGCAGCGTTCCGGTATCGGTCGCTGCTGTCATCGTAACCGAACCGCGCAGCGCGCCAGGGCGCCCGCGCACGCGCCAGCTACGCTCGCAGCCGGCAAGCACGTAGGGCGTGCCGGCCATCATCACCGGCAGCTTGCCGGATTGCATTTCGATCACCGGGTTGCCGACCCGGATGTGGTGGGTTCCATGATTGCTGAGCAACAGCGTGCCGTCGGGGTTGATGACACCGGACACATTCGGTGCATCGGCTGATCCTGAATCGACGAATACCGGGATGGAGTAGCGGAAGACCATCGAGATCCCGCTGCGTATGACGCCTCCCGGTTTGAGCGCCATCGGAAGCTGGTCGATGATCAGCCGATACGCCGTCTCGCCCTGGATTGGCGGTTGGCGCACCTGGACACGAATGATCTGCGTCTGCCCCGGCGGTATATTCGCCAACGGCGGACTGGCAGCGATGTAGGGGGTCGGCGTGAGTTGGTCTACTCCGCCGGGCTGGGTCCACAGAAACGGACGGACCTGGAGGGACACAACGTCGGTCCCGCCATTTGTCACGCTGAAGACAGCCACCTTCTCGCTTTTTTCCAAGGTGGCCGTGACAGGCGAAATGGTCAGTTGCTGGGCGCTGGCCGGGGATGCCAGAGCGAACATGACCGTGGCGGATGCCACCGCCATTTTGGCGAAGCAGGGCATGAGTGCGCTCCGGGCTAGTAAGCGACGGTTACTGTAACGCTGTCGTTATAGACTTGCGCGGGCACATGCTGGCTCGCGGCGATCGAGCCATAGACGGGGACCGTGTCGGCATTGCCGGTCCCGCTGTAGCTGAGCGTCGAGCCGTTCGTTCCGTCACCCCAAAGCGTCGAATGGCCGCTGTCGCTGAACAGCGAGTAGGTGATGCTCTTCGTGTTGTCCGTAACGCCGGCCATCTGACGCGCCGCGATGCTTGCGCCTGAGCCGAGACCCTTATCGAGCGCGATTGTCGCACTGGTTCCGTTGGTGCAAGTGACGGAGATGCTGCCAGAACCGGTTGCCGCGGTTACGCCGTCGAGGGTACCGAAGCTTAGTGAACCGCCTGAAGTTGTGCACGAGTTCGTCACGGTACCCGTCACATTCAGGGTGCCGGTGGCGCTGCCGGCGAAGGCTGCGTGAGTCGTGAGCGCCCCGGCGAGGCCGAGCGCGAGTATGAAGGTCTTGCGGAACACGATTTTCCTCTCACAAAATGTGGATGCGCAGGTTGTCGCGTAAGAGATGACCAGCCCTGCGAGCGCGGAGGATCGAACGACGAATTGAACGAAGACTTAAACCTACTTTGAAAAGCGAAGCGTGCAGTAAGTCCTCGTCTAAGCTTGACTGTTGTGCACGAACGGCCCGCGTGCATCAAAGGCCAGTTCGATGGGTGTGTCTGAAAGGGACAAAGACGCGGGGCGAAATCTACCGCCTGACCAGGATGTAGTTGATCGTGAGATCAACGGTGATCTGATCGTCCCGCGTTCCCGGCGGAAAGGGCGGCAGATTGGCGCCCCGGAACACCGCCTGCGCCGCCATGTCGAGCCATTGCGACCCTGACCGGCCCTCCAGATCCACGAAATGGACGCGGCCGTAACGGTCCACCTGGATCTGGATCTTTACCGTGCCGTCCTCGCCCGCCATCGCCGCCTGTTCGGGGTAATAGCGGTGCTCCAGCCACCAGCGGTGCAGATCGCTCATCCAATCGGCGTCGACCTGCCCCTTGGTCACCTTGGCGAACTGGCCGAGCGCCTCGTCGCCGCGCGCGACCCGGCCCGGCTGGTAGGTCGAGAACGCCCGTTCCAGCGGCGAGGGCGTGCGCGGCGCGCCGAAGGAGAACTTCATCGGCGCCGGAAAATCGGTGCTCGGCCGCGGCGGCCGCTCTGCCTCGCGGGCCGGCGGACGCGGCCGGGGCGGCGGCCGCGCGGCCGGGGGCGGCTTCGGCTGTGCCGGAGCCGGGGCCGGGACCGGGGCGGGCTCGGGCATCGGGGGCGTTTCGAGCGGCGGCGGTGGGGGCTCCGGCGGCGTCGCCAGCGCCGTCTCCGGCGGCGGCGGGGGGGCCGGGGGCGTCGGGGCCGGTTGCGGCGCCGGTGCGGGCGGAGGGGGCGTGGGAGCCGGCGGCGCGGGCTGGGAAGGGGCTTGCGGCAGCGCGGCGTCGGGGGTCGGGTTGGGGGCGGACGCCCCGTGCGGGTGGGCCGATTCGAACACCATGGAGACCGCCGGCGGCGACACCTGCTCCGGCGCCGGACCGGTCTGCCACGGCAACAACAGCAGCAGCAGCGACGCGTGCAGCAGGATGGAGGCCGCGACCACCCAGCGGCGCCTCGGCTGCGGGCGAGCGATCGGCCACGGGCTCGCCCAGGCCGACGCCACCCTCCGTTTGACGCGCGATGTCAGTTGCACTCTGTCAGCCGGCCACTTGCTTGCGGCGGCGCTCGAAGCCGGGATGGCCCTCCGGCCCGCCACCTCTTCTTTGGCCCATCCGACCCGGAGTCAAGCATTACAACCCGGTAGGACGAACGCCGCGCCGCTTGCTGTCCCCGCGCGCGGCTGTTTGAGTGAAGCAGGGCGGTGTCCGAGGCAAGGAGGAAAGCCATGCAGGGGGCGGATGCAACAGCCGAACCGTTCAACGCGCCCGGACGGCTGACGCGCGCCTTTCACGACATGCTGCTGATCCGGCGGTTCGAGGAGAAGGCGGGCCAGCTCTACGGCATGGGCCTCATCGGCGGCTTCTGCCACCTCTATATCGGCCAGGAGGCGGTGGTGGTCGGCGCGCTTGCCGCGCTGCGGGAGGGCGATCAGGTCGTTACTTCCTACCGGGATCACGGCCACATGCTGGCAACCGGCATGGACCCTAAGGGCGTGATGGCGGAACTGACCGGGCGGGCCGCCGGCTATTCGGGTGGCAAGGGCGGCTCCATGCACATGTTCAGCCGCGAGAAGAATTTCTTCGGTGGCCACGGCATCGTCGGCGTGCCGGCGAGCATCGGCACCGGGATCGCCTTTGCCAATTGCTATCGCGGCAACGACGCGGTGTGCCTGACTTTCTTCGGCGAGGGCGCCTCCAGCCAGGGGCAGGTGTTCGAAAGCTTCAATCTTGCGGCGCTGATGAATCTGCCGGTCGTCTATATCATTGAAAACAATCGCTACGGCATGGGCACCAGCATCGAGCGCGCCTCCGCCTCCCGGGATTTGTCGCAAAACGGCGCGCCCTGGGGCATTCCCGGCGCCAAGGTGGACGGCATGGACGTGATCGCCGTGCAGGCGGCGGTCGCGGAGGCGGTCGGCGCTTGCCGCGCGGGCGAGGGGCCGCGACTGATCGAGGCGCAGACCTATCGCTATCGCGGGCACTCGATGTCCGATCCCGGCAAGTACCGCACGCGCGACGAGATCCAGAAGATCAGGGCGGAGCACGACTGCCTCGACACCCTGCGCGCCCGGCTCGCGGAGGGCGGGGTCGGCGAGGACGAACTGGCGGGCGTCGAGCGGCAGGTGAAGCGGGTGGTCGACGAGGCGGTGGCGTTTGCGAAGGACGCTCCCGAGCCGGATCCGTCCGCGCTTACAACCGACGTGTTGCTGGAACACTGAGCCGATGCCGACCGAGATCCTGATGCCGGCGCTTTCGCCCACGATGACGGAGGGCAAGCTCGCGCGCTGGACCAAGAAGCTCGGCGAAACGGTGCGCGCAGGCGATGTGATCGCCGAGATCGAAACCGACAAGGCGACGATGGAGGTGGAAGCGGCCGATGACGGGACGTTGTCCCGCTTCCTGGTCGATGAAGGCACGGGCGGCATCGCGGTCAACACGCCGATCGCGGTGCTCGATGGCGAGGCCGTCGAAGCGGCGGCCCCGCCGGGCGACGCGGCGGCGCCGGAGCAAGGCGCCGAGACTGAAAAGGCGCCGGCAACGCCCGAGGCGGCGCCGATCGCAACGGACGCGGTGACCGCGCCCGAACCGGCCCCGGAACCGGTTGCGGGCGCGACCCAAGCGATGACGGTGCGGGAAGCCCTGCGCGCCGCGATGGCGAGCGAAATGCGCGCGGACGACCGGGTGTTTCTGCTCGGCGAGGAGGTCGCGCAGTATCAGGGCGCGTACAAGGTCAGCCAGGGCCTGCTGGAGGCGTTCGGGCCGAAGCGCGTGATCGATACGCCGATCACGGAGCACGGCTTCACCGGGCTCGCGGTCGGTGCGGCGATGGCGGGGCTCCGGCCGATCGTCGAGTTCATGACCTTCAACTTCGCCATGCAGGCGATCGATCAGATCATCAACTCGGCGGCCAAGACGCTGTACATGTCGGGCGGGCAGATGGGCTGCCCGATCGTGTTCCGGGGTCCGAACGGGGCGGCGTCGCGCGTCGGGGCGCAGCACAGCCAGGACTACGCGAGCTGGTACGGGCATTGCCCGGGGCTGAAGGTCGTGGCGGCTTGGTCGGCGGCCGACGCCAAGGGTCTGCTCCGAGCGGCGATACGCGACCCCAATCCGGTGATCGTGCTGGAGAACGAAATTCTCTATGGCCAGACCTTCGAGTGCCCGACGGCCG
>JAFAXA010000235.1 GCA_019241425.1 Acetobacteraceae bacterium | reverse complement strand
CCGCTGGCGCCCGACAGCACGGCGGTCCCGCCCGGCGCGAGATGGTGGCCCATGCCGTCGAGCTGACGCTGCGCATTGGCGGACGCCTCGCCGGGCTTGCGGGTGCAGCGGTCGGACGCGATCGCCGCGATATGCGCGATCGGCGTCGCACCGCGCGCCCCCGCATGGGCGCGGCTTTCGATTACGAGAAAGCAGCCGAGCGAGCCGAGCACCATGCCGCCGCCCTCCGCCTGCCGCGCGGCGACCGGCGCCCAAGGTCCGCGCCGAAGCGTCTGCCCGAGCGCGTATTGAAACATCAGCTCGGCGCGTTCCGCGTTGTAGGAGCCGCCGACCAGCGCCAGCTCGCTCTGGCCCGCGGCGATGCGCGCGCAGCCGATGCGCACCGCGTCCACGCCGGACGCTTCCTCGCCCATGAAGGTGCGGGACGACCCCACAACGCCGTGCACGATCGAAATGTTGCCGGCGAGCAGGTTGGAAAGTTGCGCCAGAAACAATGTGGGCCGGAGGCCGCCGGTCAGCCGTTCGTTCAGGAGCACGCCCGGATCGGCCGCGTCCGGCAGGGCCGCGAGCAACGCCTCGTCAACCGCGCGATCCCGCTCGCCGCCGCCCGCGGCAACGATCATATCCATTCGGCCGAGCAGGTCCGCGTCGCCCTTCACGCCGGCGTTGTCGAGCGCGAGTCCTGCCGCATAGGTCCCGATGCGCTGCCACGGCTCCATCTGCCGCTGGTCGCCCTTTTTCGGGATCTGGCGGTCCAATTCCAGCTTGCAGAGCGGATGCACGGGGTAGGGCGCGCAGCGCTCGGTGTCGATCACGGGCCGGAAGGCGGGCGGCTCGGTGAGCGCCGCCCAATGCGCGTCCGGGCCTTCGCCCAGGGAGGAAACGAGGCCGATGCCGGTAATCAGGGCGTCGCGTGGCTCAGGCATCGGCCGGCGCCCCGGGAATACCGATACGCCGCGCCACCGCCTGCATTTGCGTGCGCATGGTTTCGTTCGGAAACCGCATGACCCGGAAGGTGAGACTGGCCTCCGCGACCAGCTTGTCGCCGCGGGACAGCCGGCCGGACGCGACGGCGTAGCCCGATCCTTCGTGCTGAAGCGCGACATCCGCGAGCAGGATCTGGGAAGGGGTCACGAAGTCCCGCATCTTCGCGGCTTTCACCTGGGCGAGGAAGGCCGCGTTCTCGAAGCCGGATCTGGCGAGCAGCAGCCAGCCGCCGGCCTGCGCCATGCTTTCGATCATCAGCACGCCCGGCAGGATCGGATGGCCGGGAAAGTGGCCCTCGAAAACCGGGCTCGTCTCCGGTACGCGGCATTCGGCGCGGATCGTCTGCCCGGCGAGATCGAGCGCGAGGACGCGATCGATCATATGAAAGTATTCGAGCAGCATGAGGCAGATCAGGCGGCCTTGGCGGCGACCAGCGAATCGATGTTCGCGCACAAGCCGCTCAACACGAAATAGCGGTCCGAGGACACCTTTCCCGCGTTCACCTCCTGCGTCCATTGCTCCAGCGGCATCTTGATGCCGAACGCCTTGTCGATCGCGAACGCGACGTCGAGGAAGTCCAGGCTGTCGACACCGAGATCGTTGATGACGTGACTTTGCGGCGTGATCTTCTCGCGCGGGATGTCGCAGGTTTCCGAAATGATGCCGGCAACGGTCTCGAACGTGGACGAAGTCATGGAGCGGCAGCCTCGTGAACTGGATCGGCCGGGCGAGAACAGACGCGCCCAGCGAGAGCGGCCTGCAGTCCGGGCCGGACTAACACCACAGGCACCCTCCTGCCGCAAGAGCGGAGGGTGGGCGTTTACAGCCAGTGCGCCGGCTGCCAGGCGGTGCCGCCGCTCGGGGTTGCGCCCCAATAGCCCGGCATCCAGAGATCGCCGTGGCCCTGCTTCGGAACATACTCGCCCGGGCGCCACACATAGCCGTTGCCGGTCCAGTCCCAGTGGCCCGGCTGCCAGATCAGCGGCGTTGGGCTGACCGGCGGCTTCGGCACCACTTCGACGATCATCGGGGGAACCGGCGGATGCGCCCCCGGACCGGGATGCGAGGCGCAGGAAGCGAGCCCGAGTATCGCCGCGACCGGGATGCAGGCGAGCGGATTTTTCATTGCAGATGCGTTTCCCTTCGGGCCGGCAGCATTGCCGGGCAGGCGGCGGCTGTCCAATATCTCAACCCCGTGACGGATATCCTGTTGGTCTACATCACCTGCGCGGATGCGGAGGAGGCCCGCCGCATCGGCCGGGCGCTGGTCGAGGAGCGCCTGGCGGCTTGCGTCAACATTCGTCCGCATGAGGCGATCTATCGCTGGCAAGGCGCGGTGGAGGAAGGCGCGGAGACGGCGATGATCGCCAAGACGACCCGCGCCGGTTATCCGGCGCTGCAAGCCCGCGTCTGCGCCCTGCACAGCTACCGCGTGCCCTGCATCGTCGCCTTGCCGGCCGAAGCGGCGCTCGGGGCGTATGCCGACTGGATCGCCGGTTCGGTCGGCTGACCGCCGGTCAGAACCCCTTCACGGCCGGATCGAGCGCGTCCGGAAGCTCATCGCCCCCGCCCTCGCCGGGCAAAGGCGGCACGTCCGCCAGATCGATGCCGGTCGGGCGCTGCGGCGTTTGCTCCGGCTCCGCCGGTCCCGCTCCCGGCGGCCGCCAATGGGTGGGCGAATAGCGCAGCAATCGCGTCTCGGCCTCGGTTCCCTGCCAGGCATCGTCTTCCCAGCACAGCGTAACGGCGAAGCCCGGACCGCCGGGCGTCGCCGGTATCCAGCCAAGGATGTCCGACCCGTCCTTCGGCGCCGTGTCGATCGTTTGCCAAGCCATGCCGCCCCTCGCATCTGCCGTTTGCGGTTCGTCCCGCGCGGAAAACACCGGCGCCGCGGTTCCGTTCAGTCCGGAACGAGCACGGTCGCCACCGCCTGAGCGGCGATCCCTTCGCCCCGCCCGGTGAAGCCCAGCCGCTCCGTGGTGGTCGCCTTGACGGAGATCCGGGCCGGCGACACCGCGAGCAGCGCCGCCAGCCGGACCGTCATCGCCGGCGCGTGCGGGGTTATCTTCGGCCGCTCGCAGATCAGCGTGAGGTCGGCGTTGCCGAGTCGCCCGCCGCGCGCGCGGATGCGCTCGCCGGCGTGCTGGAGGAAGCGGGCGCTGTCGGCGTCCCGCCAGGCCGCTTCGCCGGGCGGGAAATGCCGGCCGATATCGCCTTCCGCCAGCGCCCCGTAGATCGCGTCGCAAAGCGCATGGATGCCGACATCGGCGTCCGAATGGCCGGCGAGGCCGCGGTCATGCGGCACTTCGATGCCGCACAGGATGAGCTTGCGGCCGCTCTCGAACGCATGGACGTCGAACCCGGTCCCGACTCGGGGCAGCAGGGTGGGGCCGCCGAGGATGCGGGCGACCCGCTCCAAATCGGCGGGGTAGGTGATCTTCACGTTGTCCTCCGAGCCGGCGACCAGCCGAACGCGGCGCCTCGCGGCTTCCAGGAGCGCTGCATCATCCGTCGCCGGCAGCGTCGTGCCGGCGCGATGCAGCGCCAGCAGGACCGGGAAGCGGAACCCTTGCGGCGTTTGCGCGCGGAACAGCCCCTCCCGCGGCACGGTCGCCTCGATCGCGCCGTCGGCGGCGGCCCGCTTCAGGGTATCCGCGACCGGGCAGGCGGGGATGGCGCCGTCCGCTTCGGCGAGGGCTGCGAGAAGCGCCGGGATGGTGCCGTCGGGAATGACGGGGCGCGCCGCGTCATGCACCAGCACGATGTCGGGCGCGTGCGGCGCCAGCGCCTCCAAGCCGAGCCGCACGCTGTCCTGACGGGTGGCGCCGCCCGGCACCGGCGGCAGATGCGGCATGCCGTCGAGCGCGCGCGCCAGCGCCGAAGGCTCCCCGACCGGCTGCAGCAACTCGACAAAGGGCAGCAACCCATCGGCCGCATGCCGCGCGACCGGACGGCCCCGCAGGTCCGCGAATTGCTTCGGCCCCGGGCCGCCGAAACGGCTGCCAGTGCCGCCCGCGACAAGGATGGCTGCCACACGCATCGTTCTCCCATGAGCGAACGGGATGCCCGGCGTCAACGCCGCATGAGTGTTGCAGGATTGCAATCGGCCGATTGCACCACGCACGGGAGGTGTGTAGTCTGCCCAATTCCTGGGCATTTCGGGGCCGGAAGATCAGCATTGACGACGCGTGTGAAAAGATTGTCACCGATCGACCTTGGCTCCGGCGTGCGGATCGAAACCCCCGTGATCGTGGCCCCGATGTCCGGCGTGACCGATCTGCCGTTCCGGCGCATGGCCAAGACGCTCGGCGCGGGCATGGTCGTCTCGGAGATGATCGCCTCATGGGCGATGATCCGGGAGAACCGCAACACGCTGCGGATGGCGGAGCTGGATGGCTGCGGCGGGGTCAGCGCGGTGCAGCTCGCCGGCTGCGATCCGGACGCGATGGGCGAATCGGCGCGGCTCGCCGCGGATAAGGGCGCGGACCTGATCGACATCAATTTCGGCTGCCCGGTGAAGAAGGTCGCCGTCGGGCAGCACGCGGGTTCCGCCTTGATGCGGGACGAAGCGGCGGCCGGCCGGCTGCTGGAGGCCACCGCGCGCGCGGTGGCGGTGCCGGTGACGTTGAAAATGCGGATGGGGTGGGACCATGCGAGCCTGAACGCGCCGAAACTGGCCCGCATCGCCGAAGAGGCGGGTATCTGCATGATCACGGTACACGGCCGCACCCGGCAGCAATTCTATTCGGGCGTCGCGGATTGGGATTTCATCGCAGAGGTGGTGGACGCCGTCTCCGTACCGGTGATCGCCAATGGCGACATCGTAGATGAGGAGGGCGCCGCCGAGGCGTTGCGCCGCTCGGGGGCCGCCGGGGTGATGATCGGCCGGGGCTGTTACGGGCGGCCCTGGTTTCCGGCGCAGGTCGCCCGATTCCTTTGCACCGGCGAGCGCAGTCCCGAGCCGCCGCTGACCTGGCAGAAGACTGCGATGCTCGAGCACTACCGGTCGATGCTCACCTTTTATGGCCGGGAGGCGGGATTGCGGCTCGCCCGCAAGCATGTTTCCTGGTACTCGCGCGGCTTGCCGGGGTCGGCCGAGTTCCGGGCGGTGGTCAACCGCCTGACGGATGCCGACGCGGTGATCGCGTTCGTTTGCGACTTTTATGATCGGCTGATCGCCCGCGGCGTCGCCCGGGCGCTCGGCGGCGGCGACGCCGAGGCGGCACTGGCGGCGGCTGCATGAGCGGTGCCATGAAGCGGGTGTTGAGGGTGGTGGGACGCTCCCCCGATCGCACCCGGCCGGTCGACTTGGGCGTCCTGCTCGGCGCTTTGCCGAATGCGGTGGTGCTGCTCGACGCGGAAAATCGTTTCAAATACGTCAATCAAGCGGCCGAGCAGTTTTTTGGCCAGTCGGCGTCGCAACTGGCGCAGTTGACGCTTGGCGATCTCGTGCCGGAGGACAGCCCGATCTTCCTGCTGATCGAGCAGGTGCGCGCCGGCGAGGTGACGATCGCCGACCATGATCTCCAGTTGGAGAGCGTCAGGCTGCGCAAGCGGGGCATCACCGTGCAGGGGACGCCGCTGCCCGAAGAGCCGGGAAGCATCCTGCTGACCTTGCAGGACGCCTCGACGGCGCGGACTCTCGACCGGCAACTGACGTTCCGCAGCGCGGCGCGCAGCGTCACCGGCATGGCCGCGATCCTTGCCCATGAGGTGAAAAATCCGCTGTCCGGCATCAGGGGCGCCGCGCAGTTGCTGGAGGCGAGCGTGTCGCCCAACGACCGGGAATTGGCGCTGCTGATCCGCGACGAGGCGGATCGCATCCGGGCGCTTGTCGACCGGATGGAGATATTCGGCGAGAAGCCGATCGAGCGCACCGGACTGAACATCCACCGCGTGCTCGAATACGTGCGCAAGCTGGCGCAGACCGGATTTGCGCCGCATATCCGGTTCTCGGAATCCTACGATCCGTCCCTGCCTCCGGTCTGGGGCAACCGCGACCAGCTCGTGCAGGTCATTCTCAATCTGGTGAAGAACGCGGCCGAAGCGATCACCGGATCGGGCAACACGCATGGCGAGATCGTGCTGGCAACCGGCTACCAGCATGGCATGCGGATTGCGATCCCCGGCTCCATGGTGCGACTCGATCTGCCTTTGCTCGTGTGCGTGCGTGATAACGGGCCTGGGATCGCCGAAGACATCCGCCAGCATCTGTTCGAGCCGTTCGTAACCACCAAGCCGACGGGGAGCGGGCTCGGGCTTGCGCTGGTTGCCAAGATTGTCGGTGATCATGGCGGGCTGATGCAAGTCGAGAGCCGGCCCGGGCGCACGGAGTTTCGCTTGCATCTTCCCGTGCTGCACGAGGATGCCGAGGCCCGGCCCTAAATAGACCCGGCCGCAACTGACGGCAGAGGAAGCGTAATGACCTTGCCGACCGTCCTGATCGCGGACGACGACCGTTCCATCCGCACGGTTCTCACCCAGGCGCTGGGGCGGTCCGGGTACCAGGTGCGCTGCACCGGCAACGCGGCGACCCTCTGGCGCTGGGTGGAGGACGGCGAAGGCGATCTGGTCATCACGGATGTCGTGATGCCGGACGAGAACGGCCTCGATCTGATTCCGCGCATTCGCAAGCTGCGGCCGGATTTGCGGGTGGTCGTGATGAGCGCGCAATCGACGCTGATGACTGCGGTGAAGGCGACCCAGCGCGGCGCCTTCGAGTATCTGCCGAAGCCGTTCGACTTGCAGGAGTTGCTTTCGGTCGTCGGGCGCGCGCTCGCCGCACCCAACCAGGTGCTGGCCGGCGGCAGTCCGGAAGGGCGGGATGCGGATGAAAGGATGCCGCTGATCGGCCGCAGTCCGGCGATGCAGGAAATCTACCGCACGGTTGCGCGGCTCACGACCGCGGATTTGACGGTGATGATCAACGGCGAATCCGGGACCGGCAAGGAGCTGGTTGCGCGCGCCCTGCACGACTACGGCAAGCGGCGTTCAGGCGCCTTTGTCGCGATCAACATGGCGGCGATTCCGCGCGAGCTGATCGAAAGCGAATTGTTCGGGCACGAGCGCGGCGCCTTTACGGGCGCGACCAATCGCAGCCAGGGACGGTTCGAGCAGGCGAGCGGCGGGACGCTGTTTCTGGACGAAATCGGCGACATGCCGCCGGAAGCGCAAACGCGGCTGCTGAGGGTTCTGCAAGAGGGCGAGTTCACGAGCGTCGGCGGACGGCAGCTCATGAAGGCGAATGTCCGCATCATCGCGGCGACCCATCGCGATTTGCGGCAGGCGATCCGCAACGGGCAGTTTCGCGAGGATTTGTTCTATCGCCTCAACGTGGTGCCGATCCGGCTGCCGCCGCTGCGCGAACGCGCGGAGGACATTCCGTTGCTGGCGCGCCATTTTCTCGACCGGGCGCGGGACGACGGCCTGCCCGCGAAGACCCTCGATCAAGGGGCGCTCGAGAAGATGAAGGCGCATCGCTGGCCCGGCAATGTGCGTGAACTCGAGAATTTGATGCGGCGACTTGCGGCGCTCTATCCGCAGGAAACGATTACGGCCGAGGTGATCACCGCCGAATTGGCGGAAGCGGCGGCGACCGCCGAGATCGCCTCGCCGCCCGGCGCTGGCGCCGAACCGTTGTCGCAGGCGGTGGAGCGGCACATCAAGCAGTTCCTCGCTGCCTATGATGACGGGCTGATGCCGTCCGACATCTACGACCGGGTGATTGCCGAAATCGAGCGGCCGCTGATCCGGATGACGCTCGCCGCCACGCGCGGCAACCAGATCAAGGCGGCGGCCATGCTCGGCCTCAACCGCAACACGTTGCGCAAGAAGATCCGCGATCTCGAAATTCCCGTCGTGCGCGGGCTGATGTGAGATGAGCGTCACGCGCACCCTGTCCACGCGGGGGCCTGGCGAGGCGCCGCGCGAGCGGCTCACCTTCCTGCGCCGGCTCGGCAATGTCCTGCTCGGCAAGGCCGTCACGATCATCCTGGCCGTTCTCGCGATCGGGGTTGCGATCGCTACCTTCATGATGCTGGCACGCGGCACGCCGTACGGGGTGCGCGCGGATGTCGGCTTCGCGCCCATTCTCGCCAATCTTTCGATGCTGTTGCTGCTTGGGGCGGTGCTCGCCGGGCGGATCACCCAGATCTGGGTGGAGCGCCGTCGGGGCTCGGCGGGGTCGCGACTGCACGTGCGGCTGGTCGTGCTGTTCAGCGTGGTCGCGGTCGCGCCCGCGATCGTCGTCGCCGTCTTCGCGACCGCGTTTTTCCATTTCGGCATCCAGGCTTGGTTCAACGATCCGGTGCGCAACGCCCTCGACGAGTCGCTGCAAGCCTCGCGCGGCTATCTCGAGGAACATCAGAACAACATCCGCTCCGTCGCGCTGGAAATGGCCAACGACCTCGCGCGCGTCGGCCGCGTGCTCAGTATCGACCCCGGCGCGTTCGCGGAGATCCTCGCGACGCAGACCGGCCTGCGCGGATTGACCGAGGCGGTGATCTATGAGCCGGTCACAGGGCAGGTGATGGCGTCCGCGGGCTTGCTCGCGGGTCTTGGTGTCGAGCCGCCGCCGACCTGGGCGACGGAACGGGCGCGTACCGGCGACGTCGCGGTGGTGCCGGCGGCCGATCACACGCGTGTCCGCGCGGTGGTGCAACTCGATTCGACGCCGCCGCTGATGCTGATGATCGGCCGACCGATCGATCCGCAGATCCTCGACCACATGATGCGAACGGAAACGGCGGTCTCGGAATACGAGCGGCTCGACCAGAACCGCTCCTGGTTGCAGATCGCGTTTGCCTGGATCTTCGCGCTGGTCGCCGTGCTTGTGCTTTCGGTTGCCGTGCTCATCGGCTTGTTCATGGCGAACCAGATCGCCCGCCCGCTCGGCAAGCTTATCCACGCTGCGGAGCGGGTTCGCGGCGGCGATCTGACGGTTCGCGTCCCGGAAACGCCGACGGAAGACGAAATCGCCGGCTTGTCGCGCGCTTTCAACCGCATGACGGGACAGCTTGCCGCGCAACGGACCGAGTTGATGGAGGCGTATGGTCAAATCGACGAGCGGCGGCGCTTTACCGAAACGGTGCTGGAAGGCGTGTCGGCCGGTGTGATCGGCCTCGATGCGCGCGGCCGGGTCGAATTGCCGAATCGTGCGGCCGGAGAGCTGCTGCGAGTCGACCTACCAGCCGGCGTCGGCTCGGAACTCGGCAAGCTCGTGCCGGAGTTCCAGCGGCTCATGCAGGAAGCGCAGGAACATCCGAGTCATACCTGCATGAGCGAGATCCAGATCGGTCCGGCCGGACATCGCCGCACCTTGCTTGCCCGCATCGTCGCCGAACTGAAGGGCGGAACGGCGGACGGTTTTATCGTCACGTTCGACGACATTACCGAGTTGCAATCCGCGCAGCGCAAGGCGGCCTGGGCCGACGTCGCCCGGCGGATCGCGCACGAGATCAAGAACCCGCTGACGCCCATTCAGCTCTCCGCCGAGCGCCTGAAACGGCGATTTACGAAGGAGATCACCTCCGATCCCGAAACCTTTGCGCTATGCGCCGATACGATCGTGCGGCATGTCGGCGATATCGGGCGGATGGTGGACGAGTTTTCGGCGTTCGCCCGCATGCCTCAGCCTGTGTTCCGGGCGGAGGACATCGGGCTGGTTGCGCGCGAGGCGCTGGTCCTGCAGAAAACGGCGCGGCCGGAGATCGAGTGGGTGTCCGACATCCCGGAGCGCGGACCGGTCGGGTTGTGCGATCGCCGGCTGCTCCGGCAGGCGCTCACCAACCTGCTGCTGAACGCCGCCGATGCCATTTCTGCGCGCGGCAGCCATGCGGGGCCGGGCCGGATCATCCTTTCGGTTTCCGCGACTCCGGCCGATGCGCGCATTTCGGTTACGGATAACGGCATCGGCCTGCCGCAAGAGCATCGCGATCAATTGATGGAGCCCTATGTCACGCACAAGCCGAAGGGGACGGGGCTCGGTTTGGCCATTGTGAAGAAGATCATGGAGGATCACGGAGGGCGTGTCCTGCTCGACGACCGGCCGGATGGACCGGGCGCCGTCGCCACCCTCCTTTTTCCGTTGAGGACCGCGAATGGCGCATGAAATCCTGATCGTCGATGATGAGCCGGACATTCGGCTGCTGATCGACGGTATTCTGCGCGACGAGGGCTATGAAACCCGGCAGGCCGGCGATTCGGATGCGGCGATCGCGGCGTTCCGGGCGCGCCGTCCGTCGCTCGTCGTTCTCGATGTTTGGTTGCAGGGGTCTCGACTGGACGGGCTCGGCATCTTGCAGGCCCTGCATAGCGAGCAGCCGCAGGTTCCGGCGGTGATGATTTCGGGTCACGGCACGATCGAGACCGCGGTCGCGGCTATCCAGCAAGGCGCCTACGATTTCATCGAAAAGCCGTTCAAGTCGGACCGCCTGCTGCACGTCACGCGCCGGGCGCTGGAAGCGGCGAGGCTCGCCCGCGAAAACGCCGAGCTGCGCTTGCGGGCCGGACCGGAAACCAAGCTGACCGGCGCGAGTTCGGCGATCGCGTCCCTGCGCGCGGCGATCGAGCGTGTGGCGCCGACCGGATCGCGCGTGCTCATCAGCGGTGCCGCGGGAGCCGGCAAGGAGGTGGCGGCGCGCATGATCCATGCCCGCTCGCGCCGCGCCGACGGCCCGTTCATCGTGCTGAACTGCGCGACGCTCAACCCGTCGCGTTTCGAGGAAGAGCTGTTCGGGCTGGAGGCCGGCGCCGATCCGGTCGCGCAACCGCGACGCGCCGGCGTGCTGGAACGCGCGCATGGCGG
>JAFAXA010000172.1 GCA_019241425.1 Acetobacteraceae bacterium | reverse complement strand
TGGTCCAGCCACTCGATGATGATCGTCGACTCGACGATGGTCTGTCCGTCCGCTCGCAATAGGGGAAAACGGTCGAGCGGCCATAGCGCGTGGCGCTCCTCGATCGCTGCAGGATTCTGAGAGGACAGCAGCCTCAGCTCGAACGGCGCATCTTTCTCGTAAAAAGCAATGAACGCTTTCTGGCAATACGATGAAAACGGATGCGCGTAGAGAAGCGGAATGCTCATACGGGCGCTTGCTCCGCGGGGGGACGAGAAATGGCGGCGCAGCTTGTCGAGCGAGCCGTTCCAGCCCCATTCGTGACCACGCGCCGACTCGTCCGACGGCAGTTGCGCGTGCGTCAGCGTAAATTCCGTCCCCTCGTCGATCGGCCGCAGACGAAATTCTACGCGCGAGTCGCCGGGACCGCCGCCGCCCTCCAGCCAGCGCCAGCTCATCAGCAAGCGATGCGGCTTCTCTATCTCGAGATATTCGCCGGTGGTCTCGTGCTCGGTTCCGTCCAGCATCCGGAAGCGCACGCGGTAATGGCCGCCGACCCGGAGATCGAGTTCGGCGCGCAGAACCGGACCGGCGTCTGGACCCCACCAGCAGGAGATGCCCTCCGGCGTGGTCAACGCATCCCAGACGATCGACGGCCGGGCCGCGATCCGGCGCACCAAGGTCAGGCTGGTCATGGCCGCTCCTTCTTCGCCTCGGCTTCCTGCCGCTCGGCGAAGGCCGCGAGCTTGTCGAGGCGGCTGGACCAGAATTGCTCGTAGTGGCGCAGCCACTCCATCGCTTGCCGGATCGGTTCGGGCGACAGGCTGACGGTGACGATGCGTCCCTGTTTCGTGCGGGCGATCAGCCCCGCGTCGCGGAGAACGTCGAGATGCTTCATGACCGCCGGCAGCTTGATCGGGAACGGCCCCGCCAGTTCGCTGACCGACGTGCTGCCCTCGCCAGCGAGGCGGGCCAGGATTGCCCGCCGTGTCGGATCCACGAGCGCCGCGAAAGTCCGGTCGAGGCCGCCGTTCTCATACTTTGCCATGCGGTGAAGTATGAGGATGCCGGGCGAAGCTTGTCAATCGCCGTCTGTACGGGTGCGGCTGCTCTTTACCTCCAGCGTGCGGGAGGGGACTTCGCGAGCGCTATGGGGGACGGCTAACGGATCAGCGGCGCCACCAGCCCCGCTTCTTCGGCGCATCGGGGGCGTCGGACGCGCCGACCAGGATCGGTTGGATCGGCGGCGCCGATCTCACGGGTTCCTGCTCGGAAGGCGCGACCGCTTCTGGTTCCGGCGCGGGCGGCACCGCGGCGGCCACCACCGGCTCTCCGTGCACCTCGGGGCCATTCGATTGCGTATCGCTCGCCGCGGCCGCTTCCGTCGGCGCCTCCTCAACTTCCGGGGTTTCGGAGGTCTCGCGGTCGCGCTCCACTTCGGGTGCGGAGGCGTCAGCCGGCGGCTCGGAAGCGACAACCGGGCCAGAGCCCGCTTGTAGCCCCGCAGGCAGACCGGGGGCCGGCGTTGGTTCGCTTTGCCCGGCCGGTCCCGGCCCGGCCTGGCCCGCCCGTTCGACAACGTCGAAAATGTCGTAGGCGGGTGTCGCGAACGGATTGGCGGGCGTCGGCCCTTGATAGGGCGCGCCGCTCACGTCCGGTTGCTCGGCGCCGAGTTCGGCGACCGGAGAGATCTCGTTGTCGCCGCCGCGCCGCCGGCGTCGTCCGCCGCGCCGGCCCCGTCTGCGGTTCCGGTCGCCGTGGTCGTCCGCTTCGGCGGACGCGTCGTCCACCGGTTCTGGCGCGACCTCGCCGCCCGCTTCGGACGGATCGGCCTCGGTCCCGGTCGCGGCTGCCTCTCCGTCGGCGGGTGCGGCTGCCAGACCCGGGAGCGCCTCGGGCGAGGTCTCGTCGCGGCGGCCGCGGCGCCGGCGGCGGCGTTTGCGGCGGCGTTGCTCCTCGCCCGCTTCCTCCTCGCCTGTCGTGGCCTCGGCCGCTTCCGGCGCTGCGACCTCCTCGTCCTCCTCCGGCTCATCGGCGCGCTCGCGCGCTTCCGGTTCCGGGGCGGCTTGCGGCAGGGCGGCGCCGGAGACGGGAGAGGGTGCTTCGTCCGCCGTCTGCACGCGCAGCCTTTCGAGCCGCATCTGCGGGGCGATCATCGTGCTGTCGGCCTGGAACACCACCTGCATCGCGTAACGCAGTTCGATCCCACGCAGCAGCTCGCGCTTGCGGTTGAGGATATACATCGCAACCGGACCGGCGACGTGGACGGCGATCTCGGCGGCGCGACGTTTTGCGCCTTCCTCTTCGATGTGACGCAGCACATGCAGCGCCGCGCTCTCGATGCTGCGCACATGGCCGGTGCCGCCGCATTGCGCGCACATCACGAAGCTGGTTTCGGCGAGGCTCGGCCGCAGCCGCTGACGGCTCATTTCGAGCAGCCCGAAATGGCTGATATGACCCACCTGAATACGCGCGCGGTCGTTCTTCAGCGCATCCTTGAGGCGCTTCTCGACCATGCCGTTATGCTTGCGGCTTTCCATGTCGATGTAGTCGATCACGATCAGCCCGGCGAGATCGCGCAAGCGTAACTGCCGGGCGATCTCGTCGGACGCTTCGAGGTTGGTGCGCAGCGCCGTTTCCTCGATGTTCCGCTCGCGCGTCGAACGGCCGGAATTGACGTCGATGGCGACCAGCGCTTCCGTTTGATTGATGACGAGATAGCCGCCGGAGCGAAGCTGCACGGTTGGCATCATCATGCTGTCGAGCTGCGCTTCGACGCCGTGCCGCGCGAACAGCGGCATGCCGCCGTCTTCCCAGAGCTGCACCTTCTTGGCGTGCGTCGGCATCAGGGTGCGCATGAAGTCGCGCGCGGCCTTCCAGCCGTCCTCGCCGTCGACGACGAGTTCATCGACGTCGCGGGAATAGACATCGCGGATGGCGCGCTTGATGAGGCTTGCCTCTTCGTAGATCAGCGCCGGGGCGACCGAGCGCAGCGTGTGCTCGCGGATCTCGTCCCAGAGCCGCATCAGGTACTCGCAATCGCGCTTGATTTCCGGCTTCGGCCGGTTGGCGCCCGCCGTGCGCACGATCAGGCCCATGCCGGGCGGCAGGTCCATCTCGCTGGTGATTTCCTTGAGCCGGCGGCGATCGGCGGCGGAGGTGATCTTGCGCGAAATGCCGCCGCCCCGGGGCGAATTCGGCATCAGCACGCAATACCGGCCGGCCAGCGACAGATAGGTCGTGAGTGCGGCGCCTTTGGTGCCTCGCTCCTCCTTGACGACCTGGACCAGCAGGATCTGCCGGCGACGGATAACTTCCTGGATTTTGTAGTTGCGCAAGAAACGGGGTGGCGGCCGCCGGGTTCTGGTCTCCTCGACGGCATCCGCATCGCCGCCCACCGTTTCAGGGGGAGGAAGGTCGGCGGCCGGCTCGGCGTGCGGCTCCTCGTCATGGTCGAGGGCGTCAGCCGCCGCCTCACCGGCGGTCGCCGGGCCGTCCCCCACTCGTTCGGCCGGGGAAGGATCGTCCGACTCCGCGATGAGGGCGGTGTCGGCGCTATCGGGTTCATGCGCGGCGTGGCGGGTCGGATACTCGATGGCGAGGGGCTGGGCGGCCGGGGGCGACGGCTCCCGATCGGCCGGCTCGGGGTCGGCCGCCATGCTCTCCGGCGCCAATGCCGTATCCGGCGAATGCCGGTCGGGCGCTTCGCCCGCAGATCCCTCGTCCGCGTCCGGCGCCGGCGCGCTCCCGGCAGAACTTGCCGTCTCGGATGAATGCTCCGCCTCGATCTCCGGCGCGGGCGCCGGTTCCGCGGCAAGCTCCGGGGATGCTTCAGCGGCATCGGTGCGGTCGGGGCCGGTACCGACCTCCGCCTCGTCCGGCGCGTCGGTCCCCTCTTCGGGCTCCGCCAGCGCGTCCGCCGCCGGCTCTCCCGTGTCAGGCGCGGCGAACGCGATGTCCTCGGAGGCGGCGGATGCCGAGTCGGCACCTCCGGCACTCGCGCGTTCCTCCTCTTCTTCCTCCCGGCGCGCCTCCTCCGCCTGCATGGCGAGGATCCGCTGCCGGTCGGCGACCGGGATCTGGTAGTAGTCGGGGTGGATTTCGCCGAAGGCGAGGAAGCCGTGCCGGTTGCCGCCGTATTCGACAAAGGCGGCCTGAAGGCTCGGTTCTACCCGCACCACCTTGGCGAGATAGATGTTTCCCTTGAGCTGTTTCTTGGTCGATGTCTCGACGTCGAAATCCTCAAGCCGGGTTCCGTCCAGAACCACGACACGGGTCTCTTCCGCGTGCGTGGCATCGATCAACATACGTTTGGTCATGAAGTCCGAGGCTCCGGGGCGCCGCGCGTCCGGCACCGGCCGTCCCCGAGGGGATCGGCGCCGGTGAGCGGCGACAAAATCGTGAAAGGGAGAGCGGGTTCACCGGGGTAAACCCGTACGAGTCGCCCCGGCCCGGGCTCGATGAAGAAGCGATGGTTGGGCCGTGCGGGGCATGATGGCGGTCGTCGATTCCTGTTCGGGAATGCTATTCCACGAGAATGGAATGCAGCCCGGGTGTGTTGTCCGTGGCCCGCCCATTCCAGCTCGGTGGAGCAGTCAGAAGCGTGCCGGTCTCCGGTGCGCGTGAGACGCACAAACGGAAAGACCCTGCGATCGGCGAGAGGCAGATCGGTGCCGGCGCCGGTTCACGTGCCCGGCCGAACTGCCCCGATTCGCCGCTTCGGAGCGGATCGCCCATGAGGGCACACGCTCCGGTCGCAAAATCTATGCTATGAAAATGGGCCAAACCGCCCCGGTGCGCAAGCGCCCGCCGGTTGAGCCCGGATCAGCGGCCCTGTGAAGCGAAGTTAATCAGCGGCGAAGCTGAAGAACCGCACACGATGTGCTAACTTCCGGGGGATGTCGCTGCCCGTCGTTTTGTCCCGCCGGTTGCTGCTCGCCGGGGCTGGAAGCCTGGCCGGGACCGCCGGGGGTTCGGCCCGCGCTGCCCCGGCGCCTTCGGCCCGGCCCCGCCGCGCCACGCCGGCGCCGCAGCCGCGGCCATTGATCATGCTCGATCCGGGGCACGGCGGCAAAGATCCGGGGGCGATCGGCTGGTCCGGGACGTATGAGAAGCACGCCGCTTTCGCGACCGCCCTCGAATTGCAGCTTCAGCTTCAGGCCACCGGCCGGTTCCGGGTGCTGCTGACCCGGACCGCCGACGTGTTCATTCCGCTCGCCGGACGGGTCGCCCGAGCGCAGGAGCATGGTGCGGCATTATTCGTATCGGTCCACGCGGATTCGATCGGCAATCCGGGTATCCGGGGTGCCAGTGTCTACACACTCGCGACCACCGCCTCCGACGCGGAGTCGGCCGCCCTTGCCGAGCGGGAAAACAGCGCGGATCGTTTCGGCGATCCGCAATTCCGCGCGGTCTCGCCGCAGGTTGCGGAAATCCTGGCGAGCCTCGTGCGACAGGAAACAAGGAGCGGATCGGCGCGGCTGCAACGGAGCGTGGTGAGCGCCTTCGACCGGGATGTCCTTCTGCTCCCGAATCCGGCCCGGCACGCCGGGTTCGTCGTCCTGAAGGCGGCCGATATCCCGAGCGTGCTGGTGGAAATGGGGTTCATGTCCAATCCGCGCGACGAGGCGGCGCTGCGCCAGCCTGCGCACCGGGCGCGTGTTGCCAATGCCTTAACGCGGGCCGTCTCCGCGTATTTTGAGGTGGCGGGAAGCGCCAAGATGGCTGGATAGCGTTTCAGGCGCTGCCATTTGGCGGCAAATCCGATATAGATGAAGAGATGAGCGATCCTCTGACCGCGGGCGAACGCCTTGCGTCTCCCGCGGGCAGCGGTGGCCCAGACCGCGGGAGAACGTCGCGCAAAGCCGCAAAGCCGCGCCGCTCACCCCTGCGGTGGCTCGGGCGCCTAGCCGGCGCCATCATGGGGTTTGTTTTTCTCGCCGTCGTCCTCGGCGGCGTTGCCGGGTACAGCGCGTACCGGCATTTCGCGGCTGACCTCCCGGACGTGGAGGGCTTGCGCAGCTATCAGCCGCGGATCATGAGCCGCGTCTATGCGGGCGATGCGCGTCCGATCGCGGAACTCGCAACCGAGCGTCGCATCTTCGTTCCGTATCAGTCGATTCCGCTGGTGGTGAAGAACGCCTTCGTTGCCGCCGAAGATCAGAATTTCTGGCAGCATCGCGGGGTCGACGTGCTGGCGATCGCACGGGCGAGTTTTACGAATCTGCAACAACTCGGGCAGGGGCGGCGGCCGATCGGCGCCTCCACGATCACGCAGCAGGTCGCGAAAAACATGCTGCTCGGCAACGAGGTGTCGCTGGCCCGCAAGGCGAAGGAGGCGATCCTCGCGCTCCGCATCGAGGAAACGCTGAGCAAGGAGCGAATCCTCGAACTGTACCTCAACGAGATCTATCTCGGTCTGCAATCTTATGGTGTAGCGGCGGCCGCGCAGGCCTATTTCAACAAGCCGCTCGACGAGTTGAGTCTGCCGGAAGCGGCGTTCCTGGCCGCGCTCCCGAAGGCGCCGAACAACTACAATCCGTTCCGTTTCCCGGAAGCCGCCAAGGTGCGCCGCGACTGGGTGCTCGACCGCATGACGGAGGTGCGGGCGATCGATGCCGCGGACGCGGCGGCGGCGAAAGCGGCGCCGGTTGTCCCTGCGCAGTTCCACCGGCCGGACCCGGTGCCGGGTGCCGACTGGTTCGCCGAGGAAGTGCGGCGCCGGCTCGTCGATCAGTTCGGCGCCGATGCGACGACGCAAGGCGGCCTGATGGTGCGCACGAGTTTCGACGCCGGGCTGCAAGCCGCCGCCGATAAGGCGCTGCATGACGGCCTGGTTGCCTATGATCGCAAGCTCGGCGGCTGGCGTGGCCCGGCCGGGCATCTCGACCTGAACGGCGCCGCGCTCCGCACCGGCTGGGCATCCGCTCTCGCCCATACGCAGAAGCCGCCCGGCATCCGGCCGGAGTGGCGGCTCGCGGTAGTGACGGAAGAAACCGATCGCGAAGCGCGGGTCGGCTGGCTCGAGCATCCGGAGGGTCCGCCCGGCACGCCGCCGCTTCAGCGCGTCGGGGCGCTGTCGCTCGCCGATCTCGGCTGGGCGCGGCCGATCCGCGATGGCCGGATGGTGGGGCCGCCCCGTCGCATGGCGGACATCGCGCAAGCCGGCGATCTGGTGATGATCGAACCGGCCGCCGCCGCCGTCCCGGAAAAGGCCCGTCCGGCCGTTGAGCACGTCACGCTCCGGCAAATCCCTGCCGTGCAGGGCGCGCTGGTGTCCATGGACCCGATGACCGGGCGGGTGTTCGCGATGGTCGGCGGCTGGAGCTTCGAGCAGAGCCAGTTCAACCGGGCCACCCAGGCGCTCCGTCAGCCTGGCTCTAGCTTCAAGCCGATGGTGTATCTGACCGCCATGGAGCAGGGGATGTCGCCCTCCTGGCGCTTCCAGGACGCGCCTATCTCGATCGGCGACTGGCATCCGAACAACTACGAAATGACCTTCAGCGGACCGACCTCGCTGCACACGGCACTCGAAAAATCGCTCAATCTCGTGACGCTGCGGGTGGCGCAGCGGCTCGGCATGGAAGCCGTCGCGCAGACCGCGATGGCCTTTCACGTGGTCGACAACATGCCGCGCGTGCTGCCGGCGGCCTTGGGTGCCGTCGATACCACCGTGTTGCGCATGGCCGGGGCCTACGCCTCGCTCGCCCAGGGCGGCAAGGAAGTCGTGCCGACCCTGATCGACAGCGTGCAGGACCGGGACGGGCATGTTGTGTCGCGCGACCAGAGCCATGAATGCGGCGCCTGTGCCGACCCGTCGGCGCCCCCCGAAATGGGCGACGCGCGACGGCAGATCGCCGATCCGGAAAGCGTGTTTCAGATCGTGACGATGATGCAGGCGGTGGTGCAGCACGGCACCGGCACGGAGGCGGGGAAGGGGCTGAACCGGCCGATCGCGGGCAAGACCGGCACCACCCAGGATTTCAACGATGCCTGGTTCGTGGGTTTCACGCCGGATCTCGTGACGGCGGTCTGGATCGGCTACGACACGCCCTCCAGCCTCGGGGACGACGAAACGGGCGGTCACGTGGCGGCGCCGATCTGGCACAATTTCATGACATCGGCCCTGAAGGACCGGCCGGTGCTCACCTTCGCGATGCCGCCCGGCATGACGATGGCGCGCTGGGACGGCAATCTGGACGCGTTCAAGCCGGGCCAAGTGCCCGGCACGTGGGGTCCGGGCGGCGGCGGCGGCGACGAGGGCGGCCTGACCGCGGCGGCGCCGGGCGCGGGCGGGGTCGACAACAGCATGGGCGGATTGTATTGAGCCGCGCCTCCTGAGCGACGATCCCGACGAGCGCAGCAATGTCCACCGAATCCGACGCCCTCAACCAGCAGATCGAGCAGTCCATCGCGCTGCTGAGGAGGCATCTTTGACTGGGATGTCGCGCAAGGTCGGCTCGCGGAGCTGAACGCCCGCGCCGAAGACCCCGAACTTTGGAACGACGCCGCGCTTGCGCAGAAAATCATGCGCGAGCGCAACCAGCTCGCAACGCAAGTGGAGGGCGTCGGCAAGCTGCAAGCGGATGTCCGCGACGCGATCGAGTTGATCGAGTTGGCCGAAGCCGAGAATGACGCGGCGATGGTCGCAGACGGTCTCGCGAGCCTGCGTGCGCTCGCCGCCGAAGCGAAGCGGCGGGAAATCGAAAGCCTGCTGTCCGGCGAAGCCGACGTGAACGACTGCTACATGGAGATCAACGCCGGAGCGGGCGGCACCGAAGCCCAGGACTGGGCCGAAATGCTGATGCGCATGTATAACCGATGGGCGGAGCAGCACGGCTACAAGACGTCGCTGCTCGATGAGTCGGAGGGCGAGCAGGCGGGCATAAAATCGGCGACCCTCCTCGTGTCGGGGCCGAACGCGTATGGCTGGTTGAAGACGGAAGCGGGGGTGCACCGCCTCGTGCGCATCAGCCCGTTCGACGCGAATGCCCGGCGGCAGACGAGCTTCGCGAGCGTCTGGGTCTATCCTGTGGTGGACGACGCGATCGAGATCGAGGTGAACGACGCCGACCTCAAGGTGGATACGTTCCGCGCATCCGGCGCCGGTGGCCAGCACGTCAACAAGACCGAGAGCGCGATCCGCATCACGCACGTGCCGAGCGGCATCATCGTGTCCTGCCAGACCGATCGCAGCCAGCACCGCAATCGCGCCACCGCGATGAACATGCTGAAGGCGCGTCTCTACGAGCAGGAATTGCAGCGGCGCGAGGCGGCGGCGGCGGCCACCGAGGCGTCCAAAACCGACATTGGCTGGGGACACCAGATTCGCAGCTACGTGCTGGCGCCGTATCAGCTCGTGAAGGATCTGCGCACGGGCGTCGAAACCGGCAACCCGAACGGCGTGCTGGACGGCGACCTCGACGCGTTCATGGCGGCGGCGCTCGCCGCACGCGTCGGCGCGACCCGGTCGGAGGCGAGCGCCCGCGCGCAGTAGAAGGGCGGTTTCTCGTCCGCCAAGCGTCGGCTCCTAAGCGGTTCCGATCTCCCGGGCTATGCCGAGAAGCGCTTCGTCGCCGCCGGGCCAAGCGATCGCGCCGAGACCGAGCGGACAGCCGTCTAGCGTCGCGAGCGGCAGCGCGATCTGCGGCACGCCGGCATGTCCGGCGACGCAGGTCAACGCCAGCGCGCGGCCCCGAAGCGTTTCGAGTTCGGCGTCCGATGATGTCAGCAGCGGCGCGATACCGGGGGCGCTCGGAACCAGCGTGATCGTTCCGGGTGTAACGAGCGCCCGAACCCGGCTCCGCATGGTGGAGCGGCGCTCTTCCGCCACTTCTCTGTCGGAAGCGGGCACGCGGGCAGCAGCCGCGAAGCGGTCCCGAACGCCGGGGCCGAATGCCGGCTTGACGGTGCTGACCCAGGCGCCGTGCGCTGCCCAGGCTTCGCCTGCCTGCAGCACCCGGAACGTCTGCCCCCAGGCAGGTTCGTCCCCCTCCAGAATGTCCATCGGCGTGGCGCGCCCGAAGCGCGCCTCGATATCGGCGACGGCCGGTGCCAGGGCGGCTCCGACGCGTTCGCCCGCGACCGCGAACAAGTCGCGGGCGATAAGAACCGTGGTGACCGGCGGCGCCGGATCATGCGTGCCGAGCAGCACCGCGCCGACGCGGGCGAGGATGTCCGGATCGCGGGCGAACCACCCGATCGTGTCGTAGCTCGGCGCGAGCGGAAGCGCGCCGAGCGCGGGGATCCGGCCATGCGTCGGGCGCAAGCCATAGAGCCCGCAAAAACTCGCGGGAACCCGGATGGAGCCGCCGGTATCGGTGCCGAGTGCGAAATCCACCAGACCGCCGGCGGTGGCGCTCGCCGAGCCGCTGGATGAACCGCCCGTTGCGCGATCGGGCACGGCCGGGTTGATCGGAATGCCGCCGAGCGTGTTCAACCCGGTGATGCTCCAGGTCATTTCATCGCATTTGGTTTTGCCGACGAAACGCGCGCCGGCATCGAGAAGGCGTTGCACCACGGGTGCGGTCACTGTGGGCACGTCGTGCGTCGCAAGCCAGGCCGGACAGCCAAATCCGGTCGGCAGATCGGCGACGTCGATGCAATCCTTGACCGCGAAGGTGAGGTCCGACAGTGGACCGTCAGCGTGGCTTTGTATCTGCACGCGGCCGTGCTGGCAAAAGGCCCGCAACGGATCGGCGTTATCGCACTCCTGGTCCGGTGACATGCGGCAACCTTACAATTCGGGACGAGCGCTACGAGCATTCCACATAACGCGGCCCACCTTGTCCATTGCGCAGCGGGCTTTCGTTACAAGCTTCCGTGAGATAGCCTGATCCTTCACGGGCATGCGAGGCAAAATGCCGCCGAGACAATCCGCTCCATCACGCCCCGTTGCGGTTTCGCTGCTGGTCATCGCGCTTGTGGTCGGCGGGGTTGCGGCGGCGTTCGCCTACACGGCAGGCTGGTTGTCGCCAGAGCGTCTCACGCCGGACCGCATCGTCGATGCGTTCAGCCCGCCCGGCAAGGAGCCGCTCGGTCATCGCCGCAACCATGCCAAGGGCATCTGCTTCACGGGTGTTTTCGAAGCGAACGGCGAGGGTGCAGCGCTCTCCAAGGCCCGGGTGTTCGCGAAGGGACAATACCCCGTGCTCGGCCGGTTCAATTTCGGCACCACCGATCCTGCCGCTTCGGACGTCACGGCGCGGGTGAAAGGACTCGCGATCAGCATCACGACGCCGGACGGGCAGGAGTGGCGCAGCGGCATGATCCAGTTGCCGGTGTTCCCGGTCTCGACGGTGCAGGGATTCTACGACCTGCTGGTTGCGTCCGGCAGCAAGGATCCGGGGGCGATGCCCGCTTTCGTCGCAAAGCATCCGGAAATCGCGCCGGTTGGGGAGTGGATGAAGACCGCACCCTGGACCGCCAGCTACGCGGATGTCCGCTACAACGGCCTCAACGCCTTCCTATTCACCGACAGCTCCGGCGCCGATCACGCAGTTCGCTGGTCGATGCTGCCGGCACAGCAGCCGACGGACGTACCCGCGGACGATCTCGCCAAACGCGATCCGAATTTCTTGGAGCAGGATTTGCAGGAACGCGTCGCCGCCGGCCCGCTCCATTGGACCATGTCAGTCATGGTCGCCAATCCAGGCGATCCCACGGCCGATCCGAGTAAAGCCTGGCCGGATGATCGCAAGACCATCGATGTCGGCACGCTGACGGTGCAGAACGTGCAGGCGGAAGCGAACGGACCGTGCCGGGACATCAATTACGATCCAACGGTTTTGCCCGGCGGAATCAGAACCTCGGATGATCCGTTTCCGGCCGCGCGTTCCTCCGCTTACGCCGTCTCCTATGACCGCCGCACGGCGGAGGCCGGCGACTATCCCCGCACTACGACGGGAGCGACGCCATGAGCGATGTTATCCACGATCGTTTCACGCCGCTCCAGCGCGTTCTCCATTGGGTGATGGCGATCTGCATTCTGGCGATGCTGTTCATCGGCGTCGGCATGGTGTCGACGGTGATGCCGAAACACCTGACCTTGGTTTCGATCCACAAGCCGCTCGGCATCGCCATTCTCGTGCTGGCACTCGTGCGCTTGGGCGTGCGCGCGCGCTACGGTACGCCGCCGCTGCCCTATGACCTGCCTGAGCCGATGCGGCTCGCCGCCGTGCTGTCGCATTGGGTGCTTTATGCGCTCATGATCGCCATGCCGCTGATCGGCTGGGGCATGTTGTCGGCCGCGCGTTATCCGGTCGTGCTATTCGACGGCGTGCATCTGCCGTCCATCCTGCCGCTGAGCGACAGCCTGCACACGGCGCTGTGGAACGCGCACCGTGCGCTGGCGCTTGTCTTCTTCGCCCTTATCCTGCTGCATCTGGCGGCGGCGCTGTTCCATGCGCTCGTGCGCCGCGATGGCGTGTTCCAGGCGATGGCGGGCGGATCACCGCCGAAAGTACAGATCGCGCCGGCGGAGTAGGCGCGCGTTCAGAGCGTTTGCGAGAAGCGGTAGATCGTGTGCTGACGATAATGTTCGCCGGGACGCAGGATTGCGTCGGTGAACTCCGGGTGATTGGGCGAGTCGGGGAATAGCTGGGGTTCCAGCGCCAAGCCGGAAAACGGACCGTAGCGTCGGCCCTCGAAACCGGGTTCCGTGACGGCGAGCACCGATCCGTCGTAGAATTGCAGACCCGGTTCCGTTGACAGGAGATCGAGGCGGATCCGCGTTTTCGCGCCCGTCAAGGTCGCCACGCGGCGCGGTTCGGCGACGGGCGCCGATCCGGTCACGAAGTTGTCGTCGAAATGTGTTTCGCTCCGGATCGGCCGCGCCAGCCGGAAGTCCCATTCCGTTTCGGAGACCGGAATGATCGCGCCTGTCGGGATCTTGTCGGCATCGACCGGCGTCCGGCTTTCGGCACAGATTTCCAGTTCGTGGTCGCGGATGTCGCCGTTGCCGTCCAGATCGAAGAAAGGATGGCAGGCGAGATTGACGGGAGACGGCCGGTCGATGGTTGCGCTCAGAACGACACTCAGTTCCGCCGACCCGGTCACTTGGTAGCGGCAGGTTGCCTCGACCGTTCCCGGATAGCCCTCGTCGCCATCCGGCGACGTCAGCGCGAACGCGGCGACGGTCGGCGTGTGCTCCGCAACCCGCCAGACCTGGCCGCTGAAGCCGATCGTGCCGCCATGCAGATGGGTGCGCCCCCGTTCGTTCAGGGGAAGCGTGTAGGTCCGGCCGTCCAGGCTGAAACGGCCGCCGCCGATCCGGTTGGCGCAGCGTCCGACGACGGCGCCGAAATAGCGCGAGTTCGGCGCGACGAAACCCGCCAGATCGGGAAATCCCAGAATGACGCGTTGCCAGCCGTCGCGCGTCCGAAAGCGCATGTCGGCGAAACGCGCGCCGAGCGACAGAAGCGTGACTTCGAGCGCATCCGCGCCGATGGTCAGCGCGTGGACGGTCTCGCCACCCGGCAATCGCCCGAACGCCCGTTTTTCTTCCATGTCACCGTCCCGGGTGTTTCCTCGCCGCCGGAGAGCCTAACGGGAAGCATCCGGCGGGGCGAGAACCGACGCGATGCCGAACTCAGGCGGCCTCGTTCTCGCCGCGACGGTCCGCCCGCTTGCGCTCGTGCGGATCGAGGTGGCGCTTGCGCAAGCGTATCGCCGACGGCGCTACCTCCACCAGCTCGTCATCCTCGACATAGGCGATCGCCTGTTCGAGGCTCATGCGGCGCGGCGGGGTGAGCAGCAAGGCTTCGTCCTTGCCGGCGGCGCGGATGTTGGTGAGCTTCTTCTCCTTGATCGGGTTCACGTCGAGATCGTTGTCCCGGCTGTGCTCGCCGATGATCATGCCGACGTAGACCTTGTCGCCCGGATTGACGAACAGCGCGCCGCGTTCCTGCAGGCTGAACAGCGCGTATTGCACCGCCTCGCCATCGGCATTGGAGATCAGCGAACCGTTGCGGCGGCCCTCGATCGGACCCCGCCACGGGCCGAATCCGGCGAACAGCCGGTTCATGACGCCGCTGCCGCGCGTGTCGGTCAGGAATTCGCCGTGGTAGCCGATCAGGCCCCGGCTCGGCATCCGAAAGGTGAGGCGGACCTTGCCGCCGCCGGAGGGCCGCATGTCCTGCAACTCGCCCCGGCGGCGGCTGATCTTCTCCACCACGACGCCCGAAAACGGCTCGTCCACGTCGACCAGCACCTCCTCCATCGGCTCCTCGCGTTCGCCGGTCTCCGCGTTGGCGCGGGTCAGCACGCGCGGCCGGCCGATCGTCAGCTCGAAGCCCTCGCGGCGCATCTGCTCGATAAGCACGCCGAGTTGCAGCTCGCCCCGCCCGGCGACCTCGAACGCCTCGCTTTCCGGGCTGTCCGTCACCTTGATCGCGACATTGCCTTCGGCTTCGCGGAACAGCCGGTCGCGGATCTGGCGGGAGGTAACCTTCTTGCCCTCCCGGCCGCCGAGCGGGCCGTCATTGATGCGGAACGTCATCGACAGGGTGGGCGGGTCGATCGGATTGGCGGGGAGCGGCGCTTGCAGGTCGGGGGCGCCGATCGTGTCCGGCACCGTCGCCTCGGACAGCCCGGCGACGGCGATGATGTCGCCGGCTTCCGCTTCCTCCACCGGCACGCGATCGAGGCCGCGGAACGACAGCAGCTTCGTCAGCCGTCCGGTCTCGACCGCCGAACCGTCGGCCCGCAACACGCGCACCGGCATATTCAGCTTCGCCCGGCCTTGCTCCAGCCGCCCCGTCAGCACGCGGCCCAGATAGTTGTCGTAGTCGAGAATGGTCGCGACCATCGCGAACGGGGCATCGGGGTCGACCGCCGGCGGCGGCACGTGGCGCAGCACCAGATCGAACATCGCCGAAAGATCCTGGCGCGGGCCTTCGAGACCGGTGTCCGCCCAGCCCTGGCGGCCGGAGGCGTAGAGCATGGGAAAATCGAGCTGCTCGTCGGTGGCGCCGAGCGCCGCGAACAGGTCGAACACTTCGGTATGAACCTCGTCGGGCCGCGCGTCGCCGCGATCGACCTTATTCACGACCACGATCGGCTTGAGGCCGCGCGCCAGCGCCTTGCCGACCACGAATTTGGTTTGAGGCAGCACGCCTTCGGCAGCATCGACCAGCACGATCGCGCCGTCGACCATGGCGAGGATGCGCTCGACCTCGCCGCCGAAATCGGCGTGGCCCGGCGTGTCCACGATGTTGATGCGGGTGTCCTGCCAGACGACGCTCGTGCATTTGGCGAGGATCGTGATGCCGCGCTCGCGCTCGAGATCGTTGCGGTCCAGCGCCCGTTCGGCGACCTGCTGATGCTCCCGGAACGCGCCCGACTGCCGCAGCAATTGGTCGACAAGGGTGGTTTTGCCATGATCGACATGCGCGATGATGGCGACGTTACGGATCTGCATGCGAACTCCGGGACCAGCCGCCTCGGTGCGAAACGGCTGTTTTGCGTCGCACAGATAGTGTTTCGGGGCCGGGGGCGCGAGCCCCAAACGGACAGCACCGCCCCGCGCCGGAGCGAGGAGCGGCTCTCCGTCGCCTGTTTTCCCGAGGAAGCGGCTACATGCTGCCCGGGGGCGCTGCCATCGCCGGACCGCCGACCGGTCGGCCCTCCGCCCCCATCTGCGCCAGCACCTGGTCGACCAGTTGCCTCGCCTGCGCCGTGTCGCCGCGGCCGAGCGCCTGCCGTGCCTGCTCCGTGGTTTGCTGCGGCGGGTTGCCGATCGGGCCGCCCTGCGGGTCGGCGGGATTGGAGGGGTTGTTTAGGAACGCGGTTTCCGCGCGCTCCAGCGCCTCCTGGGCGGCTCCCGTCCGGCGTTCCGCGAGCGCCCGCTGCGCGTCTTGCAGATAGGCACGCGGCGACGCGCTCTCGCCAACGGCGGGCGCCGGCAAGCGCGGCGCGACCTGTGACCGGCTGTCGGCGCCGTTGATGTTGCTGGCGTTGTTGGAGGCGGGGTACGACGGGCCGACCCCCGGCTCGTGCCCCGGCCGGGCACCCGTGTCGGTCATCGGAGCCGCGTTGGGAGCCGGGCGGCGATACGGGCTCGTGTATTGGGAGGGAGGCGGTGCGGCGCCGTTACCGCCATAGGGCGGCGGCGCGGTCATCTGGGCGACAGCCGGAACGGCGGCGAGTGCCGCGCTGCAAATGATGGAAGCGGTGAGCAGTTTCTGGCGCATGGAGTTCTCCTTCTCTCGCCGCCTGCCTGCCGGAAAGCCGGAGCGCAGGGGCTGGCACGGGTTTCCGCCTCGACGCGGGGCCGTCACAACCCCGCCGCCCTGACCCGGGCGGCGATGTCGGTGCGCGGACGGGCGCCGAACTGGCTGATGACCTCGGCGGCGGCGATGCTGCCCAGCCGGCCGCACTCGGCGAGCGGACGGCCGGCGGTCAGCCCGGTCAGGAACCCGGCCGCGTAGGCGTCGCCTGCGCCCGTCGTGTCCACGACCCGCGCAGGCTCGGCCGGGATCTCGAGCCGCTCGTCACCCGCATAGATGACGCTCCCGGCCTCGCTCCGCGTCAGAACGGCAAGGCCGACATCCCGGTGCGCGGCCGCGGCCGCCGCCTCGAATGCATTCTCCTCGTAGAGGCTGCAAATCTCGGCCTCATTGGCGAGCAGGATGTCGGTGCTGTCCCGCACCAGCTCCCGGAAGGCGTCCCGGTGCCGGTTGACGCAGAACGCGTCCGAAAGCGACACCGCGACCTGGCGGCCGGCCGCGCGAGCCGTGGCGGCCGCCTGCCGGAACGCCGCCTGAGCGGGCGGCGGATCGAACAGATAGCCCTCCAAATAGAGGACGGCCGCGTCCCCGATCAGCGCCGTGTCGACGTCGCGCTCGCCGAACGCGATACAGGCGCCGAGATAGGTGTTCATGGTCCGCTGCCCGTCCGGTGTCACCAGGATGAGGCAGCGCGCCGTCGCCGCGCCGCCTTGCAGCGGCGGCGTCGGAAAATGCACACCCACCCGCCGAATGTCGTCGCGAAATGCCGCCCCGAGCGCGTCCGACGCGACCTTGCCGAGAAACGCGGCGCGGGCGCCGAGCGACGCTGCAACGGCGCAGGTATTGGCGACGGAGCCGCCGCTGCTTTGCTGACCGTGCGGCATGGCGGCAGAGAGTTGCTCGGCGCGCTCGGCGTCGATCAACGCCATCGCGCCCTTGTGCATGTCGTGCTTCGACAGGAATGCTTCGGGCGCCTCCGCGACCACATCGACGATGGCGTTGCCAATGCCGAGAATGTCGAACGCTGGCCGGGACATGGATGAACTCCTGGTGCGTCGCCCGCCTAACATCGCAAGCTTGCTCGGGCAATCACCGCTCGGCTGGAGAGAACCGACGGATGACCAACCTGCTCCAGCCGATCGCCCGCGCGATCGCGCAGCTCGGCGACCCTGTCTTGCTCGGCGTGGTGTGGCGCAGCGTGCTGCTGTCCGCGCTCTGTTTCGTCGCCCTGTTCGCCGGGGCGGTCGGGATCGTGCATCATCTGCTGGATTGGCAGGGATGGTGGCGCTGGCTGGCCGACCTGCTGAGCGGCCTCGGCACGGCGCTGCTGGCGCTCTGGCTGTTCCTGCCGGTCGCCGGCGTGCTCGGCGCCCTCTACATCGAGCGGGTCGCGCGCGCTGTGGAACGGCGCTACTACCCGGCGCTGCCGCCCGCCCACGGCGAGTCGCTCGCCATCCAGTTCTGGGACGGCATCGCGCTCGGCGGGCGCATCCTGTTGCTGAACGTGGTCGCGCTCGTGCTGGCGCTGCTGCTTCCCGGCATCGGGCTGCTGCTGGCTTGGGCCATTGCGAGCTTCGCCATCGGGCGCGGCTTATTCGTGGCGGTCGCCATGCGGCGGATGAGCCGCCCGGAGGCCGAAGCGGTCTACCGCCGGCGGCGCCCGGCCGTGCTCGTTCAAGGCGGGCTGCTGGCGCTCGCGAGCTACGTGCCGCTGCTCAATCTGCTGCTGCCGGTCGTCGGAACCGCCGCGATGGTTCACGTGCTGGACGACGCGCTGGCGGCGGGCCGGTGACTCGCCATAGCTTGGCGGCGCCCTGCCGGCTGTTCGGACGCCGAGGACCGTGTTACGCGACCGGGAACCAGCCGAATCGCTGATTTTGGGCCGCTGTCAGGTGGGGGGGGACCGTGTTCAAACGCCGCAGACCTGATGAACCGCATGGAAATCCCGATCGGGACATAACGCCGCCGAAACTCGCGCCGCCGCCTGGGCCGACACCGCCGCCCGCCAACATGACCCCGCCCGCGCCGGCGCCGTCCGGCGCGCCCGCGAAACCGGCCGAGACCGGCGTCGGCGTTCCCCCCTTCCGCCCCGCGCCACCAAAGGAAGCGCCATCGATGGCTCGCACACCCTTCAGTTCAGCTCCGCTTCCGGCGACGCCCGCGGCACCCGCCACGGGGCCGCAGCCGCCGTCCGGGCAGTCCCCGTTCAGCGCCCGCCTGGCGGAGCCGCGGTCATCGGCGCCGCGCGTCGCCGCCCCCGCCGACCGGCGGACGCTCGTCGTCGGGCGGGGCATCAGCGTGCAGGGAACGGTGCAGGACGCCGAGCGGCTGGTCGTCGAGGGCACCGTGGAGGCGACGATGATCCAGGCCAATGAGCTGTCGGTCGCGCAGGGCGGTGTCTTCAAAGGCGAGGTTCAGGTGGACGAGGCGGAGGTCGCCGGCACGATCGACGGCACGCTGACCGCGCGTAACAGCCTCGTCGTGCGCGGCTCCGGCCGGGTGCTCGGAACCACCCGCTGCAAGCGGCTGCAGGTCGAGGATGGCGGGCAGATCACCGGCCGGATCGAGATGATCACCGATGGCGGCCTCGCCCCCAGGATCGAGCCGCCGCGGGTGGCGGCGGAGACGGCCGGCTAGCAAAAACGGGGCGCCGCTACCTGCCGGCCGCCTTCAACGCCTGAGCCTGGTGCGCGGCGAGGCACGCGACGTCGACGATCTGGCTTACGGAACTGTCCATCGGCACGATCTGCGCCGCCTTCCTGAGCCCGATCAGCAGCGGCCCGATCGTCGTGCCGCTGCTGAGGCGCGGCAGCAGGCGCGACGTGATGTGCGCGGAATGCAGCCCCGGCATCAGCAGCACGTTGGCAGGGCCGGTCAGCCGGCAGAACGGATAAAGCGCCCGCAGGCGCGGCTCCAGCGCGACATCCGGGCTCATTTCGCCGTCATATTCGAAATCCACATTCCTGCCGTCCAGGATGGCGACGGCTTCGCGCATCGTCTCGGCGCCGGCGTGGCTCGGATTGCCGAAGGTCGAGTGCGACAACAGCGCGACCCGCGGCTCGTGACCGAGGCGCCGTGCGGTTTGCGCGGCGCCCACCGCGATCTCCGCCATCTGCTGCGCGTTCGGGCGGAAATGCGTCAGCGTATCGGCGATGAAGATCGTGCGGCCGCGCGTGCCGACCATGAGCGTCAGGCCGAAGGTCAGCGCGCCTTTGGGCGGATCGATCGCCAGATTGATGTCCGCGAGCGACACGGCGGCCGAGCGTGTCAGGCCGGTGATCATCGCATCCGCGTCGTCGGTCGCGACCATGCAGGCGGCGAACACGTTGCGGTTCTGGTTCACCATCCGCTGGCAGTCGCGGAGCAGGTAGCCGCGACGCTGTAGTTTCTCATACAAGTAATCGGTGTAGCGCGCGTTCGCGTGCGAGAGGCGCGCGTTGTGGATTTCCACCTGCGGGCACGCGCCAAGGCCGAGGCGCGACATGGTATCGCGCACGAGTTCCTCGCGCCCGATCAGCACCGGCGTGCCGTATCCCGCATTGCTGAAAGCAACGGCGGCGCGTACCGTCTTTTCGTCCTCGCCTTCCGCGAATACGACCCGTTGCGGATTTTCGCGCACGCTTTCCATGATGGCGTCGAGCGCGTTGGCGGTCGGGTCGAGGCGGCCGGACAGCTCGCGCGCGTAGCGGCGGAGTTCCGGGATCGGCCGGCGCGCGACGCCGCTCTCCATCGCCGCGCGGGCGACCGCGGGCGGCACCCAGGCGATCAGGCGCGGATCGAAGGCATTCGGAATGATGTAGTCGGGGCCGAAGGTCAGGCGGCTGCCTGCGGAGGCGCGGTGCACCTCGTCGGGCACGTCCTCGCGCGCGAGCTTCGCCAGCGCTTCGGCGGCGGCGATCTTCATCGGCTCGTTGATGGTACTCGCCCGCACGTCGAGCGCACCCCGGAAGATGTAGGGAAAGCCGAGCACGTTGTTGACCTGGTTCGGATAGTCGCTGCGGCCGGTCGCGATGATCGCGTTCGGGCGGGCGCGGCGGGCTTCCTCGGGGGTGATCTCCGGGTCCGGATTGGCCATTGCGAAGATGATCGGGCGGTCCGCCATTGCCGCCACCATCGCGGGCGTCAGCGCGCCCTTGGCGGAGAGGCCGAAGAAGATGTCGGCGCCTTCCAGCGCCTCGGCGAGCGTTCGCACGTGGCTCCCTGTCGCGTGCGCCGATTTCCATTGATTCATGCCGCTCGTTCGGCCGCGAAACACGACGCCCCTGGTGTCGCACAGGATCACGTTCTCGCCGCGCACGCCCATCGCCTTCATCAGTTCGACGCAGGCGATCGCGGCGGCTCCGGCGCCGTTGACGACCAGTTTGGCCTCGCGGAGGTCACGGCCGGTGAGGTGGCAGGCATTGACGAGACCGGCGGCGGCGACGATCGCCGTGCCGTGCTGGTCGTCGTGGAAGACGGGAATGTCCATCAGCTCGCGCAGGCGCTGCTCGATGATGAAGCATTCAGGGGCCTTGATGTCTTCGAGATTGATGCCGCCGAAGCCCGGCCCGAGATAGCGGACGGCGTTGACGAAGGCATCGACATCCTCGGTGCCGATTTCGAGATCGATGCCGTCCACGTCCGCGAAGCGCTTGAAGAGCGCGACCTTGCCTTCCATCACCGGCTTGCTCGCGACCGCGCCGAGATTGCCGAGCCCCAGCACGGCGGTTCCGTTCGAAATCACCGCGACCATGTTGCCCTTGGTCGTGTAGTCGTAGGCGAGAGCGGGATCGCGGTGGATGTGCAGGCACGGCTCGGCGACGCCCGGAGAGTAGGCGAGCGACAGGTCGCGCGCCGTGTTCAGGGGCTTGCTGATCCGCGTTTCGAGCTTGCCCGGCCGGCCGCTCGCATGCAGCGCCAGCGCCTCCTGGGCGGACACCCGCGCCGTCCGATGCTCGCTCCCGCCGTCGGCCATGCCGCGTTCCCCCGCCCGCCGGCCTTTATGGAGTCGGGGGAACGGCGGATCAACCCCGCGCCCGGCCGCGAAGCGGGCGAGGGCAGCAGAAGCTTAGCGGGTCCGGTCATCCGACCGGCTGAGGAGACGACGCACAGACGCCCGGCGTTTGTTTGCGAGCCGCCGAGAGCGCGGCTTCAGAAATCCTGGCCGAACGGTAGCAGCGCCCGAACGTCATCCGCGCTTCCCCCGCTGCTGTTGCAGGCGGCGGGCGGGAGATTGCGGAGGAGCGCGTCATAGGCGAGGTATGCGACCTGCGAGAGTTTCTGCGCGGTTCCCAGCGCGCCGGGAAGCGGCGCTCGCAACACGTTCGGGATGAGATTATCGAGGAGCGTGTCCTTCAAGGCCGGAAGGCGCGCGTCTTGCCGGAGGTTGTCCAGTTCGGCTTGGCCCTCCGGTGTCGCGTAGTCGTAGAGTTCGGTCTCCAGCGTGTTGTCGTCGGCAATTTGGTCCGTCGCGCCTTGCCAATTGGCGTATAGGCCGAACTTCAATCCTTGGGTGCGCATGCCGACGAGATGCAAGGGCGCGCCGTTGAAATTGTAGTAGCCCGGCGCGGCCTCATCGGTTGCGAGAAGGACATAGTCTCTGCCCGCAGCCTGCGAGGAACGCAGCATCGGCAGCAAGTCGTGGCGCTCGGCGTAGATCTGGCCGAGATTGCCGCGCAGCCAGTCGCGCGAGCCGCCTCTGCCGAGGCTCGCGAGCATCGGCAGCACGTCGACGGAGGAGGTCAGGCCGAGGCGAGGCGTATCGATGTCGCCCGTGAACCGCCCCGACGGATCGACCACGATCAGCGGGACGTGATAGGCCTCGTCATAGAGAGTGCCCAGCTTGCCTGAGAGCAAGCCGTGCGCGCTCGCGTACTCGCCGTGATCCGACATGAAAACAATCACGGTGTTCTGCTGAACGGACATCGGCAGTTCGCCGAAGGCTTTCAGGACATCACCGATGGAGCCATCGACGACGCTCATGATTTGCGCGTAGGAATCGAGGCTGCGCCGCCAATAGTCGAACGGCGCTTTTCCGATGCCGAGTTGCTGACCGTTCATGCAAACGGGCGCGTACGGTGCCGGGGGATAGGGGTCAACGCTATAGCCTTGCTGAGCGGATTCGTCGGCAACGCCGCCCCACACCAGCTCCTGAAATTCGCGGCTGAACGTCTGGGTCGAAGGCTTATTCGCTTTGATCTGCGCCGCGGATTCCCAGTTCGCGGGCTTATCCGGATAGAGGCGCGGCGGGCTCTTCAGGTAGTCGGTATTCCAATCGACGTACGGCCGGCTGAACGGGTAGGAGTAGAGGGCGAACGGACTGTATTTCGACTGCCCCGTAAACAGGTCGTTGTACGTCTGGAACTCGGTGCCAGCCCAGAAGAACTCCTTGTCGTGCGGATTGACGAACGAAACGGTCAGGCACCACGGCGCTTGCCCGTTCGATCCGTTCTGTTGCAACCAGCTCGCACCCTGGGCCGCGATGTCGCCGTCGTTCAGATACGGGGCGTAGACCGTCTGGCCCGTCAATGGATTGGTGTAATAGTTGGTCTCGTCACCAAAGGTACCTTGAAGGTTGGAGCCGGTGGGATCGGGCCAGGTAAGGCCGTCGAAGCCGTATTCCTCCAGCCTGGGCGTGTCCTGGCGCGGGATGGAGACGTGCCATTTGCCGATGTAAGGCGTCTGGTAGCCGACCCGGCGCAGAAGCTTGCCGTAGGTCGGGTAGGCCGGATTGAGCCAGGGTTGCGGCGAAAGCTGCTGACCGGGCGGGGCGGTCACCGTTTGCACGAGCCAGCTCTGCTGCGAATAAAGGCCGGTGATGATGGTGCCGCGTGCGGGCGTGCAGGCATTCGAGGCCGTGTAGTGGCCGGCGAACTTCACCCCGCTCCGCCAAAGCTGATACAGGTTCGGCATGACCGCCGCGAGAAACGCGTCGACGCTGTTAATCCCGGGTGGAAATACGCTGGGAAAGCGAAGCTGGTCCACTTTGATGACCAGGATGTTCGGCCTGCCTCCCGGAACGGAACCATCCGCCTGCGCGCGGACGCGCCCGCCATCGAACAGACCGGGGCCGAACGTGAAGCCGCCTTCCGACGCCGCGGCCAAAGCGCTTTTCACAAACGTCCGACGATCCATCTTTTCCCTCCCGCCTGCTTTCGTTGCGCCTGGGATAAGCCCACCCGAATCTGGCAAAGGCTCATCCGATGAACATGCGGGCGCCTTATAGACCGCCCGGGGAGTCGGTCGGGTGGACAAATTTGGTTACGTTCCTTCCGTGCTCGAAAGCGACCTGGCGGCGATACGGGGCCACCCGCGCTTCCTTGACGCAGTGCGCGTCGCGTGCCGCAGCCTCGTCGCCGAGTACAACGGGGATGGATTGCCCAACCGCTTGATGAACGATCGCGGGCGGGTGATCGGAGGCCTGATCGCCCTTTATCTGCACTTCACGCCTGCGGAGGACGGCCGCGTTCCCGCGCCCGGCCTGACTGCGAGCCGCTTCGAGGCTCTCTGCGTGGAACTCGGGCTGTGTAGCCCCGGCCGCGCACGGGCGTTCCTCGCGCTGATGCGCTACGCAGGCTACCTCGCGCCGATGCCGGGTCGATCACCGGATCGGCGGCAGCGCCAACTGATCCCCACCGACCGGCTGATCGCGCAGCACCGGCGGCGCTGGGTCATGCATTTCGAGGCGATCGCGCTGATGATGCCGGACGCGATGAGTAGGGCGATGCGAGTTCAGGATCGCCCGGAGTTCGCGGCGGCGTTCATGCGCCATCTCGGTGCGATGTATCTCGCGGGCTTCCGCCCTCTCCAGCAAGCGCCGGTACTCGCGGGACTCATCGAGCGTAACGCCGGTCTCTTCGTCATGCTGAGCCTCTTTCTCGCGGCCACCGATGGCGGCTCGATGGCCACCGGTGGGACGGCGATTCCGGTTTCGATATCCGCGCTGTCCAGCCGGTTTGGCATCGCCCGCGTTCATACGCGTCGGTTGCTGAAGGATGCGGTCGCGGTCGGGCTGCTCGGGCAGAGCAGCAGCAGCCAAACGGTCACGGTGCTGCCCAGCCTCCAGGGCGTCGTGGGCGACCTGTTCGCCGCGATGTTCGCGCTCCAGGCGCATTGCGCGGCGGCGGCCGTAGCGGACGTGAGCGCCGCATCGGCGAACTCCGAACATGCGACCGGCCGCCGCCAGGAAAGCGACGCGCGCGCAGGACAGGAGCCGGGCGGTGCTGCGAGCCTCGAATCGCTTTCCGTCGGGGGGACCGGCCGTTAAACCCGGGCGATGCCCGATGCGCGTCCGCCCAAGCACCCGCCCGCCGCCGGCGCGACGCCCGCGATGGCGCAATGGTTCGCGATCAAGGCCGAGCATCCGGATGCGCTGCTGTTCTTCCGCATGGGCGACTTCTACGAGTTGTTCTTCGCCGACGCGGAAGCAGCGGCGGCGGCGCTCGACATCGCGCTCACCCATCGCGGCGAACATGCGGGGGCGCCGATCCCGATGTGCGGCGTCCCCTACCACGCGGCGGAGGCGTATCTCGCCCGGCTGATCCGGCGCGGCTTTCGCGTCGCGATCGTCGAGCAGATGGAGAACCCGAAAGCGAGGATCGGCAAGGCGCCGATCCGCCGCGAGGTTGTGCGTCTCATCACCCCTGGGACGATCACCGAGGAATCGCTGCTGGAGGGAAGCCGCCCGAACGTGCTGCTCGCGCTGGCGCGCGGTGCGGCGGACGCGATCGGCGCCGCCTGGCTCGACGTATCGACGGGGCTGTTCGAAACCGCGCCCGTCACGCCCGCCGAGCTTCCGGGATTGCTAGGCCGGCTCGATCCCGCCGAAATCCTGGCCGCGCCCGGCACTGCCTTGGGAGAATGGTCCGGCCGCGCCGCGCCCGAACCGCTCGCGCCGCCACCGCCCTTGGTCGCCCGCCGCCGGCTCGCCGAAGCGTTCCGTGTCGCGAGCATCGACGCCTTCGGTAGCTTCTCGGATGCCGAAGCGATGGCCGCCGCCGGGGCGCTCGATTACGTGCGGGCGACGCAGGCCGGGGCGCTGCCCCGCCTCTCCCGCCCCTCACCGGAGGGCACGGCCAGGCTGCTGACCATGGACGCGGCGACCCGAACCGGCCTCGAGATCCTGCGCGGCCGGGACGGCGACGGCAAGCACACGCTGCTGAGCGCGGTTCAGCGCACGCTGACGGCGGCCGGCGCGCGCCTCCTCGCCTCCTGGCTCGCCGCTCCGCTCACTGACGGGGCGGAGATCCGCGACCGTCAGGATGCCTGGTCCTGGCTGCTGGCCAACCCCGGCACCGCTGACCGGATCCGCGCGGCGCTGAAGCAGGCGCCGGATATGGGCCGCGCGCTCGGCAGGATGTCGGTCGGTCGTGGCGGCCCGCGCGATCTGGCGGCGATCCATGCGGGCCTTCGTGCCGCGGCCGAAATGGCGGAAACGCTCGACGCGAGCCCGCCCGCTTCCCTGCACGCCGTACGGACGCAACTCGGCGTCGATCCCGGGATCGCGTCGGCGCTCGGCGCGGCATTGGCGGTGCCGGCGCCACTGCGCGCGGAGGACGGGCACGCGATCCGGCCCGGATTCGACACGGAACTCGACGCGGAGCGGGCGCTCAAGGACGACAGCCGCCGCGTGCTGGCCGAATTGCAGCGCGAACTCGCCGAACGCTACGCGGTGCCGAACCTCAAGATCCGGCACCACGCGCAACTCGGTTACGTGATCGAGGCGCCGTCCGCTTCCGTCGAGGCTTTGCGCGCGCAGCCTGATCTCACCCTCCGGCAAGGGATGGCGAACGGCGCGCGGTTCGGGTCGCCCTGGCTCGCCGAACTCGACCGGCGCATCAGCGAGGCGGCGGAGCGGGCCGCCGCCCGCGAAAGCGCGATCCTCGCCGAGCTGACCGCGCTCGTGCTCGGCGAGGCCGACGCGATCGCCGCCTGCGCCGACGCGCTGGCCTTTGCCGACGTGGCGCAGGGCGCGGCGGCGCTGGCGGCGCCGGGAACATGGTGCCGTCCGGCGATCACCGAGGATGCCTGCTTTCGGATCGAGGCCGGGCGTCACCCGGTGGTGGAATCGGCGTTGTCCGGCGGCACGGCCTTCGTGCCAAATGACTGCGATCTCTCGCCCGAGCGCCGGCTGCTGCTGCTCACCGGCCCGAACATGGCCGGCAAGTCAACCTTTCTGCGCCAGAATGCGCTGGCCGTCGTCCTGGCGCAGGCGGGGCTGCCGGTGCCGGCGGCGCGGGCCACCATCGGCGTGGTTGACCGGCTGTTCAGCCGGGTCGGTGCGTCCGACGATCTCGCGCGCGGACGCAGCACCTTCATGGTTGAAATGATCGAAACGGCGGCCATCCTGCATGGCGCCGGCCCGCGTTCGCTGGTGGTCGTGGACGAGATCGGGCGCGGCACGTCAACGCTCGACGGATTGGCGATCGCCTGGGCCGTGCTGGAAGCGCTGCACTCCTCCAATCGCGCCCGCACGATTTTCGCAACCCATTTCCACGAGCTGGCGGAACTCGCCGACCGGCTGCCCTGCCTGGCGCCGCACACCATGCGGGTGAAGCCCTGGGGCGGCACGGTCGTCTTTCTCCATGAGGTCGCGCCGGGAGCGGCCGGCAGGAGCTGGGGCGTGCACGTCGCGCAACTCGCCGGGGTGCCGGCTTCCGTGGTGCGCCGGGCCGGGACATTACTCGCGCGCATGGAAAAAAACGGCGGCCCCCCGGGGTTGCGGGAGGCGCCGATCGCGGAATTGCCGTTATTCGCGGCGGCGCCCGAGGTCGCGCCCGAGCACAGGGAGGGCGAGGAAGCGCTCGCTGCCCTCCGCGCCGCCGATCCTGATCGGATGACGCCGCGTGAGGCCTTGGACACATTATATAGAATTCGTGATCTCCTTCCTGTTCCGGCAGAGAAGTAACCTTTAGTCTCCCGCGCCATGTCGAGTTCGATCCACCATCAAGCCAGCGCGGACGCGGCCGCCGCGTTGTCCAAAGCCCTGGCGGCGCTGCCCGGGGAGGCGGCCGACCATACGCGCGAGGACGTGCTCGCCGTGTTCCGGCGGCATCTCGCCCGTATCCAGCAACAGGTGCGGGACACGTTCGAGCGCGGACAGCTGACCGGGTTCCAGGCCGCCCGCATGCTGGCGACGATGTCGGACAGCCTGATCAGTGCGCTTTACGAACATACGGCCGGACGCGCGGAAGCGGGGCCCGCGGACCGGCTCGCGATCGTCGCGACCGGCGGCTACGGGCGCAACGTCCTCGCGCCCTTCAGCGACATCGACCTGCTGTTTCTGACCGCGCACGAACCCGACGCGGCGACACTAGGGATCGTCGAGTATCTGCTGTATTTCCTCTGGGATCTCGGGCTGAAGGTCGGCCACGCGACGCGCTCGGTCGAAGTCTGCATCACCGAAGCGCGCAAGGACCAAACGGTTCGCACGTCGCTGCTCGACGCGCGCCGCATCACGGGTGATGCCGCGTTGTTCGAGGAGTTCATGCTTCGCTTTCGCGCCGCCAACATGGGCGACGGCGCCGCCGATTTCATCGCGGCAAAGCAGGCCGAGCGCGATGTCCGGCACGAACGCTACGGCGATAGCCCGTTCATGGTCGAGCCCAACATCAAGGAGGGCAGGGGCGGCCTTCGCGATCTGCAAACGCTCTATTGGATCGTTCGCTACGTGTTCGCGATCGACAATCTCGACGCCCTTGCGCACGGGGATCGACCCAACCTCGCCATCATGACGCCGATCGAAGTGAAGCATATGCGCCGGTCCTGGGACTTCCTGTGGACGGTGCGCTTTCACCTGCATTACGTCGCCGGTCGGGCCGAGGAGCGGCTGACCTTCGATCTCCAGCCGGTGATCGGCGCCCGCATGGGCTACACACGGCATGGCCGCCAGGACGGCGTCGAGCGGTTCATGCGGCATTACTTCCTCACCATTCGCAAGGTGGTCAGTCTGACCCGCGTGCTGGAGCCCGCAATCCTGCGCGCGGCGCTCGGCGCGCCTGCTGCCGCCGCCGGAACGGATGCGGGGCTGCTCGACGCGGGCTTCATTCTCGCCGAAGGCAAGCTGCTGCCGATGGGCGGCCGCGATTTCGCGGACGAGCCAATCCAGATGCTGCGCATTTTGCAGATTGCCCGCAATCGCGGGCTGCAATTGCATCCGTTGGCGCTGCGCCGGTTCATCCGCAACCAGCGCCGCGCCGTATCGTTGCGCGGCGATCTGAAAGCGGCGGCCATCTTCCTCGACCTGCTTTGCGGCGGCGAGGGAGAGCAGCACCGTGCGGACGGCGCACAGTGGCTCTCGATCCTGAACGAGACGGGATTTCTCGGCAGTTATCTGCCGGATTGGGGGCGGATCGTCGGACAGATGCAGTTCGACACGTACCACGTGTTCACCGTGGACGAGCATACGATCGAGACGGTGCGGGTGCTGAACACGCTGGAACGGGGCGAACTCGACGACGTGGCGCCGATCGCCTCCGAGATCATGGGCCATATGCAGTCCCGGCGTCCTCTCTACGTCGCGATGCTGCTGCACGACATCGCCAAAGGACGCGGCGGCGACCACTCGCAGATCGGCGCCGAGGTCGCGCTCAGAGTTTGTCCGATGCTCGGCCTGACCGCCGAAGAAACGGAAACCGTGTCCTGGCTGGTGCTGCACCATCTGCTGATGAGCCACAACGCCTTCAAGCGCGACATCGACGATCCGAAGACCATCCTCGATCTGGCCGACACGATCCAATCTCCCGAACGGCTGCGCTTGCTGCATGTGCTGACCGTTGCCGACATGCGCGCCGTGTCGTCGCGGGTTTGGAACGGCTGGAAGGCGACATTGCTGCGGGAACTCTACGCGCGGGTCGCCGACGTGCTGGCGGGCGGGCTCGGCACGACGGAGCGGGACGTGCGTGTCGCCCGCGCCAAGCAGGCGGCGACCGCCCTGCTCGG
>JAFAXA010000091.1 GCA_019241425.1 Acetobacteraceae bacterium | reverse complement strand
AGCGTCTCGCAGGGTGGATGATGGATCACGCTGACGGCGAAGAGAAATCAGCAGAGGAGACAATCTCGGCGCACATTCCCATTAACGGCCCTGACCAACTGCCATGGTCCAGATTGATGACACGAGGACCTTACTTGTGTGAACGTTGCATAACACACGACAAAGTGTCAAGCTCTAGCAGTTCGCTGAAAAACCCTTGCTCCGACCCGGTGCAAAATGATTCCCCGGATCTGTTGAAGGCGGACGGAGGCGTTATGCGCGGCAGGTTCCGGGATCAGGGCAAGCTGTTCTCCTATCTTTCGCCCGAGAGCCGGGTTCCGGCCGAGCATCCGTTGCGACGAGTGCGACAGCTGGTTCGGGACGTTTTCACGCAGCTGAGCCCGAGCCTCGGCCGGCTGTATGCGCCTGACGGTCGTCCCTCTATCCCGCCCGAGCAATTGCTGAGTGCGTTGCTGCTGCAGGTCTTCTACGGCATCCGCTCGGAGCGTCTGCTGATGGAGCAGCTGGACTACAACCTGCTGTATCGCTGGTTCGTAGGCCTGTCGCCCGATGACCCCGCGTGGGACGCCACAACCTTCACCAAGAACCGCGAGCGGTTGCAGCGCGGCGACATCTTCCAGAAGTTCATGACCAGGCTGCTGGACCATCCGCAGGTCAAGCCGCTGCTCTCGGACGAGCACTTCTCGGTGGACGGCACGCTGATTGAGGCCTGGGCGAAGCTGGCCAAAGGTTTCGCCAGGCGTAGCCTGGTGGAATGGCCAGCGGAGGGATCGCAGAAGAGCTTCCGCCCCAAAGATGGCAGCAGCGATGACACCGACGGCGCCAACTTCCGCGGCCAGCAGCGAAAGAACGACACCCATACCAGCGTCACCGATCCGGCGAGTCGGCTCTACCGCAAGGCCGCCGGTCGCGAGGCGAAACTCGCCTACATGGGCCACGCCCTAATGGAGAACCGGCACGGGCTGGCGGTCGCCGGCCAAGTGACGCAAGCCGATGGCACGGCCGAACGCCGGACCTCGGAAGCGATGCTGAAGGCTAGACGGAAGGCGGCCGGCCGGCGCGTCACCGTGGGCGAAGATCAAGGCCTACGACACGGCCGAACACGTGGCGGCGCTGCGCGACCTGGAGGTGACGCCGCACGTGGCCAGCAACGATGCGGTGACCAAGACCGGCAAGCGACGGCGCAGCGCCATTGACGGGCGCACGACGCGGCATCCGGGCTACCGCATGTCGCAAACGCGACGCGCCATGATCGAGTGCATCTTCGGCTGGGGCAAGCAACACGGCACGATGCGCAGAACCAAGCATCGCGGGATTGCTCGGGTCGGCGCTGACTTCCTGCTCAATCTGATCGGCTACAATCTGATCCGCATTCCCAAACTGGTGAGCGCGTGAGGGGGGGAGTCTGTGCACCGAAATACGAATTCGTTCTCAGGGGCCGGCTCCGAGGCCGGATTGCGGGCGGCCAGATGCACACAGCGAGGACCGGCTAAACCCTCGCACAATCTGCTATCCGCTTTCGGAGTTTTTCAGCGGACTGCTAGATGCTTTCGATGAGAGAACCGGAAGATGACGCGGCCATCATTTTCGTTCACGGCACGCTTGACGAAAGACCCAACATGCTGGGGAACAGTCTGGTTCCGAGGCAGCGCTCCGTGTGTCCAATCTCTGAAATGTACACGCACGCGCAGCTGCTTGCCGGGAAGAATCTTACCGCCGCGACCGACTACGCACTGTCACGAGCCAGTGCGGCGCTTCTCACTGACGGCGCTCACGTTCAGATCTGGCACGGGTGACTAGGTCGCCAATGATTTCATTGTGTCGGGCCTCCTCCGCGCCGACCACGGTGCGACCAAGGATCGATTTGCACCGAGTATAAACAGGATCCAGGTGAACGCAACGCGACAAGAGGAGCAGGCAAAGCTGTCCACGGGCCTGCCCAGGCAGGCTGGGCTAGGTAGGTAAACCACGCAACTGCGCGGTGGCGGTCATGACGCCGCGGATTTCCGCCAGACCCTTTAGCCGACCGATGGCGGAATAACCGGGAAAACTCCTCTTGCCGGCATCATCCAGCAACTCGTGCCCGTGATCAGGCCGGAACGGTATGCGCCATCCCGTTTTGCCGGCGTCCCGCCGCCGCTTCTGCTCCTCAAGCAGGATTTCGACCACGCTGACCATGTCGGTGTCACCGCCCAGATGATCGGCTTCCATGAACGACCCGTCCGGCTCCTTGGCGACGTTGCGCAGATGCACGAAATGAATATGTCCGGCAAACCTGCGCGCGAGCGCGGGGACGTCGTTCTGCGGCCCGGCGCCGAGCGAACCCGTGCAGAATGTGATGCCGTTGGCCTCCGAGGAGACGGTCGAGGTGATGAAGGCGAGATCGTCCGCGCCGGACACGATCCGGGGCAGGCCCATGATGTCGCGCGGCGGATCGTCGGGGTGAATCGCCATGTGAATGCCGAACTCCTCCGCCACCGGGATCACCTCCCGCAGGAACCGGGCTAGGTTTTCCCGAAGGGCATCCCGCGAGATATCCTTGTAGCGGTCCAGCATGAGACGGAGCGACGGAATATCGTAGCGGTCGAAGGCACCTGGAAGACCAGCCATGATGCTGGCGAGCAGCGTCTCTCGATCGGTTTCGGAGGCGCGATCGAACCAGACCCGCGCTTTCGCGAGAACCTCGTTTGAATAATCGGTCTCGGCGCCGGCGCGCCCGAGCATGAAGCAGTCGAAAGCCGCGAACTCGTGCATATTGAAACGGAGCGCGCGGCCGCCGCCTGGAAGGGGGTGGTAGAGTTCGGTGCGGGTCCAGTCGACTACCGGCATGAAGTTGTAGCAGATTGTCTTGATGCCGCAGGCCGCGAGATTGCGCATCGACTGGCGATACGTGTCGAAGAGGCCGGACAGATCTCCCTCGCCGAGCTTGATGCGCTCATGGATGGGCAGGCTTTCGACCACGCTCCAATGCAGGGCGAGCGAGGCGTCGGCCGCGATGACCGCCATCCGCTGCTCGATGGCTTCCACGTCCCAGAGCGAGCCGTACGGGATCTGATGAAGCGCGGTTACCACGCCGGAGGCACCGGCCTGTCGGATCGCATGCAGAGGAACCACGTCGTCCGGCCCAAACCAACGCCACGTTTCTTGCATATCGATCTCCTCACTGGTTAGTGGCGGATGTTGGGATATTGACGCCCCCGCTCGCCCCCGATGCGCGGTGCCGTCTCAAAGAGGAGACCGGTGCAGGCGAGCGTAATGAGGCCGACGAAGACAACATAGCCGGCGAGCAGCCACGGCGTCCCGTTCCCGACCGCGAGCAGCCAGCCGGCAGCGAGACCGCCGACGGAGCCGATCAGCGCGCCGATCTGCTGCACGAAGGAGATGCCGGTGGCGCGAAGCCGCGTCGGGAACAATTCGGCGAAGAAGGCCGCCTGCGGCCCATACATCGCACTATGACCGAGAGCGATCACGCCGACCAGCCCAAGCCAGATCAGCGCTTCTCGATCGGCGTAGACGAGCCAGAACACCGGAAAGGCGAGCACGACATTGAGCAGAGCGCTCAACAGATAGACCGGACGACGACCAATCTTGTCGGAGAAGGCGCCGAAAACTGGGATCATTCCTAACTCGATCAGAATCGCGATCAGGGTCGCGGTGGTCATCACGGCTTTCGGGATGCCACGACTGACCGCGTAAGCGGTGAGCAGCACTGCGTAAGTGGTGAAGACGGTGCTCTCCAGCAGCTTGGCGCCGCAACCAAGCAGCAAGTTGCGGCGGCACTGCGAGAAGACAGCGCGCAACGGATGCGGTTCCGGATGCTTCTCGCGCTTGAACAACGGCGACTCCGAGAGGTTCAGCCTGATGTAGAGGCCTATCACCACGAGCAGCGCGCTCAACAGGAACGGAATGCGCCATCCCCAAGAAAGAAACGCCGCATCGGACATGCTCGCCGTCAGGATCGCAAAAATGCCGAGCGGCAGCACGAATCCGGCCGGCGCGCCAATCTGCACCCAGGAACCGAAATAGCCGCGCGACTGCGGCGGCGCGTGCTCAAAAGTGATCAGGATCGCGTTGTCCTGTTCGCCGCCGATGCCAAAGCCATGCAGCAGGCGGATGAACAGCAGTACCAAGGGCGCCGCGATTCCGATGGTCGCGTAGGTGGGCATCAGCCCGATCACAAAGGTCGCCGTGCCAACGATTAGAAGCGTTGTCACCAGCGCGAGCTTGCGACCCCTGCGGTCGCCGATGATGCCGAATACGAGGCCGCCGATCGGGCGTGCAATGAACCCCGCCGCATAGGTGCCGAGCGCGACGAGCGAGCCGATCAGTGGATCGAAGCTCGGGAAGAAAAGTTTGTTGAAGACCAGCGCCGACGCCGTGGCGTAGATAAAAAAATCGTACCACTCGACGGTCGTGCCGATGCACGACGCGAACGCGACCCGGCGCAGCATGGCCGGTGTCGCGCTCGCGTCGATGTTCGTCGCTTCGTTCATGGCGCATGTTCGGATAACGTGCCCAACATCGCTCGGACGCCGCGTTGCAGCAGCGAGCCGAGCGCCCGTATCACTTCCGTGCGGAAGCCGTCATGCGCGACGAGGTCCGGCGCGAACACCTCGCTCACGCCGAACAGCGCGCCCGCGAGCGCCTCGGCGTCATCGCCTGCCTCCGACGCGAGAGCGGTCAAGCGCGAGGCCAGCGGATCGTTGACCTCATACACGCGGCCCTGCTCGTCGCGGCCTTGAAGGAACCGCATCCAGGCGGCCACAACGGTCGCGATCCGCCGCGGCATGGCGCCTTGCCCGAGACGGTCGAGCGCTGGGCTGAGCAGCCGTTGCGGCAGCTTCTGCGAGCCGTCCATCGCGATTTGGCGCAGGCGGTGACGGATAGCGGTATTGCGGAAGCGGGTGGTGAGTTCCGCTGTGTATCCGGGCAGGTCCATCCCCGGCACGGCCGGGATGCCCGGCAGGAGGTCTTCGTCCCAAAGCGCGCGCAGGAAAGCGGACAGCGTCGGGTCCGCCGTCGCGTCGGCGACCGTCTCCAGCCCGGCGAGAGCGCCCAGATAGGCGAGCGAGGAATGGGCGCCGTTCAGCGCACGGAGCTTCATCAGCTCGTACGGCCGCACATCGCGCACGATCTCGGCGCCGGCTTCCTCCCAACGCGGCCGGCCTCGCACGAACCGGTCCTCGATCACCCATTGCGAGAACGGCTCGGCGACGACCGGCCATGCATCCTCGTAGCCGAGGCGCGTCACAGCCGCACGATCGGTGTCGGTCGTCGCGGGCACAATGCGATCCACCATCGTGCAGGGAAACGCGGCCTCGTTCGCGATATAGCCGGCGAGCGCCGGGTCGCGCAGTTCAGCATAACGGCCGACAATGCGCGCGACGGTATCGCCGTTGCTCGGCAGGTTGTCGCAAACCAAAACCGTGATGCCGCCTACCCCTTCTTCGCAGCGCCGGCGGAGCGCCTCGGCGAGCAGGCCGGGCACCGTCCTCGGGAACGCCTTCGCGGCGAGATCGGCGACGATGCCCGGGTGGTTTTCATCCAGCGTGCTGGTGGCGGCGTCCTGGCAATAGGCCTTCTCGGTGACCGTCAGGCTGACGACGCGCACCGCCGGATCGGTGAGTCGCCGCATCGCGCGGTCGGGATCGTTCGGAACGGTGATCACGTCGAGCACTGAGCCGATGACGCGGGCGCGGTCCCCGTCCGGCCCGCGTTGCAGGACGGTGTAGAGCGCATCCTGCGGCGCGAGCGCGTCATGCACGTCGGGCGAGCGAAGGCTCAGGCCGGCGATGCCCCACCCGCTCTCCCCGGCAGCGACGCGGTCGTCGGTATAGACTGCCTGGTGCGCACGATGGAACGCGCCAATGCCGAGATGCACGATGCCGCAGGAGATGGCTCGCCGGTTATAGGCCGGACGCACGATCTCCGGCGGCAGTGCTGCGAGCGTGCGCTCACCAAGTCGGGGAACCGCCATCAATGCACCGCCGGGATGACCGCGTGCGTCGCAGCCGCCGCGATCGGCCTCACGAACACCAGAACGCCCAGCACGCCGAGGATCGCGATCCCACCTGCCAGCACGAAGGCGCTGGTGAAGGCGCCCGTGTACTGCACGATGTAACCCGTGACGGCCGGGCCGATGATGCCGGCGCAATTGGCTATCATGTGGATAAAGCCGCCGACCCCGCCGATGTTCTCGCCGCGTACTGTATCTTGCAGGATCGCCCAATACGTGCTGCCGGTGAGATAGAGGAAGAACACCGCGGCGCTCATTAACGCGAGCGCGCTGCCAACTGTGGTGACAAGGCCCGCGACTGCGACCGACACGGCGGCAATGCTCAAACAGACGGTCAGAACGAGCTTGCGCGCAAACAAAGCGCGGCCCGTGCGGCGGAAGACCGCGTCCGACACCGCCCCACCCGCGGCGAGGCCGCAGAAGCCGAGAATCCACGGTAGCACCGTGGCTATGCTCATATCCTTGATGCTGAGACGCTGAGCCATCGTCAAATAGCTTGGGAACCAGGTCAGGAAAAAGAACAGGATGTAGTTGTATCCGAAGAAGGCGAGACCGGTCGCGAGCACGACGGGCTGCTTGAGGTAAAAGCCGAGCGGCTGCGAGGGCAATCCGGCGGTCGGGTCGGCATGGTCCTCCTCGATCTCGCGCAATTCTTCGGCGCTGATCGTCGGATGCTCGCGCGGCGTTTCGGTTGCGAGCTTGACCCAGAACGAGAGCCAAAGGAAGCCGAGTGCGCCGATGGCGACGAATGCAACCTTCCAGCCGAAGGCGACGGCGAGCAGGCCGACGATCGGTCCCGCGATCGCGCCGCCGAGCGGGGTGCCGCAATTGGCGTAGCCGACCGCGCTCGCCGCCTCACGATGCGGAAACCAGTTGTTGACGACCTTGTTCATCGTCGACGAGAGCGGGCCTTCACCGACGCCGAAGAATACACGGATCACCAGCAACGAGACGAAGCCGGTCGCGGCCGCGGTCATCGCGCAGAAGGTGGACCAGACGCCCATGGCGAGTGTGAACACGCGCTTGCCGCCAAGCTTGTCAGACGCCCAGCCGCCGATGAAATTGAACATGGCATAGCCGACGAAGAAGCTCGAAAAGATCAGGCCGAGGTCGCCCGGCGTGAGGCCGAGATCCTTCGTGACCAGGGGCGCCGCAACCGACAGCGCGGAGCGGTCAAGATAGTTGACTATGCCTGCCAGGAACAGCAGCAGCACGATTTGCCAGCGTTTCTTTTTCAGCATAATGGACGTCCTTCCCTTGATGTTCAGTGACCGTTGCTAACAGCTGGGCGGCTAATTCTCGTTGCCGTCGTCCCGAATGCCGAGTTGCTCGATTGTGCGATACACTTCGCGCAGATGCACGCGGAGCGCGGCGGCCGCGATGTCCGGGTCGTGCTGGGCGACAGCGTCCACCACCGTCCGATGTTGTCGGATGAGATGCGGAACCTGCTCGGCAACCGGCAGGCTGAGCCAGCGCACGCGGTCGAGATGGGGTTTGCTGTGCTTGATCATCCGCCATATGCCGTCGCGACCGGCAATTTGGCTGAACTGCTCGTGCAAACGCTCGTCCAGCCCGTAGAACCCGTCCAGATCGCGCGCACTCTGCGCCAATTCCTGCAAGACGAGCGTGGCGCGCAGGGATGCAATGCCCGCCGCGTCGATGCGTGACGCCGCCTCGCGGATGACGGCACATTCGAGATGCTCGCGGATGAATTGCGCCTCGCTTACCGCCGCACGCCGGATCGGCGTGACGTAGATGCCCGATTGCGGGAACATCTCGACCAGTCCCTCGTCCGCAAGGCGCAGCAGCGCCTCCCGGACCGGCGTGCGGCTGACGCCCAGCTGCTCAGCAAACTCGCTTTCGGCGATCCGGCTCCCAGGCGGCAGTGCCGTCCGCACGATCTGTTCGCGGAGCTTCTCGTATACCGCATCGGAGAGGCGGGTCCGAGTAAGAGGAACACGGGTTGCCATCTCACCGGTGGTATATTAATATACGGAGCTCGGCAAGGGGGATATGCGGCAGTTCCCCGGTAACTCAGGAGAGAGAACGCCAATGCGTGTTTGCGTCATTCACAAGGCGGAGGATCTGCGGCTCGAAGAGCACGCCGAGCCTGCCGTGTCGCCGCATGGCGTGAAGGTGCGGGTGCGGGCGGCCGGCATCTGCGGCTCGGACCTGCACTATTATTTTGAGGGACGAAACGGAGATTTCGTTATTCGCGAGCCGCTAATTCCCGGCCACGAGTTCTCGGGCGAGGTGGCCGAGGTCGGGCCGGAAGTGCGGCGGATCCGGCCGGGTCAGCGGGTTGCTATCCATCCCGGCCGCAATTGCGGGCACTGCTTCGCCTGCCGCGAGGGACGGGGCAATCTCTGCCGCAACGTGTTTTTCATGGGCAGCGCGAGCAAGTTCCCGCATATGCAGGGCGGCTTCGCGGACTTCGTGGTGGTAGACGAGAGCCAGATCCATCCCGTTTCTGACGATCTGCCATTCACCATCGCCGCCTTCGCGGAGCCACTTGCCGTCTCGCTGCATGCGGTCGAGCGGGCAGGACCGATGCTCGGCCGCTCGGTACTGATCACCGGGGCGGGGCCAATCGGGCTCCTCGTCCAGCTCGCAGCGAAAAGGGCCGGGGCAGAGGCTATTACGATCACCGATATTCTGGACGAGCCATTGGCGCTCGCCCGGCGGATCGGCGCGGACGCGACAGTGAACGTCGCGCGCGAGGCCGAGGCGCTTGCGCGCACTGTGGGCGAGACGGCCGGGTTCGAGGTGGCGTTTGAGGTGTCCGGTAACCCGGCGGGCCTCGCGACCTGCCTAGAGTCGACACGGCCCGGCGGGACCGTGGTGCAGGTGGGCACGCTGCCCCCCGGCAAGTTCCCGGTCGCGGGCAATCTGGTCATGGCAAAAGAGATCGACCTGCGGGGAGCGATGCGCTTCGACCGCGAGTTCGCGCACGCCGTCGCCTGTCTCGATCGCGGGCTGATCGATGTGACCCCCCTGCTCACGGCGTCCGTGCCGGCGGACCAGGCCTCCGCCGCGTTCGGTCTCGCTAAGCAGCGCGACAAGCACTCGAAGGTGCAGATTACCTTTTGAGTGGGGGCCGCCACGTCGCATTCCGGTCCGAGCTAGAGGGTGTTATGTACGTTTGAGAGGCTTGGGCTTAATTATGTGAGTCAGCGTGATGGTTTCACTTCAGGGGTTGCGTGGTCGAACCGATAGTAGCGTGTTCGGATTCTTCTTTGGTGGATCGTAGGCGGCGCAATGACGGAGGCACTCGGGATGCGGGAACGCAGTTCTGTCAGACGTTGCGCGGGTGTTCGCCCGTCCACTCCGGCTCCTGCCGGCCCAACTGCTCTCGCAGGAGCCCAAATTGGCTCGGGTCCATTGCTCGTGGGTCGAGCACGGGTTGTCGCAGCGCGGTCAGCCAGCTTCCGTGAAAAACGCCGAGAAGCCGATACGCCCCGGCCTGATCTCGATCATGCCGCGGTCCAGCAACGAGCGAGCCGCCGGCGGTAGCTTGGGCTTGCCTTTTTCAGGGCCGGACTTCCAGGCTCGGAGAAACAGCCCCATCAGCAATCTGCGGTCCGGAGCCGAAGTGAACCCCGAGTTCCTGGCGTAGCCAGGCGCGTTCGGCCGGAGTGAACAGGGAGGCAGCGGGCATGGTGGGTGGGCTCATGCGAGCAAAGAAGGCTCTCTCCCGGTTGCCGGCAAGCCCCCGGAGTCTGCGCTGATGGAAGGAGGAACACTGGGCAAGGCGGCACGTGGGGTCCCGCCCCGCCCTACCGTCGTTGTAGAAGACGCTGCCACCACGCGCGCGAACGCCCGAGCGCGAAGCCCATCTCCTGCTCGAGCGCGAGCAGGTCGAGCTACCAAATCGGCGAACCTGCCCTTCAGCACGAAATCGGGCACGCTGCGGGCGAACTGCATTGCCTGGCGTTGCCGGGAGCGAGCGGGTTCCGCTCGAGCTGGGAAGCGATCGGCGAGGAACTCGCGGCCGCCGTCTCCGGCGGCGAATACGCGGCCCTGCAACGCTCCACCCAGTACGCGCACATCACGCCGGAGCCGGTCATCCGTGCGCTTTGGCGCGCGGTGCAGCGCCTCGGTTTTGTGGGCGGCCGTGTGCTCGAACCCGGCATGGGCACCGGTCTGTTCTTCGCGCTGCTGCCGGAAGCGCTGCGCGACACCACCCGCCTCACCGGCATCGAATACGACCCGGTCACCGCCGCATCGCCCGGCTGGAGGACTATACCCGCAGCCGGCTCCGAACATGACCCATCTCTCCCGACCGGACGCGGCCCCCGTTGCCGCGTCCATGCCGGCCGCCCGCCAAACCCTCCCGTTATGACGCACAAGCGCGGCCTCGATCGCGGGGGGCTGCCCGCCGGCGTGGCCGCGCGCCGAGACGAACTCGCCACGCTCGAAATGGCGCTCGTCGCCGAGTGCGAGCGTGCGGCCATTCGGCACCCTGACTCCGCCATCCGCCTCTACGACCGCGCCACGTGGGATCAGTCGATGTGGCAACGCTGTCTGGCGGCCGCCGCCCAGTTCGAGCCGGCCTACGCACCGCGGATGCGGCAGCTCGTGCAGCAGATCGAGCAGCTCGAGCGCCTGATAGCGGTGCCCGTCGTAGCCTGACACTGATGGGTGAAGAAATGCGCATTCCCAAGTCGGAATTTCTTCAGAAGAACCTACCGTGACCGTCCACGTCGTTTCGCTTAACGCTTTATTCACCCCGCCTAAAGGTCGCGGAGGCCCAAATTTTGTTAAACGCCGTCGCGAACGCGCTCAGTGCGGGAGAACGTTTGTGTCGAAACGTTTTACGGAGACGCAGTCTTAGCGCGAGATGATCGACACAATCGCCGACGACACAACGCACCTGCGTGCGGAGCTCAACGCGATCAAGGCGGAGCTGCAAGCTCTGCGCGATGCCTGCCCGTGCAGCCGGGAACGCCTTTCCCCTAACGACTGGCGCAACTCTCCCGTCGCCGCTCGGCGAGTCCGGCTTGGCTGATTGAAGCGTGCGGCCCCGCACCGGCGCATGTTCTCTCGGGTTTGC
>JAFAXA010000056.1 GCA_019241425.1 Acetobacteraceae bacterium | reverse complement strand
GCCATGATCCTCCTGATCGACAACTTCGATAGTTTTACCTTCAACCTCGTGCACTTCCTGGGCGATCTCGGGGCGCGGTGCGAGGTGCGCCGCAACGACACCGTCACACCCGGCGAAGCGCTGGCGATGCAGCCGGAGGCGATCGTGCTCTCGCCCGGTCCCTGCACTCCGAACGAAGCGGGCATCTGCCTCGCCCTGATCGAAGCGGCGGCGGGCAAGCTGCCGGTGCTCGGCGTCTGCCTCGGCCACCAGGCGATCGGACAGGTTTTCGGCGGCGTCGTGAAGCGGGCGCCGGTGCCGATGCACGGCAAGCTCAGCCCGATCCGCCACCGGGCGACGGACATTTTCGCTGGCCTCCCCTCGCCATTCGAAGCCACCCGCTACCATTCGCTGATCGTGGAGCGCGAAACGCTGCCTGCCGCGCTGGACGTAACGGCCGAAACCGAAGACGGCATCATCATGGGCCTGCGGCACCGCGCCATGCCGGTGTTCGGCGTGCAGTTTCATCCGGAAAGCATCGCCAGCCAGCACGGCCACCGGATGCTGGCGAATTTCCTGGCGATCGCGCGCGGCGAGAACCGGCCGGCCCGCGCCGCCTGATCGCCCTGACCCGGCGCGCCTGATTGTCCACCAATCTCAAGCCCGTGCTGGCCCGGCTCGCGGCGGGCGAGACGCTCGACGAGGCGGCGGCCGAGCACGCGTTCGGCATCATCATGGCGGGCGAGGCGACACCCGCGCAGATCGCCGCCCTGCTGATGGCGATGCGGGTGCGCGGCGAAACCGTGGCCGAGATGACGGGCGCGGTGCGCGCCATGCGCGCGTGCATGGCACCCGTCGAAGCGCCGCCCGGCGCGATCGATGTTGTCGGCACCGGCGGCGACAACGCGGGGTCGCTCAACATCTCGACGGCGGTCGCCTTCGTGCTCGCGGCGTGCGGCGTACCCGTCGCCAAGCACGGCAACCGCGCCCTGAGTTCCAAGACGGGCGCCGCCGACGTCCTAGCCGCTCTCGGCGTCGATGTGGACGTGGAACTCGAACGCCTGCCGGCCATCTTGCGCGCCTGCGGCTGCGCGTTCCTGTTCGCGCCCCGCCACCACGCCGCCTTGCGTCATGCGGCCGGGCCGAGGGTCGAACTCGGAACGCGCACCATCTTCAACCTGGTCGGCCCGCTCGCGAACCCGGCTGGCGTGCGAAGGCAACTGACGGGCGTGTTCGCGCCGGACTGGCTGCGGCCGATCGCCGAAACGCTGGGCCGTCTCGGGACGGAAACGGCCTGGGTCGTGCATGGGCAAGGCCTCGATGAACTCTCCGTGGCCGGAGACAACCTGGTCGTTGCGTGGCGCGATGGCGCCGTGCACAGTTTTGTTGTGACACCGGAGGATGCTGGCCTGTCCCGAGCGCCGATTGCAGCCATCCGAGGCGGTGACGCGAGCACCAACGCCGCCGCGCTGCTTGCGCTGCTGCAAGGCGCGCCCGGTCCCTATCGCGACACCGTGCTGCTGAATGCGGCGGCGGCCCTGATCGTCGCGGACCGCGCGGGCAACCTTCGGGACGGCGTCGCGGAAGCGAAAGCCGCGATCGATGGCGGCGCGGCCTTCGCCGTGCTCGAAACGCTGAAGCGGGAAACCGATCGTTCGGAGCCGGTCGGCGTCGATGCCGCCCCGGCTGAGTTGCGGAGGGTGGACCATGGATAACCCGGCCGGCGAGGCTGGCCCCGCGGACGTGCTTGCGCGAATCTGCATGGACACGCGCGCCGAAACCGGCGGCCGCAAGGCCCGCTATCCGCTCGAGGTCGTCCGCGCCAAGGCGATCGCCGCACCGCCGCCGCGTCCGTTCGGACATTGCCTCAAGGAGCAGACGGCCAAGGGCCGTTTCGCGCTGATCGCCGAAATCAAGAAGGCGTCGCCCTCCGGCGGATTGATCCGCGCCGACTTCGACCCTGCGGCGCTGGCCCGCGCCTACGCCGCGGGCGGCGCGACCTGCCTTTCCGTGCTGACCGACGCGCCGCATTTCCAGGGGAGTCCCGAGCACCTGAAGGCCGCTCGAGCCGCCGTTCAGATCCCGGTCATGCGCAAGGATTTCATTCTAGAACCCTGGCAAGTCTATGAGAGCCGGGCGATGGGCGCGGACTGCATCCTGCTCATCATGGCGGCGCTGTCCGATGCCGAAGCCCGCGACCTCGAAGCGTTGGCCCGCTCGCTCGGCATGGACGTGCTGGCGGAGGTCCACGACCGCCGGGAACTCGATCGCGCGCTCGGCCTCGCAACCTCGCTGATCGGTGTCAACAACCGCAATCTCAAGACGTTGAAGACGGATCTTCGGAACACGGTGGAACTTGGACCGTTCGTGCCGCCCGACCGTTTCCTGATCGCTGAAAGCGGCATCAGGACCAATGCCGACGTGCAGCGCATCGCCGCCGCTGGCGCTCATTGCTTCCTGGTGGGCGAGAGCCTGATGCGGGAGCCGAATGTCGAGGTCGCGACCCGAATGTTGCTGGACTATTCCGAAGCCCGCCCAAACGCGTGAGCGGCTTCAACCATTTCGACGCCGAAGGCCGTGCGGTCATGGTCGACGTGTCCGCCAAGCCTGACACCGCCCGCAGCGCAACGGCGAGAGCGCGTGTGGTGATGCAGCCGGACACGCTCTCCATGATCGCGCGCGGCACGGCGAAGAAGGGCGACGTTCTCGGGGTGGCACGGCTCGCCGGCATCATGGCCGCCAAGCGCACCGCCGACCTCATCCCGCTCTGCCATCCGCTGCCGCTGACGGCCGTGACGGTCGATCTGGTGGCCGACGAGGCGGCCGCCGCGATCGACGTCGAAGCGACCGTCCGCACCACCGGCAAGACGGGTGTCGAGATGGAGGCGCTGACCGCGGCCAGCATCGCGGCGCTCACCGTCTACGACATGTGCAAGGCGGTCGATCGCGGGATGCGCATCGAGGCGCTCAGGGTCACCCGCAAGGACGGCGGCAAGAGCGGCTCTTTCGAGCAAGCCTGAGAGGGGCCGGACATGATCAGTGTGGACGAGGCCCGCGCGCGCATCGTCGCCTCCGTGGTTCCGGTTGCCGCCGAAACGGTCGGGCTCGCGCAAGCATGGGGCCGCGTCACTGCGGAACCGGTGCTCGCGCGCCTCACCCAGCCACCTGCCGACGTTTCAGCGATGGACGGCTACGCGCTCCGGCAGGTGGACGGAGCCGCCGGGCAATCCTTGCGCGTGATCGGGGCCGCGCCCGCCGGCCATCCCTTCGCCGGCCGGGTCGGGCCGGGCGAAGCGGTGCGGCTGTTTACCGGCAGCGTCATTCCGGAGGGTGCCGACGCCATTCTGTTGCAGGAGGACGCCGAACGGGCGGGGGACCGCGTGCTCGTTCGGGAAAGCGTTGCGCCGGGCCGTCACATCCGGCGCGCCGGACAGGATTTCGCGGCCGGCGACACGATCCTTCCCGCCGGCCGGCGGCTGACGGCCCGCGACATCGGCCTCGCCGCCGCGGGCAACCATCCCTGGCTGCTGGTGCGGCGCCGACCGCGCATCGCCATTCTGTCGACGGGCGACGAGATCGCGCTGCCCGGCGAGGCGCTGCCGGCGGGCGGCATCGTGTCGTCCAACGCCCATGCGCTGGCAGCGCTCGCCCGGGCGGCCGGCGCAGAAGCCCAGGTGCTGCCGATCGTCGCCGATGATGTCGGCGCGATCGGTGCCGCCGCCGATGGTGCCCGGGGCGCCGATCTTCTCGTGGTCACGGGCGGGGCAAGCGTCGGCGACCACGATCTCGTGGTGCCCGCTCTCGCCGCCCGCGGGCTGACGGTTGCGTTCTGGAAAATCGCCATGCGGCCCGGCAAGCCGCTGATGCATGGTCGCTTGGGGGAAATGCCGGTGCTCGGCCTGCCCGGCAATCCGGTCTCCGCCCTGGTTTGCGCGCTGCTGTTCCTGTTGCCGGCGGTCGACCGACTATCGGGCGGCCCTGGCGCGGCGGCGCCGACTCGCCCCGCGCGCCTCGGGACGGCGCTGCCCGCGAATGATGGCCGCGCCGACCATCTACGGGCGACGCTATCAGAAGAAACCGGCGCGTTGCCGCTGGCGACGCCCTTCCCGCTTCAGGATTCGGCGATGCTGCGCACCTTCGCCCGCGCGGACGCACTCATTCTGCGCCCGCCCCATGCCCCCGCCATGGCGGCGGGCGAGCAGGTCGATGTTATTGTCCTTTCGGCGCTTTGCCTCTGATGTTTCATTAACACGCGGGGTGTATCGCTTGACCGGCGCGCGCGAACCAATGTAGAACGATTCGGGGTTGCCGGTTTGTTCCCAGCATCATGACGATGAGCGGAGCCGGCCCGTCGGGGAGATGCGATCAGCCATGCTGACCCGTAAGCAGCACGAGCTGCTTGTCTATATAGACCAGTATCTCCAGAAAACCGGCTGTTCCCCAAGCTTCGAGGAAATGAAGGACGCGCTTCAGCTTCGCTCGAAGTCCGGTATCCATCGGTTGATTTCGGCACTCGAAGAGCGCGGCTTTCTGGTTCGCCGTCACCATCGCGCGCGGGCGCTCGAAGTGATCCGGGCGCCGAACAAGACGGGCGTCGCCACGTCGGGCGAGTCGCCGCGCAACGAGGCGCCCGAGCCCGCGCCAAGCTTTACGCCCAACGTGATCCGGGGCGATTTCACGCCGCGCCTGCCCGGGGTGCGTGCCGCCAACGACGCGGCGGCGATTGAACTTCCGCGCTATGGGCGGATCGCCGCCGGGCTGCCGATCGAGGCGTTGCGCGATCAGGCCGATACGATCGAGGTGCCCGTTACCCTTATCGGCTCCGGTGAGCATTACGCGCTGGAAGTCGCCGGCGATTCCATGATCGACGCCGGCATCCTGGACGGCGATACCGTTATCATCCGGCGTTCCGACACCGCCGAAAACGGCCAGATCGTGGTGGCGCTCGTGGACGAGAACGAGGTCACGCTCAAGCGCATCCGCAGGCGCGGCAATTCGATCGCGCTTGAACCCGCGAATGAGCGGCACGAGACCCGGATCTTCCCGGCCGACCGCGTACGCGTGCAAGGGCGGCTGATCGCACTCATGAGAAACTATTGAGACGATCCGCTCCCAGGCTTGCCGGATAGTGCCCGCCGCGCCAGATTGCCGTCCTCATGAAGGTCGCTCGCACCCTTCCGGAACTGCATGAAGCGCGGCGGGCCCTCCTGGCGGGGCATGGCGGCGTTGCCCTGGTGCCGACGATGGGTGCCCTGCACGACGGCCATCTGACCTTGGTGCGGGAGGCGGTCAGGACCGGCCACGCAACGGTCGCCTCGATCTTCGTCAACCCGACGCAGTTCGGCGCCCACGAGGATTTCGGGCGCTATCCCCGGACCGAAGAGGAGGACTTGGCGGGGCTGGAAGCGGCGGGTTGCGCGCTCGCCTGGCTTCCGGACGTGTCCGTGATGTATCCGGCGAACGACGCCACGCTGGTCGAGGTCGGCGGGCCGTCGCGGTTCTGGGAAAACATCCAGCGCCCTGGGCATTTTCGCGGCGTCGCGACCGTCTGCGCCAAGCTGTTCAGCCAGACCCGCGCCGATTTCGCATTTTTCGGCGAAAAGGATTGGCAGCAGCTTCAGGTGATACGGCGCATGGTGCAGGACCTGCATCTGCATGTCCGCATCGTCGGCGTGCCGACCGTGCGGGATACGGATGGCCTCGCACTCTCTTCCCGCAACCGGTTTCTTTCCGGCGAAGAAAGGGAACGGGCGCCGCTGCTGCATGGGGCGCTCACTCGGCTCGCGGCGAGGCTGGCGGCCGGATCGGCGGCCGCGGGATTGCTCGATCAGGCCTCGGCGGAGCTGACCGGAAAAGGGTTGCCGCCCGACTATCTGGCGCTCGTCGACGGCACTTCGCTCGAGCCGATCGCGAGCGCGCGGAGCGGCTGCCGGTTGATTGCGGCCGTGCGCATCGGTTCGGTTCGCTTGCTGGACAACGTCGCCGTGGGGTGAGCGCGCCGAGTGTTTCGTTGCCCCATTCGGATTCAGGCGGTGAAGGCCTGCGCTTCGGCGGCGCGCCGCCGAGCGGTTGCGTCCGGTCGCGACGGAATCTCGAGCACGTAGCGCGTTCCCCGCTCTTCTTCGACGATCAGCCGGGCGCCGAGCTGGCGCGCGAACCCACGGATCAACTGCACGCCGATGCCGCCCGGCCCGCGCCCGGCACTTTCCGCGCGACCTGCCTCCAACCCGACCCCGTCATCCTCGATCAGCAACACGACCTTGTCCTCGGCCGCTGTAAGACGCACCGAAATGACGCCCTGCCGTCCGCCCGGAAAAGCGTGCTTGACGGCGTTGGTGACCGTTTCAGTCACGATCAACGCCAAGGGAACCGCTTGATCGCTCGTCATCCGTGATTCGGGAGCTTCGATGTCGAGGCGGATGCGCTGACCCTCCGCCTCACCCAGCGCTTCGAGTAGCTGGGTGCATAGCTCCGTCAGGAAGCTGCGCATATTGATCGTGTGCAACTCCCCGTGGGCGTAAAGATGGCGGTGCAGCGTTGCAAGCGCCCGCACGCGATCACGCGCCGATTGAAACTCCGCCTGCGCGGCGGGCTGCGTGATGCGGCTCCCCTGCAAATTGAGCAGGCTCGCGACGATTTGCAGATTGTTCCGCACCCGGTGATGGATTTCCAGCATCAGAAGATCCTGATGGCTGAGCGCGTTGCGGAGTTGCGCCTCACGGTCCGCAAGCTTGCCCGTCGCTTGCGAGAAAGCGGTGGAAAGCTCGGCGACCTCGCTGGGGACGCCCGTCAAGTTGCCCGGCGTGAACGGACCACCGCCGCGCCAGCGACTCACGGCCCGGGTGAAAAGCTTGATCGGCTCGACCACGGCCGCATTGACGCCGATGCCGACGGCGACGAGGCCGACCAGCAGCAGCACCGCCGTTTCGATGAAGCGCGCCAGCAGCAGCGCGCGCGCCGCCGTCAGACCCGCCGTTTCGTCAAGGCCGACCAACACGCGCCAGCCGTCCGAAAGCAGCCCGGACGCATAGACATAGTGCTGGCCACCGCGCGAAACGGCGCGCGTATCGCGGCGCGACCCGGACAGCAGCGCGTTGATCACCGCCGGCGGCGGCAGCGCATCCTCCGCGGCGGGATCCGAAACGAGTGGCTGGCCGTTCGCATCGACCAGCCAGATCATCGCCTCGTTCGCGGCCGGAACGGCGCCGATGAACTGGTCCTTGCGCCAGCCGGCGAGAACGGCGCCGCGCGCCTCGCCGTTGCGGATGATCGGGAATGCCGCGGTGACGCCTTCAGGCGAAGCGGAATCGTGGGAAACGACGAGATCCCCGGCCGCTTCTGCATCCCTCGCCAGCGCCTGGTCGGTCGCACTGGCCGTCGCCTCCTGGGCGCTGCCCCCGGGGCCTGCCGCACAGACCAGCCGCCCATCGGACCCGACCACCCGAAGGCCGCTGTACCACTCCCGGTCGAGTTCCAGCAGCCGGTTCAGATAGGCCGGGCACCGGGCGGCATCGGTCACCGCTTCCGTCTGCGCCGCCGCGCCGAGCATCTGGCGGACCGTCTGCACCGCCGCCTGGTGCCGGGCGATGGCCGATTCGCGGGCGAGCAGGACGAGCTGCTGCCCCTGCCCGACACCCGCCTCGTAGGTTTGCCAGGCGGCGATGCCGGCCATGGTGACGAGAGGAACCGCCGCGATCGCAAGCAACCCCATCAGCCGACCCCGGACTGACCGGAGAAACGGCACGCGGTCGAGTGGAGATCTGCTCCTCACCAAAGGAGGCCGGCTATTTCCGCCGGTCCTCCTCGATGATCTTCAGCAGCTCTTCCGGTATCGGCTCGTTCGCGACCTCGTCGAACAGCTTATGCAGCCCACGTTGGAGCCAAAGGCTGAAGGCGGCCTCGGCCTGCTCATCCCGAGGGGGAGTGAGCGGAACCGGCTTGTCCTTTCGCTGACTCATCGGAACAAATTTCATTCCAACGTGACCCGAATGGTGACGGTCCTGTGAAAGCGACCGTCACGTATCACAATTCAAACTGACTAGAGCGAAGAAGCGGGGCCGCTCGATGGCTTCGCTTCGGCCTTGCGGTCGGCCAGACGGCCGAGCCGCGGCGCATCCCGCCCCGGCACCTCGCCCACCAGCCACGCCTCGAGTTGACGCCGCGCCCGGAACACGCGGCTCTTTGCGGTCCCGACGGCACAGCCAGTCGCGTCCGCGAGCGCCTCGTAGCTCATGCCGTGCACGACCACCATGACCAGCGCCTCGCGCTGATCGGTCGGCAGTCGCGTCATCGCCGCCCCAAGCTCCTTCAGGGCCAGCCGGTCCTCATGGGAGGCGTCGGTCGCGAATACGGAGGACGGAACGTCGTCGATGTCGGTCGTGTCCCGGCGCTTGCGCAGGTTCGAGATGAAGCGGTTCCGCAGGATCCGGTGCATCCAGGCGGCGAAGTTCGTGCCCGGGATGAAGCTGTCCTGGGCGGACAGTGCATTGCAAACGGCGTCCTGCACGAGATCCTCGGCGGCTGCGCGATTGCGGGTGAGCGCCAGCGCCTGAACCCTCAGTTTTGGAAGGATGGCGATGACCTGGTCGTGGAACGGGACCGCGGATGACATCCGGCACTCCATGGACGTTTGAATGCCCAATGAACGGCGGGCGCGAATTGTTGCATCGTCACCCTCACGAGTGCGTGAGATGAGGTTAATCAGGACCGGCCGGTTCGGGTGTGTCGGTGATTTCGCGCCCCATCACCCGGGCTATTCTGGCCCGGGCCCGCGAGATCCGGGCTTTCATCGTCCCCAGCGGCACGTTGCATACGATGGCCGCTTCTTCGTAAGACATACCTTGTGCGCCGACGAGTATCAGCGCTTCGCGCAAAATCGCCGGGAGCGCCCAGAGTTGGCGCTCCAGATCCCCAAGTTCGGCTTCCGCCTCCTGATGGGCGGTCGCGCTGGACTCGGGCCTCGTCGCTTCCAGGGCGCGGCGCTCGGTCCGGCGTCGGCGCGCTTGCTCGTAGAACGTGTTGCGAAGGATTGCGAACAGCCACGCTCTCATGTTTGTGCTTGCGGCGAACTGGTCGAGCGCGCCGAGCGCGCGGACCAGCGTGTCCTGTACGAGATCGTCCGCCGCCGTCCGATCGCGTATCAGAAACCGTGCGAACGCGCGCAGCTCCGGCAAGGCTGCCGTGATTTGAGCATGCAAGGTGATGCGGGTGACATGACGCACGCGGCTGGTATCCAATGGTGACGCTCGACGCCGGCGCATCGTGCGCCTCTCCGAGAGGTGTTGAAACATGACCAGCGTGCATCGCGAAGAGCTGATCCGCGCCCTTCCCTATGTCCGGCGGTATGCCCGCGCGCTGACGGGAACGCAGGAAGCGGGTGACCAGCTCGTGGCGGCAAGCCTCGAGGCTGTATTACGGCACGAGCCGCCGCCGGGCGATCTGCAAACAGCGTTGTATCGCGAAGTTACCATTCGGTTTACGCGCAAAGACGGTGCGCGCAGCAGTGAACGCGCTTCCCCGCTCACGCACCAGCAGCGAACGCTCATGCTCCTTGTCTCGCTCGAGGAACTGCCGGTGGACCGCGCCGCCTCCATCGTCGGACTGCATCCCGACGCCGCGAAGGCGATGCTCGAGGCCGGGCGGGACCGGCTGCGGGAAGCGACCGCGACCGATGTGCTCATCATCGAGGACGAGCCGATCATCGCCATGGATCTCGAAGAGCTGGTGCAGAGTTGCGGGCACCGGATCGTCGGCGTGGCGGCAACCGAGCGGGAGGCCGTCGAAATCGCCAAGCGCACGCGGCCCGGCCTTATTCTCGCCGACATCAACCTGGGCGCGGGTGGCGATGGAACGGCGGCGGTTGCGCGGATCATGCAGAGCCACCAGGCCCCCGTCATCTTCGTCACCGCCTATCCGGAGCGGTTGCTGACCGGCGAGGCGATCGAACCGGCCTTCGTCATCACCAAGCCGTTCGACCCGATGACGCTGGCGGTCGCCACGTTCCAAGCCGTGACCGGTGGCGTCGATCTCGGCTGAGGGCGTGAATCGCCGCCGAGCAATGCCACGAACGTCGCAACGGGATCGGCTGCGCCGGTTTCGCGAAACGCTGTTTCGGCGTATGGATCGCGGCCACCGGGCCGGCGGAGCCGTTGCGCTGCGCGCGGCTGCCGCCGCCAGCTTCCATCCGGCCTTTCCCTGCAACGCAGAAACGGGGACTCCATGAACGATCTCCTGACGCAAGAGGCCGAATCGGCCCGCGCGAGCGAACGAGTCGCGCCGAGCATCTACTACGTGAGCCCGTTGCTGGCCGGCCCGCTACCGCGCTGGCCCTCCCTGCTCGATCACGCAGCCAGCCTCGGTTTCGACCACATCCTGATCGCGCCGCCGTTCATGCCCGGTCGCACCGGCGACCTGTTTCTCCCGGCCGATTTTAACCGGCTGCATCCGGTGTTCGAAAGCGACGGCCACGCCGAGGACGGGCTGGCGACGCTCGCAGGGCTGAGTGCCGAGCGTGACCTGAAACTGCTGCTCGATGTGGTGCCGGACCGGCTTGCGGCCGGTTCGGCGGCGTCGGTTGAGGCGGGCGGCCTGTTCTCCGGCCCCGCCGATCTCGCCGCACTCGACCCGAGGCATGGGCATGGCGGCAGCGAAGCCGCGCGCGCGCATACCGGCGATCCGGCGCTGATCGACTGGTGGGCCGACCGGCTGCGGAACTGGGTCCAACTCGGTGTCGCGGGCTTTCGGCTGCTGCATCTGGCGAGCGTGCCGGCGCCGTTCGTGCATGGGCTGACGCGCGCCGTGCGCGACCAAAGCCCGGACACGCTGTTTGCCGGCTGGATGGCCGGGGCGAGCAGCGAGGCGGCTTCGGCGCTCGCCGGCGCTCCCCTCGATCTTGTGTCGTCATCGCTCCCTTGGTGGGATTTTTCGAGCGACTGGCTGTGGCGGGAAGCGGCGCAGCTCGGCGAAATCGCGCCATTGCTCACGGCGCCCGAAGCGCCGTTCGCCCGCCGGCTGTTGACCGAGTGCCACGATCCGGCCGGGCAGGAAACAAGCTACCGGCGTTCGCTCGCCATCGCCGCGTCGCTCGGCGCCGGCTGGCTGATGCCGATGGGGTTCGAGTTCGCGTCCTCTCAGCCGCTCGATCCGGCGCGGGACATGCCCGAGGATTGGGATCGCGCTTGCGAGAACGCGCCGCTCGATCTCCGCGCGGCGGTTGCTTCGGCGAATGCCGCGCGCGCGGCGAACGGGCTGACCGCCCTCCGCGGCGGCACCACCCTGCTGTCCGGGCCGGGCTCCAATCTGCTCGCCGTGGTCCGCACCGACGCCGCCGACACGCGTTTCGCCGACAACGCGGTGCTCATCCTCGCCAACACCGACGCGACCCGGCGGGCGACCGCGCCCGCTTCCACCATTCTCCGGACCGTGGGCGGCAGCGTCGCGGCCTTCGACCCGCTCGATCCCCCGGACGGCCCCGGGCTACAAGCCGGTGACACGATCACGCTCCGACCGGGTGAGGTACGGGTGCTCGCGGGACGGAACGCGCCCCCCGCCGGCAAGCCGCGGCCGCCGCTCGCCGAAACGGCGCGGGACGTCGCCGCGGGACCGCGCGTCGCGGTCGAGAACGTGACCCCGAGCGTCGATGGGGGCGCCTTTCCGGTCAAGCGGATCGCAGGCGACGCCGTGACGGTGGAAGCGGACGTGATCGCGGACGGTCATGAGGTCGTCAGCGTCGTGTTGCGCTTCCGCAACCGCTTGGACGCGGATTGGCAGGAGCGACGGATGCGCCCGCTCGGCAATGACCGCTGGCAGGCAAGCTTCCCGTTGACCGCCATCGGAACCTTCGAATTCACGGTGGAAGGCTGGCGGGACGCGTTCGCGACGTGGCGCGACGAAGTCGCGAAAAAGCACGCGGCGGGCGTCAACACGACGCTCGAACTGAAGGAAGGTCTGCGACTCGTGGAAGGCGCCGCCGCCGACGCGAGCGGCGCTCTGCTGGATGAGTTGCTCCAACTCGCGGGCGCGCTTGCGAAAGCGGATGACGACACGAGGCGGACGCGGTTGCTTTCGCCGGAGGTGACCGCGCTGATGTTTCGCGCCGATGCGCGTCCGTTCGCGGTCACCTCGCCCGTTCACGCCGTGAGCGCCGAGCGGATCGGCGCGCAGTTCGCGAGCTGGTACGAGATCTTCCCGCGCTCCATGAGCGACGATGAACATAGGCACGGCACGTTCAGGGACGTGATCGGCCATTTGCCGCGCGTGCGGGACATGGGCTTCGACGTGCTGTATTTCCCGCCGATCCACCCGATCGGGCGCAAGAACCGCAAAGGTCGCAACAACACGCTGACCCCCGCACCGGACGATCCGGGCAGCCCATACGCGATCGGCTCCCCCGATGGCGGTCACGACGCGCTTCATCCGGAACTCGGCACGCTCGAGGATTTTCAGGCGCTGCGGCGCGAGGCGGCGGCGCACGGGCTGGAACTCGCGATCGATTTCGCAATCCAGTGCTCGCCCGATCATCCGTGGCTCGCCGAGCATAAAGGCTGGTTCGCGTGGCGGCCGGACGGCACGATCAAATACGCGGAAAACCCGCCCAAGAAATACGAGGACATCGTCAACGTCGATTTCTACGCGCCGGATGCGGTGCCCGATCTCTGGGTCGCATTATGCGAGGTGATCCTGCATTGGGCGGAACAGGGCGTCCGCTTGTTCCGCGTGGACAATCCACACACCAAGCCGTTCCCGTTCTGGGAATGGATGATCGCCGAAGTGCGCGCGAAATTCCCGGACGCGATCTTCCTCGCCGAGGCGTTCACGCGGCCAAAGGTCATGTATCGCTTGGCGAAGGTCGGCTTCTCGCAGTCCTACACCTACTTCACGTGGCGGAACACGAAGCGCGAGCTACAGGACTACCTCGTGGAGCTGACCACAACGCCGCCCCGCGAATTCTTCCGCCCGCATTTCTTCGTCAACACGCCGGACATCAACCCGATCTTCCTGCAAACCTCCGGGCGCGGCGGATTTCTCATCCGGGCGGCGCTGGCCGCCACGTTATCCGGGTTGTGGGGGGTCTATTGCGGGTTCGAACTCTGCGAAGCGGCGCCGATGCCGGGAAAGGAGGAGTATCTCGACTCGGAGAAATATCAGCTACGCGCCTGGGACTGGCACCGCCCGGGCAACATCGTGCCGGAGATCACCCGACTCAATCGCATCCGCCGCGAAAACCCGGCGCTGCACTCGCATCTCGGGATCACGTTCCACAACGCTTTCGACGACCAGGTGATCTACTACGCCCGCGAAAATGCCGACCGTAGCAACGTGCTGCTGGTCGCGATCAGCCTCGACCCGCACAACACGCGCGATGTCGGCTTCGAGGCGCCGCTTTGGACCTGGAGCCTGTCCGACGACGGCCAGCTCCGTGTCGATGATCTCGTCCGGGAGAGCAGCGCGACCTGGACGGGCAAATACCAACGCGTGACGCTCACGCCCGATCAGCCCTACGCGATCTGGCGTGCGCGCCCGGCCTCCTGATCAACAGCAAAGCACTGGAATGAATACCCCAATCGGCCCGAAGTCGAACGAGGATGACCCGCTCTGGTACAAGGACGCGGTCATCTACCAGATCCATATCAAGTCGTTCTTCGATGCCAACAATGACGGCGTCGGGGATTTTGCCGGGCTTATGGAAAAGCTCGACTACATCGCCGAACTGGGGGTGACGGCGATCTGGCTGCTGCCCTTCTATCCGTCGCCGCGCCGCGATGATGGCTACGACATCGCCGACTACCGCGGCGTCCATCCCGAATACGGAACGCTGGACGACGTGCGGCGCCTCATCAACGCGGCGCATGAGAGGGGATTGCGCGTCATTACGGAACTGGTCGTGAACCACACCTCCGACCAGCATCCGTGGTTTCAGCGCGCCCGCCGCGCGCCGCCCGGCTCACCGGAGCGCGACTTCTACGTCTGGTCGGACAACGACCAGAGATATGCCGGCACCCGCATCATCTTCATCGACACCGAAAAATCCAACTGGACCTGGGACAGCGAGGCGAATGCCTATTTCTGGCATCGCTTCTATTCACATCAGCCCGATCTGAATTTCGACAACGCCGCCGTCATGGAGGAAGTGCTCTCCGTCATGCGGTTCTGGCTCGATATGGGGGTGGACGGGCTGCGGCTCGACGCCGTGCCCTATCTCGTGGAACGCGAGGGCACCAACAACGAGAACCTCGAAGAAACCCACGCCATCCTGAAGCGTATCCGCGCCGAGCTGGATACGCACGCGCCCGGCCGCATGCTGCTCGCCGAAGCCAATCAATGGCCCGAGGACGCGCAGGTATATTTCGGCGATGGCGACGAGTGCCATATGTCGTTTCACTTCCCCCTGATGCCGCGCATGTATATGGCGATCGCGCGCGAAGACCGGTTCCCGATCACCGACATCATGCGGCAAACCCCGGACATTCCGGGCAATTGTCAATGGGCGGTGTTTCTCCGCAACCACGACGAGCTGACCCTCGAAATGGTGACGGATCGCGAGCGCGATTACCTCTGGGAAACCTATGCAAGCGACCGCCGCGCCCGCATCAATCTTGGCATCCGCCGCCGCCTCGCGCCCTTGTTGCAGCGTGACCGTCGCCGCGTCGAGTTGATGAACGGCCTGCTGTTGTCGATGCCCGGCACGCCGGTCATCTATTACGGCGACGAGATCGGCATGGGCGACAACATCCATCTGGGCGACCGGGATGGCGTGCGGACGCCGATGCAATGGTCGCCGGATCGCAACGGCGGCTTCTCGCGCTGCGATCCGGCCGGCCTCGTGCTGCCCGTCATCATGGACGCGCAGTACGGGTACGACGCCGTCAATGTCGAGAGCCAGGCGAGCGACGCCCATTCGCTGCTCAACTGGACGCGCCGGATGCTGGCGGTGCGACAGAACCATTCCGCCTTCGGACGCGGCACCCAGCGTTTCCTTTACCCGAGCAACCGCAAGGTGTTCGCCTTTCTGCGAGAGCTGAAGAATGAAGCCGGCGAGGAAGGCGAGACCATGCTGTGCGTCAGCAACCTCGCCCGCACCGCGCAGGCGGTGGAACTCGATTTGTCCGCGTTCAATGGGCGGGTGCTCGTCGACATCGTCGGCGGCTCGGTGTTCCCGCCGGTCGGTCAGTTGCCGTATCTGCTCACCCTGCCGCCTTATGCGTTCTACTGGTTCCAACTCGCGACTCAGGCCCAGCTTCCCTCCGGACGCGCGGGATCACCCGAACCGCTCCCCGATCTTGCGACGCTCGTGATCCGGCGGCGGCTTGAGGATGCGTTTACCGGGCATAACCTCGCGGTCGTCGAGACCGAGATCTTTCCCGCTTATTTGCAGAAGCGGCGCTGGTTCGCGAGCAAGGGCGAGCGTCTGCGCGGCGCCCGGCTCGCCTATTTCGTCCGGCTGCGCGAGAGCAGCGATCCGGTGGTGCTGGCCGAAATCGAGGCGCGGGTCGAGGACCGGGTCGAGCGCTACGCACTGCCGCTCGGCGGCGGGCGGGAGGACGCGCCGGGGCCGCTGATCCCGCAACTCGCGCTGGCGAGGCTGCGGCTGGGCCGGGACGTCGGGTACCTGACCGACGGCTTCGCGCTGGACGGATTTGCGCGCGCGGTGATCGACGGCCTTCGCGAACGGCTGGTGCTGGCGCTCCCCGACAATGCCGGCGAACTGCGGTTCAACCCGACCTCGCTCCTCGACGGGCTGGAACTCGCGCCGGATGCAGAGATCCGGCGGCTGTCGGCCGAGCAGTCGAACAGTTCGCTCGTGATCGGCGACACGCTCGTTCTGAAGATCGTCCGCCGCGTGCTGGCGGGTGTCCATCCGGAAGGCGAGGTTACGCGTTATCTAACCGAGCGCGGCTTCGCGAACTCCGCCCCGCTCTATGGCGAGCTGGTGCGGGTCGATGCCGACGGAACGCCCAACACGTTCGGCCTGGTGCAGGGTTTCGTGCGCAACCAGGGCGACGGCTGGAGCTGGACGCTCGACTTCCTCGCCCGTTCTGTGGAGGAGGTGGCGCAAACCAGCGCCGATGGCGGCGAGGACGCGTCCGACGTGTTCGTCAGCTACGACGTGTTCGCGGCAGCGATCGGCCGGCGGCTCGGCGAGTTGCACGCCATCCTCGCCAGTCCGACCGACGATCCGAATTTTGCGCCGGAGCGGGTCGACGCCGCGGGCGCGGAATGCTGGGCCGACGGCGCGATCGAACAGATCGACGGCGCGTTCGCGCTGCTGCGGGCGGTGCCCGACTGGCCGGACGAAGCGACCGGCGAACTCGCCGAATGCGTGCTCGCGCAAGGCGAGGCGCTGAAGAGCGCGGCCCACCGGCTGGCGCGGCAGGGCGCGGGATCGCTGCGCACCCGTGTTCACGGAGATTTTCATCTCGGCCAGGTGCTG
>JAFAXA010000317.1 GCA_019241425.1 Acetobacteraceae bacterium | reverse complement strand
GACGCGCAGGCGTTGCATGTCATGCCGCCGCTGAGGCCGAGCGTGAGGCCTTGCATGATGCCGTTCATCGCGAGCGTCATCACGACGGCCGGCACGTTGAAGAGGGCGACGCCGAGACCGTTCAACGCGCCGACGCCAGCACCCATGCCGAGCGTCAGCAGCAGCGCGTAAGCGGCGCGTCCGTTCTCGCCGAGCGACGACGTGACGAGCAGGATCGCAGCCGCGTTCAACACCCAGGGCACTGACAGGTCGATGCCGCCGATCAGGATCACGAACATCTGCCCCGCCGCGACCAGGCCGACGAAGGACGCCACCACCAGCACCGCGACGACGCTGTCAGCGCTCGCGAAGCCGGGCCGCACGGCGGCGCCAAGCGCGAACAACAACACGGCGGCGCCGAAAGCGTAGAGGATGCGCCGCCGTTCGCGCGTGAGCCAGGATGGTTCACGCGAGGAAGCGGCGGCGGTGGCGAGGCCTTCGGACATCAGCTTCTCCGCACCAGCCGGCCGATACCGCCGGCGAGCAGCACGGCCCCGACCAGGAACAGCCCCTCGTAGAACGCCTGATACAGCGGATCGATCTGGGCGAAGAACAGGATGTTCACGATCATGGTCGTGATGAAGGCGCCGAGCATGGCGCCGACCGCGCTGCCACGTCCGCCGAACAGGCTGACCCCGCCGAGCACGACGGCGACGATGGAGGTGAGCGTGTAACCGTTGCCGGTGGTGGCGTCCCCGGCGGTCGCGTTGGCGGCGAGAAACAGCCCGGCGGCGGCGGAAAACGTGCCGCCCAGCATGTAGGCGAGAATCTTGGTGCGGCGCGCGTCGATGCCGTGGGCTTCGGCCGCACTCTCGTCGTTGCCGATGGCGTAGATGCCGATGCCGAGCCGGGTGCGCCGCAGCCCCCACCAGATCAGGGCGAGCAGCACCGCGTAGAGAAGCGACACCGGGCCGGAGGGATTGGCGAGCGCGGCCGTGTAGCCTTCCGCGACCTGGCCGCCCGGCTGCGGCAACACCCGGATCGCGACACCCTGGAAGATAGAGAGCGTTGCCAATGTCACCAGAATCGGTTGCAGCCGTCCGTAGGCGACCAGCACGCCGTTGAGCAGCCCGCACGCGGCGCCGACCATCAGCACCGCCACGGACACCGCGACCATCTGCGCCAGTGAGTCGCCGAGGCCGATCGCCGCGATCGCATTGGTGAGGTCGATCACGCCGCCGACCGAAAGGTCGATGCCGCGCGTCAGCACCACCAGTGTTTGCGCGACCGCGGCGAGGACCAGCGGCATGGTATTGTTGACCGTGGTCGTCAGTTCGAAGCCGCCCGGCAGCAGTCCTTGCGCCGCGTAGTAGATCGCGCAGTAGATCGCAACGCTCAGGACGAGCATGGCGATCGCCAGCTCCAGGCCGACATTCTGCGCCAGCGCATGCGCGACGCGTGACCGCCGGGATGAGGCGACCGCGTCAGGCGGCATCGCGCACCGCCGCCGACACGACGTGTTCGGCCGTGATGCCGGGCGCGCGCAACTCGGCGGCCATCCGGCCTTCGCGCATCACCAGCACACGATGGCCGAGATGAGCGAGTTCCTCGGCGTCCGAGGAATAGAACAGGATGGCGCGGCCTTCCCCGGCGAGGCGCATCATCAGCTCGAAAATCTCGTGCTTGGTTGCGACATCGACGCCGCGCGTCACGTCGTAGAGCAGCAGCACGCGCGGGTCGGTCAGCAGCCAGCGCCCGAGCAGCACCTTTTGCTGGTTGCCGCCACTAAGCGTGCCGACGGGCGCGGCGAGGCTCGCCGTGCGCACTTTCAGCCGCTGCACCTCGCCCCCCGCCATCTGCCGCTCCAGGCCGCGCCGGAGCAGGCCGGCGCGGGACAGCCGGCGCAGCAGCGCGAGCGAGAGATTGTCGCGCACGCTCATGGGCAGCAGCAGCCCCTCGCTCTTGCGGTCCTCCGGCACCAGCGCGATGCCCGCCCGCTCGGCCTCGCGCGGATTGCGCAGCCGTACGGGCTTGCCGTCCAGCAGAACCTGGCCGCCGGTCGCGCGCCCAGCCCCGAACAGCGCCAGGAACAATTCCCGATGGCCATGCCCGGCGAGGCCGCCGATCCCCAGCACCTCGCCCGGCGCGACCGCGAAGCTCACCGGCCGGAGGCGCGGCGCTGCGAGGTTCCGCACCTCCAGCGCAGGACGGTGGTCGGCTGCCCGAGGTGCGGCGGGAAGCGGCGGGAAGAAGGTTTCGACGCGCTGCCCGGTCATCAAGGTGACCGCGTCTTCTTCGGAAAGTTCGGTGAAGCAGCCGACGTCGCGGCCGCCGCGAAACACGGTGATGCGGTCGGCGATCGAACGGATCTCGTTCCAGCGATGGGAGGTGAAAACGATGCAGGCGCCCTTCGCGCGCAGGCGGCGGATCTGCCCGAACAACCAGACGACTTCCCGTTCCACGAGCGAGGAGGTCGGTTCGTCCAGGAACAGGATGCGCGGATCGTGGCTGATCGCGCGCACGATTTCGACCATCTGACGTTCCGCGAGCGGTATGTCCTCGACCAGCGCGCGCGGGTCGATATGGTGCACGCCGAGGCCGGCCAGCACGCTTTCCGCGTTGGCGGCGAGGCGGCGCCTGTCGACGAGCCCGAGCCGGGTGCGCGGCTCGCGCGCCAGCAGCAGGTTTTCGGCGACCGTCATGCCCGGCAGCAGCGTCAGTTCCTGAAACACGGTCCAGGCGCCGAGCGCGTGCGCGGTGGGCGGCGCGGGCAGGCGCACCTGGCGGCCGCCGATGCGGATTTCACCACCGTCCGGCTGCACTCGCCCGCCGAGCGCCTTTATGACCGTGCTCTTGCCGGCGCCGTTCTCGCCGACCAGTGCGTGGACCTCGCCGGCGGCGGCGGCGAGCGACGCGCCTTGCAACGCCCGCACGCCGCCGAAGGATTTGACGAGGTTGACCGCCTCGACCGCCGGAACGTCCTGACTCATACCGCCGGCAGATTGACGTCGAGCCGTCCCGAACAGGGCGTGCCGTCGAGGGCCGCCGTTACGCATAGTTTCAGGATCGGGTGATCGCCGCCGTCGGTGAAGTCCGCAAAGAACGAATCCGGCTGGTCGGCGAAGGCCGTCTCGCCCAGCTTGACCTGGTCGCTGGTCAGCGGCGCCAGAGGCACCAGCAGATCCTGCTTCGGGTGCTGACCAATGAGGATGCGCCGCGCCAGCTCCAGCGAGATCACCGACAAATAGGGCGGCTGGCCGATGGAGAGCCCATCCACCTTCTGCCCGTTATAGCCGACCATGAAACGGCGGAAGCCATTCTCGGCCTCTCCGGCCACCGGCGGCACCGGGCGATTGGCCGAGATGAAGGCCTTGATCACGCCGTCCGTGCCGCCCTGGCACCAGATGCCGTCGATCTGCGGCAAGGAGGGCAGGATGGCGGCGGTGTTGCGCTCGGCCGTGGAGCTGTCCCACATCCCGGTGTAGCGGTTCACGACTTTGATGCCCGGCGCTTTTTCGAACACCTCTTCGGCGCCCTTGATGCGCGCCTGGTCGACCTCGGTGCCGGCGACGCCGGTCACCATGATGACGTTGCCGCGACCGTTCATCTTCTTCACCAGGAAGTCGGCCCAGGCGCGGCCCATCTCCGACTGGCTCGTGTTCACCTTCAGGCATTTCGGCGTGGTCACCGTGTTGTCGAAGGCGATCATCAGGATGTCGCGCGCGGCGCCCTGGTTGATGATGCCGTTGAGGCCGGTGGGCGAGGCGGCGTTGATGAGGATCGCATCCGGCCGTTGCGCGATCACGTTGGAGAGTTGCTGCGACTGCTTGCTGACGTCGTTGTCCGAATTGAACCAGCTTCCTTCGATCGAGGATTTGTATGGTTCCATTTGCAGCGCGGCCTTGAAGACGTTCTCCATCTCCAGCCGCCATTTGTTGCCGATATAGGAGTTCGACAGCACGACCTTGAATTTCTTGCCCTGCGCAAGGGCCGGGCGCGCGAGGCCGCCGAACGCGGCGCCCGCGAGGCCGGCACCTCCGGCCCCCAACACGGTGCGACGCCCAATGAGGCGATCCGAAACATCCATGCGTTCCTCCTGGTCCGGGCACGTGGGCGGCCCGGCTGTTCTGCACGATGCGGATCGTGCGATCAGCCAGTCTAAGGGCGCGACGGCCGGCGCCGCTAGTCGGCAGGCTCAGGGCAGGATGCCGTATTCCTTTTCCGGGCAGTCCTTGCGGCCGACGAACAGAAAGGCCACGCGCATGTCGGGGAGTGTGTGGCTGATCTGCTTGCCCGTGTGCAGCGACACGAAGTTGAGCTGCGCCGGGACGGTGCCGCTGATGAGGCGCCGGCCGGGCTGGATCGCGTCGATGACGCGGAACACGAGATGCTCGGCGTTGTAGAGGTGGTAGTCGGCGCAGCGAGCCGTGTTGCCGTATTCGGTCGCGCTGTCGAGCAGCTTCTTGCTCATCGTCCCGTCCGCGTTCTTGGCCCAGTTTGCGCGGTCGATACCGTCCGCCTGGGCGTAGAGCGGCTGCGTCGAGACGACCGCGAATTTGCCGGCTTCGATCTGCTCGTGCATCGGGATGTTGATCACCCGGTCATGATCGAGCTGCACGACCATGGACGCCAGGACGACCGCGCCGTCGCCAGTGTTGATGAAGCCGGACTGGCCCGGATACTCGAAATAAGCGATCGCGACGTCGTCTTTCCAGGTCGCCGCCTTGAACCAGTTATACGCATTGCCGGAGATGAAGGTGAGGGCGGAGGCGACGATCGCGATCAGCCCGGCCGCGCTGCCGAAATAGGGCAGCACGTTCTTCCAGTTCCGCTGGTAGGATTTGCAAACGGGGCAAAGCCGCGCCTCCGCGTCGATTTCGGCGCGGCAGGCAATGCAGCGCAGCGTGTTGTGCACCTGCGGCGGCGGGCTCTCGACAGGCGCGCTCTCGTTCATGGCGAAACCATCGCAGAAGCGAGGGCGGCGGCAAACTCAGCCGCGGCCGAACAGCCGCTCGATCTCGGCGCGGGCGAGCTTCAGGAAGGTCGGGCGCCCGTGGCTGCACGTCGCGGCGCGCGGCGTCGTTTCCATCAACCTGAGCAGCGCGTCCATTTCCGCCTGGGTCAGCCGCCGCCCGGCCCGGATGCTGCCGTGGCACGCCATGCGGGCGATGGCCGCGTCGAGCCGGGCGTCGAGGGCGGTGCCGTCTCCGAACTCGGCCAGCTCGTCGGCGAGATCGCGGAGCAGCGGCTTCGGGTCGGGGGTGCCCAGGATAGCCGGCATCCCGCGTACCAGCACCGCGCCCCTGCCAAAACTCTCGATGTCGAGACCGAGTGCCGCCAGCGC
>JAFAXA010000120.1 GCA_019241425.1 Acetobacteraceae bacterium | reverse complement strand
CGCCGTGATCATGCTGAACCTGCTCTCGCCGCTGGTCGCGCTGATCGCGGTGCCGATCGCCGCGGCGCTGCTCGGCGGCTTCGGGCTGGCGACGAGCAAGTTCATCATCGCCGGCATTTCCGGGATCGCGCCGGTCGCGGGCATGTTTGTGTTCGCGATCCTCTTTTTCGGCATCATGACCGATGCGGGCATGCTCGATCCCATCATCTCGCGCATTCTGCGCACCGTCGGCACACGACCGACGCGCATCGTGATGGGCACCGCATTACTCGCGCTGCTGATCCATCTCGACGGCTCGGGTGCCGTTTGCTTCCTCGTCACCATTCCGGCGATGCTGCCGCTCTACGAGGCGCTCGGCATGGACCGGCGCATTCTCGCCTGCGCCGCCTCGCTCGCGGCCGGGGTCAATTTCCTGCCCTGGACCGGCCCGACGCTGCGCGCCTCGGCCGCGCTGAAAATCCCGGTGACGGCGATCTTTCAGCCGATGATCGGCGTGCAAATCGTCGGCCTCGCCTACGTGTTCGCGGTCGCGTGGTGGCTCGGCAAGCGGGAGGAGCGGCGGCTCGGCCTTTCCGGACGGAACGCGCTGACTGTGCCGGCAGTGACGGTCAGGCCGCTCACCCCGCAGGAAGCGGCGCTGCGCCGGCCACGCCTGTTCGTGGTCAACTTGCTGCTCACCGTCCTGATCATGACGGTGATGATCGGCGGCTGGGTCGATCCGGTGGTGATGTTCATGCTCGGCGTCGTGCTAGCGCTCGTCATCAACTACCCAGACGTCGCCGAGCAACGGGCGCGGATCGACGCGCACGCGAAAGCCGCGCTGCTGATGGCGAGCATCCTGCTCGCGGCCGGTTCGTTCACCGGCATCATGACCGGGACCGGCATGCTGAAGGCGATGGCGGAGGCGGCCGTCGCCTACGTGCCGCCGGGCGCGGGCGGGCAGATCCCGGTCGTGCTGGCGCTGTTGTCGATGCCGCTCAGCCTGCTGTTCGATCCGGACTCGTTCTACTTCGGCGTGCTGCCGGTCGTCGCCCAGGTCAGCCAGAGTCTCGGCGGCGAGCCGATCCACGTCGCGCAGGCGGCGCTGCTCGGCCAGATGACGGTCGGCTTCCCGGTCAGCCCGCTGACGCCGGCGACGTTCCTGATCGTGGGCCTCGCGGGCATCGACCTCGGCGCGCATCAGCGTTTCAGCATCCCCTGGCTGCTCGGCGCATCCATCACCATGACGATCGCCGCCGTCCTGTTCGGCGTATTTCCAATCTGAGGAGGAACGACCCGTGCGCACACTCCGCATCGGCTCCGGCGCCGGCTACTCGGGCGACCGCATCGAACCGGCGGTGGAACTCGCCGAACAGGGCCGCCTCGACTATCTCGGGTTCGAGTGCCTGGCCGAGCGTACGATCGCGCTTGCGCAGAGCGAGCGGCTGCGCGATCCGCAGGCTGGCTTCGACCCGCTGCTCGTCGCCCGCATGCGGGCGGTGCTCCGCCCCTGCGCCGCGAGCGGCGTCCGGATCATCACCAACATGGGCGCGGCGAATCCCCTCGGCGCTGCCCGCGCGGTCGCGGAGGTCGCACGCGAACTCGGCCTCGGCGGCATCAAGATCGCGGCGGTCAGCGGCGACGACGTGCTGGGCGCGCTGGCCGGGGGCGACTATCGGTTGCTGGAGCGGCCGGGCACTGTCGCGGATCTCGGCGATCGCGTGGTGTCGGCCAACGCCTATATGGGCCTCGGCGGCATCCTCGAAGGGCTGCGGGGCGGCGCCGACGTCGTCGTCACGGGGCGGGTCGGCGACCCGGCGCTGTTCCTCGCGCCGCTGGTTTACGAATTCGGCTGGGCGCTGGACGACTGGGACCGGCTCGGACGCGGCACCGTCGTCGGGCACCTGCTGGAATGCGCGGGCCAGATCACCGGCGGCTACTTTGCCGATCCCGGCTACAAGGACGTGCCGGATCTGGCCCGCCTCGGCTTTCCGATCGCCGAGGTCGCCGAGGACGGATCGGCCGTGATCACCAAAGTGGAAGGCTCGGGTGGACGGGTCAGTCTCGCTTCCTGCAAGGAGCAGCTTCTGTACGAGCTGCTCGATCCCGCATCGTACCTGCAACCCGACGTGACGGCCGATTTCTCCGGCGTCCGGTTCGAGGAGGTCGGACCGGATCGGGTCGCGGTGTCGGGCGGCACAGGCCGGGCGCGGCCCGATACGCTGAAGGTGTCGGTCGGCTACCGCGACAGCTTCGCCGGCGAGGGTCAGATGTCCTATGCCGGGCCGGGCTGCGTCGCGCGGGCGCGTCTGGCGCTCGACATCGTGCGCGAACGCCTGCGTCTCACCGGCGTCGCCATGACCGAAGCCCGCTTCGAGCTGATCGGCGTCGATGCGGTCCGCCGCGGCGGCGACCCCGGGTTCACGCCCGACCTGCCGGAGGTGCGCATCCGGGTCGCGGGCCGCACGGACAGCATGGCGGAGGCGGTCCGGATCGGCAACGAGGTCGAGTCGCTCTACACCAACGGACCGGCCGGCGGCGGTGGTGCTTGGAAGGCGGCACGCGAGATCGTTGCCGTCGTTTCGACGCTGCTGCCGCAGCATCGCGCTCAACCGGCCGTGCAATTCGAGGTGGCGTGAACCATGCAACTCCGCGAACGCGCGCACGCGCGCACCGGCGACAAAGGCAACATCTCGCAGATCTCGGTGATCGCCCGCGATCCGGGTGACTACGCGTGGCTTGCCGAGCACGTCACGGCGGCCCGCGTGAAAGCGCATCTCGCGGCGACCGGCGCGGAGCGCGTGGAGCGCTACGAACTTCCCGGACTAGGCGCGCTCAATTTCGTGCTGCATGGCGCGCTGGCGGGCGGCGTGACCCGCTCGCTCGCGCTCGATGCACACGGCAAATGCCTCGGCGCAGTACTGCTGGAACTGGAAGTGCCGGAGATCAGCTCACTGTGTGTCTAACGGCCGCTGCCGCCGTATCACTGATACGCCGCATTAGGCTGCCGCGTGTGCGCTCTTCCTGAAGTCGAAAGGTCACTCTTTCGACAGCACTCGTGCGCCGGCGAGAGTGCCGGCGATTGACCGCGCGGCCGACGCCGGAACCGCACGCAACACTGCCGTCAGCTTGTCTATGACAATCGGCACAAACGCGGGCGGCTAGGGCGTCGGCGCGCCGCCGCTCGGCGCTTCGCCACCGCCGATGCCGCCGAGGCCGCCCAAGCCGCCCGTCGAGCCGCCGGGGCTGAACCGGCCGATATTGCCGAACAACTCGCCGAGCAGCGAGGTGTCATTGCCGGGCGAGGGGGTGGCGCGGGCCACCACGCTGACCGGCATCGAATCATCCTCGTTCAGCCGCCGCACCTCCTGCAGCACGCCCGCTTCGCTGAAGCGGAGCACCACGACGCGCTGATCCAGGATGCCCGGCGTGCGGCCGATGCGCGGCCGGGTGGTTTCGTTGATATAGATCCAGCTATTGTCGTCGAAGGTCGCCCGCGCCGTCGGCGAGCCGAGCAGGGCCGTCGCATCGGCCCGGGTCGAGGTGCCGGGCGTCAGCTCGGCCAAGGCGTCCGGGTCGATCTTGTTGCCCCGCACCTGCGATTTCGCTTCGAAGAAGCTGCATCCGGCGAGTGCCAGCAGCAGCGAAGCGGCGGCGGCCACCCGACGGAAGCGGAAGGACGGCGAAGGGAACGGGGGGATCATATGCGGGCGGCCAGACCGTTGCGGAGAGTGGGTTGCGGGCACCGGCGCTCCGGGTTCCTCGATTGACCCGGCCTGCCGGGACGCTATGTGAGGGCGGACGCTCCGGGGCAGGGCGTCTCACGCCTGCCGGACAGTGTCAATTCCGGCGCGCGAGTCGGGCGAGGAGAAACGTCATTGGGCTTCCTGGGCCGGTCACGGTACGAGCGGTCGGGCTTTCTCCTCTATGGAGAGGCGGTAAAGGCGGCGCGACACCCCCATTTCTATGCCGAACTCGGCGCGCCGGACACGCTGGACGGGCGCTTCGACCTCATCGGCCTGCACGCCTTCCTGCTGATCGAGCGCTTGCGGCACGACGCCGAACCGGGGCCGCTTCTCGCCCAAGCGGTGTTCGATGCGATGTTTTCCGACATGGACATCAATCTGAGGGAGTTGGGCGTGGGTGACCTCAGCGTCGGCAAGCGGGTGCGCGCCATGTGGGAAGCGTTTCACGGCCGGTCCGCCGCGTATGGCGCGGCGCTCCGGGACGCCGACGCGCCCGGCCTCGAGGCGGCGCTGGCCCGCAATGTCTGGCGCGGCGTCGAGCCGCCCGCCGGTGCGCCGACCGCCCTCGGCGCGCACGCCCGAAAGCTGTTTGCGCATTTGAAAGAATTGCCGCTCCGCGCGTTGGCGGAGGGAAGGGTGGCGTTCCCGCCCCCGGCGCGGGACAGCCGATGAAACCGGAGTTCAGCCACACGCTGACGATTGCCAAGATCGGTACTGACGGCACCGAGGTCAGCGTGGGAGCGGACGAGGCGGCGCGGCAGGCCGTCGCAAGGCGTTTGGGCCTGATCGCGGTGGAGGCACTCACCTGCGACTGGCGCCTGCATCCGGGCCCCGCCGGCCGGATCGCCGCCTCGGGCCGGCTCCGGGCCCGTGTCGTGCAGGCGAGCGTCCTGTCGCTCGAACCGGTGGAGGCCGCGGTCGCCGAGGATTTCAACTGCGTGTTCGTCCCCGCCGGAACCGAAACGGACGACATCGATCCGGAGGCGGAGGACGAGTTGCCCTATGAAGGGGGCGTGCTCGACCTCGGCGAGGCGGTGACCGAACAACTGGCGCTCGCGCTCGACCAATACCCGCGCAAGCAGGGCGAGGAATGGAGCGCGCCGGGAGAAAGCGCCGGCACCCATGCCTTCGCGCGGCTCGCCGATTTGCGGAGACCGAACTGAGATGACCGACCGGCGGCCTCCCGGCTTGCGGCCCCACCCCCCCTCTGCTAGACGGCGCGGCTCACCATGTTGCCTGATTGTGACGGCGTCGGCGCGCGATCCCGTGGGAGGCGCCCCGGTCACGCAGTTTGAAGGGGCCGAGTGCCATGGCCGTTCCGAAGCGAAAAACCTCCCCGTCCCGCCGCGGCATGCGCCGCAGCCACCACGCCCTGCCGGTCGAGGCGCACGCCGATTGCCCGAATTGCGGCGAGCTGAAGCGGCCGCATCACGTGTGCAGCCATTGCGGCCATTACGACGGGCGCGAGGTGGTCGCCGCCGGCAAGCCCCTCAAGAGCGCGGTTCGCGCCTGATCGCCAGCCCCCGCCCGTTCGCGCTCTCCGCCTCGTGACAGCGTCCGTACAGCCGCTGCCGTTCTCGCTGGCCATTGACGCGATGGGCGGCGACCGCGCGCCGGAGATGGTGATCGCCGGCATCGCGATCGCGGCCGAGCGGCATCCGCACGGCCGCTTTCTGCTGACCGGCGACGCGGCCCGGCTCGCGCCGCTGCTCGCCAAGCACCCGGCGGCCGCCGCCATCTGTACGGTGGCCGACGCGCCGGAAGCGATCGGCAGCGATACCAAGCCGTCCGCCGCCGTACGCATGCGTCGCACCTCGATGCGGCTCGCGATCGAGGCGGTTTCGGCGGGTGAAGCGGCCGGGGTCGTCTCCGCCGGCAATAGCGGCGCGCTGATGGGGCTCGCCAAGATCGTGCTCAAGACCCTGCCAGGCATCGACCGTCCGGCGATGGCGGCGGTCGGACCATCCGCGCGCGGCGACGTGGTGATGCTCGATCTGGGCGCCAACGTGCAGTGCGAGTCCCGCAACCTCGTCCAGTTTGCGGTGATGGGCGACATGTTCGCACGCACCGTGCTCGGCCTGACGGCGCCCAGCATCGGCCTCCTGAATGTCGGCTCCGAAGAGCTGAAGGGAAACGACCGCGTGCGGGAGGCGGCCGACATCATCCGCCAATGCCATATCGGGCCGCAATTCCAGGGCTTCGTGGAAGGGCACGATATCGCGGCCGGCACCACGGACGTGATCGTGACGGATGGTTTCACCGGCAATGTCGCCCTTAAAACCGCCGAAGGCGCGCTGAAGCTGATCGGCGACCTACTGCGGCAGGTGTTCACAAGCTCGGCCGCCGCCAAGCTCGCCTACGTGCTGGCCCGGCCCGGACTGGAGCGCCTGAAGGAGTGGCTCGACCCGCGCCGCTACAACGGCGCGGTGCTGCTCGGGCTGAACGGCGTCGTCGTGAAATCGCATGGCGGCACCGACGCCCAAGGCTTTGCCCACGCGATCGATGTCGCGATGGACATGGTCGTGCACCGCTTCAACGAGCGCATTCGCGATGGTTTGACGCGGCTCGCCGAACTCGGACCGGCAAGCGCCGGCGCCGCCGAAAGCCCGGCGCCCGCGGAGCCGTCCGAGGCCGGCGAGCCGAGCCCGCGCTTCGCCGCGGCCGGCTGAGGGCGCGGGAATGCGCTCCATCCTGGCAGGGGTCGGCTCCTACCTCCCCGAGCGGATCGTCACCAATGACGAGCTGGCGCGGCGGCTGGAAACGTCCGATTCGTGGATCGCCGATCGCACCGGCATCCGCCAGCGCCATATCGCGAGCGATCGCGAAACCTGCGCCTTCATGGCGGCCGAGGCGTCGCGCGCCGCTCTGCGCAACGCCGGGGCTGGCCCGGACGATGTCGACGCGATCATCCTCGCGACCAGCACGCCGGATCAGGCCTTCCCGGCGAGCGCGCTTCGGGTGCAGGCGATGCTCGGCGTCCGCCACGGTTTCGGCTTCGACCTTTCGGCGGCCTGCACCGGCTTTATCTATGCGCTCTCGATCGCCGACAGCATGATCCGCAGCGGCCAGATCCGCGGCGCGCTGGTGATCGGCAGCGAACTCTATTCCCGCATCGTCAACTGGCAGGACCGCGGAACCTGCGTGTTGTTCGGCGACGGGGCGGGCGCGATCTTCGTCCGCGCCGGCGACCGCAACGACAAGCGCGGCGTCCTGTCGACCCATCTGCACGCTCAGGGCACGCTCGGCGACATCCTTTATGTCGACGGCGCGGTCGGCCGGCCCGACCGGCCCGGCCACCTGGTCATGAACGGGCGCGAGGTGTTCCGCCACGCCGTCACCCGGCTCGCCGAGGCCGTCGAGGAGGCGTTGGCGGCCAACGGTTTGAAACGGACCGACGTCGATTGGCTGGTGCCGCACCAGGCCAATCGCCGGATCATCGAGGCGATGGGCCGCAAGCTCGGCCTGCCGCCGGAGCGGGTCGTCATCACCGTCGACCGGCACGCCAATACCTCGGCCGCGTCCGTACCGCTCGCCCTTGATGACGCCTGGCGGGACGGCCGCATCAAGCGCGGCGACCTCGTGCTTCTGGAAGCGCTTGGGGGCGGGTTGACCTGGGGGTCGTCGCTGGTCCGCATCTGACAGCGAGCCGCGCCATCCTTCCGCAGTTGCTTGAAAATCCTGCATTTTGCGGCGCCGTTCTTGACGGCGGCCGGAGGCCTGCTAGCGTGGGCGGATGAACACCGTCACCCGGGCGCACCTGGCCGAGACCGTTTACTCCCAGGTCGGCCTGTCGCGGAACGAGTCGGCCGACCTGCTGGAAACGGTGCTGGACCGGATGTCGAACGCGCTCGAAATAGGAGAATCGGTGAAAATCAGCGGGTTCGGAACCTTTTCTGTGCGGCAGAAGGGTCGCCGGATCGGCCGAAACCCAAAAACCGGAGAGGAAGTTCCGATCCTGCCTCGGCGGGTGCTGGTGTTCCGGCCGAGCCACGTTCTCAAGGCCCATGTCAACGGCGCGCAGCCGCTCCCGGGTGACGACGAATGAGCGGCCTTTCGGGGATGAGCGAAGGCGAGCCGGAGCCGATCGGCGGCACCCGCTCCCGGCTGCGCAAGGCCCCCAACGCGTTCCGCACGATCAGCGAGGTGGCGGACGAGCTGCATATTCCGCAGCACGTGCTGCGGTTCTGGGAGACCAAGTTCACGCAGGTAAAGCCGCTGAAGCGTGGCGGCGGCCGGCGCTACTACCGGCGGGACGACATCGCGCTGCTCCGCCGCATCTCCGACCTCCTCTATATCCAGGGCTACACGATCAAGGGCGTGCAGCGGCTGCTGCGG
>JAFAXA010000108.1 GCA_019241425.1 Acetobacteraceae bacterium | reverse complement strand
ATCAGCGCGGGCGCATGCAGCCCGGCGACGCGCTGCTGGCCGCCTGGGTCATCGGCATCCTCGCCGTCGCGGGGCCGGCCTGGCAGCGCGAGCCGCCCTTGTTCGCCGGGGACTCGCCGCCGGTGATGATCGTGCTGCGGGTTTCGGCCTCCATGCAGCAAGCGGATCTGCAGCCGACCCGGCTCCGGCGAGCGCAGCAGAAGATCGTGGACCTGCTCGCCTCGGAGCCCGCCCAGGCCGCCGGGCTGATCGCCTATGACGGCTCCGCCCATCTTGTCCTGCCGCCGACCCAGGATCACGGGGTGGTCGTCACCATGGCCCAGGCCCTCTCGCCGGACCTCATGCCGAGGCACGGCGACGCGCTCGGAGACGCGGTGGCGCTCGCCCGGCGGGTGCTGGCCGAGGCTAGTCTGGGCGGGTCGGTCCTGGTGCTGACCGACGATGCCGCGCCGTTTGCGCAGCCGCCTCCCACAGGCGCGCCTGTCACCATCCTGCCGGTGCTGCCCCCCGGACGGGAGCCGCGGGCCGGACTTCAGGCGGCGGCGAGCGCGCTCGATGCGCGGGTCGTCCCGCTCACGGTCGACGGCTCGGATGTCGCCGGGATCGGGGGCAGGCTGGCGAGCGCCGGTTCCATGACGCAACCGCCCGGTGAAGCCGAGCGCTGGCGGGATGGCGGCTGGTATCTGGTGCCCCTCTTGGCCCTGGTGGTGCTGTTCTGGTTCCGTCGCGGCTGGGCGGTGCTGGGATGAAGCGGGTGGTCGCCCTGATTGTCGTCCTGACCTTCGCCGCCCTGGCGGTGCTCGGCTGGCGCGACGGTTGGGCGGCGCTATGGGCAACGCCCGATCAGCGCGGCGCCTGGTTGCTCGCCCACGACGAGGCCGGCCGGGCAGCCGACGCGTTCGCGGACCCGGTTTGGCGCGGTGTCGCGCTGATGGATGCGGGGCGGTTCGCGGAGGCGGCGCAAAGCTTCGCCGCGGCCGACACGCCGGAAGCGGCATACGACGGCGGAAACGCCATGATCATGCTCGGAAAATACGAGGAAGCAGTCGCATTGTACGACCATGCCCTCGCGGGCCGCCCCGGCTGGGCGGATGCGGCGGCAAACCGCACCCTCGCGGAGCTGCGGGCGGCACGGATCGCCCACCGTCCAGGCCAAGAGGCCGACCCGGAAGAAAAGGGCATGGACGAGGTCTATCGCAAAGACCGGGACCGCAGCGGCCATGCCGAGGGGGCCGATCAGGCCGTTGATGCGATGGGCGACGAGGCGATCCGCGCGCTTTGGCTTCGCCGGGTGCAGACCAAGCCCGCCGACTTTCTCCGCTCCCGCTTTGCCTATCAGCTTCAGGACCAACGGCCGTGATCCGGGCGCCTGGACTCGCCGTCTTGCTCTGGGCGTGGGGTGCTTCGGCGCAGTCGCAAGAAGTTCTGGTGCAGACGTCCCGCCAGCCTGAGGGCACCGTGATGCTCGGCCAGCCGGTCCGGCTATTCGTCGATGTGCTGTTTGCGGGACCGATGCAGCACCCGCCCCGAGTCGCCGAACCGAACGTCGCCGGGGCGCAGGTTCTGCGCTTTGAGACACAGGCGACCGGCATCGCCGACCGGATCAATGGCAAGGCGTATTCCGGACAGCGCTTCGAGTTCGACCTTTACGCCCGCCGAGCCGGCACGCTCACCATTCCTCCAACACAGGTCGCGCTTCTCGACCGATCGGGCGATCCGGTCGGCACCGCCACGGGATCCCCGATGACCGTCCAGGCGGTAGTGCCCCCCGGCCTCGATCCGTCCGGTCCGATCGTCGCCTCGGACAGAGTGACGCTACGCGAGCGCTGGAACCCGCAGGTAAAGAGCGAACTGCAAGTCGGCGACGCCCTCACACGCGAGATCGAGCGCACGGCGGAAGACGTTCCGGGTCTTGCACTTGCGCCGCCGGCGTTCACCGCGCCGGACGGCGTGCGGGTCTACACGGATACGCCTGCTATCGAGGATCGAGTCGAACGCGGCGCGGTCACGGGCGAGCGCACCGATCGCGTGACCTACCTATTCGAGAAACCCGGAACCTACCTGCTGCCCGGTATTCAGCAGCCCTGGTGGAACCTCCGCACGCGGTCGGCTGCCACGCTTTCCACGTCGCCGTTCACCGTGCGGGTGGCCGGTGTTGCGGCGAAGAAAGGGTCGAACCCGGGGCGGTTCTGGCCGCCGGTCGCTGGCTTGCTGGCAATTCTAGGGGCCGCAGTTTTGGTGCTGCGGAAACAACTGCGAGGCATGCTCAATGGGTGGCGAGCGCAAAGTCACAGTTCTGAAGCGCTTGCCCTGCGGGAGTTGCTCGCGGCATGCCGAGGCACTGATTCCATCCGAACCTATCGCGCGTTGCAGGCCTGGAATGCGGCGCGTCCGGATGGAGTCCGCTGCCCGGCACTAGCCACCTCTATTTCCGGCCTGGAGCGCTGTATTTTCGGCGCCCAGAGCGCGTGGACGCCCACGGACGCGGCAAAACTCCATGCAGCGGTTGCGAACGCGAGGCGAACTCGGCCGGCGATCCAAGACCAAGATGCGCTTCCGCCCTTGAACCCGGTGTGACATGGCAGAACAATCCCAGAAACTTTTCGTCGGATTTCATTGCCGGACCGCCCTGCTCATTGCGGCGTGGGTATTCTGTGCGACCGCCGCGATCCCGGCTTTCGGCCAATCGGCTTCATCGCCCGCTCCCGTGCAGCCAGATTTTGGGGAAGACAGCTTCAGCGCGGAACAACTCGACGCACTGCTGGCCCCAATTGCGCTCTATCCCGACCAGTTGCTAGACGCAACTG
>JAFAXA010000050.1 GCA_019241425.1 Acetobacteraceae bacterium | reverse complement strand
GCCGTTGTGGCCGGTGCGGGCGGGCCGGGCGGCGCGGGGAGGGGCGGCTGCTCGGGCGCTGGCGGCGGCGGTGGCGGCAGCGACGCCGTATCCTCGGCAGGCGGCGGCTCGGGTGCGGGGGGCGGCGGCGCGGCAGGCGGCGGGGCGGCCCGCTCAGCCTGCTGTCCGGTGCCGGTCTCGGCCGGAGCGTCGCCATTGCCGGGCGCTTTCAGCACCATCTGCACCGTCGCCGGCTCTTGCGGCAGGGCGGGTGCCTGGTCCGGCACGGCAACGAAATGCAGCACGAGCAGTGCCGCGACGGCTGCGTGCGCCCCGACCGACGCGAAAAGGGCGCGGCGCATCAGAAGCCGGGCAGGGGGCGCGCCACCGCCGCGGCCGCGCGCCCGGTCAAAGCACGATCACGCCGTGATGCTTGGCCTTTCCCTCCGGCTCGACATGGATGGTGACGATCGCGCCTTGCATGGCGGTTTTCAGCGCCGCTTCGACGCGGTCACAGATCGCGTGCGCCTCGGCGACCGCCATCGACCCAGGCACCACCATGTGGAACTCGACGAAGGTGACCTTGCCGGTATAGCGCGTGCGCAAATCATGCGCCTCGATCGCGCCTTCGGCGTTGTCCGCGACCAGCCGGCGGATGCGGTCCACCACGTCCGCCGCGGGGGCCGCATCCATCAGCCCGCCCGCCGATTGCGAAATCATCGACATGCCGGACCACAGCACGTGAACCGCCGCCGCCGCCGCGATGAGCGGGTCGAGCCAGAGCCGGCCGCTCAGCAGCACGGCCGCGACGCCGGCCAGGATCGCGACGGAGGTGACGACGTCCGAAACAACGTGCCGCCCGTCCGCCGTCAACGCCGCCGAGCGCAGGGCCCGCCCCTGCCGCAACAGGTAGCTGCCCCAGCCGGCATTGATGAGGGTTGCGACGAAATTCGCGGCGATGCCCGGGCCGGGCATGTCGAAGGGAACCGGGTTCTGCCAGCTTGCCCAGGCGTGCTGCAGGATCGAGACGGCGGCGACCACGATGAACACGCCCTCGACCACGGCCGCGAAGAACTCGGCCTTGTCATGCCCGTAAGTGTGATTGGCGTCGGCCGGCTTGGCCGCGACCCGCAGCGCCCACAGGGCCACCGCCGACGCGACCACGTTGACGATGCTTTCCAGGGCGTCGGAATAGAGCGCCGCACTGCCCGTCAGCCACCACGCCGTCGCCTTCAGGGCGAGCACCAGGGCGCCGATGCCGATACTGCCCGCGGCGATCCGTTCTGCCTTGCTCAACAACCATCCGATCCGAAGCCGCTCGGGCGGTGCTGTAGCAGAGCCGGGCGGGGCCGTCAGCGCCGCCGCCCGACTTTGCGCCCCGGTGTGCCACGGCTTCACCCGGCGAGGGTGACGATCTCCCCACTGCCCGCGGCACGCTTCACCGCAAGCGTGGCCGCGAGCGTGCGGCTGCCATCGTCGGCGGAGGTGAGCGGCGCCTCCTCGCGCCGGATCACCGCGGCGAAGTGGCGCAACTGCTCGGCATAGGGGTTGCCCGGAGCAACCGCCATCGACTCCGCCAGTATCGGCTGCCCCCACCCACGCGCGCCGGGATAGCGCCAAAGGGTGAGCGACGGCAAAGTGAGCGAGCCCTCGGTGCCGCACAGAAAGTGCGAGTCGGCGTTCGTCTTGTAGAGCGTGGAACTTTCGCCGGATGCGACGTCCCATGACCAGGGCGATGCGGCGGTATCGGACAGGATGACGGTGGCGAGCGCGCCGTTTTCGAGCCGCAGGATGATGGAGGCCGTGTCCTCGACCGCGAAACGCCGCACCTCATTGGATGTGGCCGCCCCCACGCTCACGATCTCGCCGCACACGAAGCGCAGCATGTCGATTTCGTGGATGAGGTTGATCAGCACCGGCCCGCCAGCGGCCGACTTCCGCCACGCCACGTCGAAATAGCCGTCCGGTTTGAGAAACAGCGCGAGCGCGCTCACCGCCACCAGGCGCCCGAGCGCACCCTCTTGCACCAACCGCCGTGCGCGCCGGATGATCCGGTTGTGCCGGCGGTGATGACCGACGAGCACCGGGACCCCTGCCTTCCGCGCCGCGTCCAAGAGCAGCCGCGCCGCCTCCATCGTGTCGGCAACCGGCTTTTCGACCAGCACGGGGACGCCTCGCGATACGCAGTCGAGGGCGACCGGCACATGGAGCGCGTTCGGCGTGGCGATGATCACGCCGTCCGGCTGCTCGGCATCCAGCAAGGCACGGTGGTCCGGATACAGCTTCTTGCCGAACGCGTCGGCGATCGCGCGCGCGGCCGGGTTCGGATCGGCAATCGCGCAGATGCTCACGCCGGGCGTTTCGGCGGCGGCGTGGAGGTGAGCGCGCCCGATCCCGCCCGCACCGATCAGCGCCAGCCGGATCGTTCCCATCCAGTGCCTCCGTCATGCGTGGATTGCGCCGAACCGGCAATCGGCGCAGTAGCGTCGCGTGCTGCAACCCGGTTCATGCGGGAGCCAAGTACGCCGAGCCCAACCGTGGAGTGCATGTATGCCAGACAGCCGGTTCCGCCTGGGTGAGCAGTTTACAGACCAATTCACCTTCACCGCCGATTCGATCCGCGCCTTCGCCGCGAGCAGCGGCGACAGCAATCCGCTGCACCACGACGAGACCTTCGCGCGAACCACCCGGTTCGGCGGCCTCATTGCGGCGGCTGGGCATTACACGTCACTGATGATGGGTGTGGTCGCGCGGGCGATCACCTCGCGCGGCCCGGGCGTCGGTCTCGGCTTCACCTTCCGCTTTCACCGTGCGGTTCACGCCGGCGAAACGCTGCATCTCGTCTGGACCGTCACGGGCATCGCGCCGAAAGCCTCGCTCGGCCACATCATCGACATGGAAGGCACGCTCAGCCGCGCTGACGGCAGCGTGTCCGTGTCGGCGACGTCCAAGAACGTGGAAATGTCGGCCGAGAGCATGGGGCCGCGCTGACCTACGATGGGCGCCCGACCCGCTCGATCAGCGCCAACGCAGCGGCGGGCGCACGGTGCTTGGCGCCCGCAATGACATAGGCGAACACTTGGCGGGGGCCGGGCTCCCCCAACACTTGCAGCTTGCCGGCCCAGGCATCGAGCGCCGCCGGCGCGTAGCCCGCTCTCTCCTCGTCGACGCTGCCCTTCAGCCGTAGATAGACGTGGTTCGCGGTCACCTCGGCCCAGGGGACCGCCTTCGGCTGGTCGACGATCACCCGCGCGACACCGCGCTGCCGCAGCAAGGCGAGCGCGTCCTCGCCGGAGAAGCTTTCGTGCTCCGCTTCAAGGGCGTGGCGGAGCGGCAAACCGTTCAGGTCCGGCGGCAGCAGATCGAGAAAGCCCGCGAGCTGGTCGGGGTCGAACCGGCGGCCGCTCGGCCACTGCCACAGGATCGGGCCAAGTTTGGGACCGAGTTCGGCCAATCCCGAGCCGAGAAAATGCTCAATTGCCGGCTTCGCGCCGGCGGTGTCCTTTCGCTGGGAAGCAGCGCGGGACGCTTTGATCGCAAACACGAAATCCTCCGGCGTGCCGTCGTGCCAGGCGCGGAAGGTCGCGGGTTTTTGGGTTCGGTAGAACGTGGCGTTGATCTCGATAGAGGTCAGCCGCGATGACGCATAGCCGAGTTCCTCGGCCCGGCGCAGCCCGTCCGGGTAAAACAAGCCGCGCCAGGGGGCATAATCCCAGCCGCCGATGCCGATGCGGATGCTGTGCGTGCGCTGCACGGCTCAGCTTGCTCGTCCGGACCCAATGCCGGGGGAGGGCTTGTGGCGCCCGACGGTGCGCGCTGGAATGCAATCCATGAAACGGATCACAGGCTTTCCAAGAACGGCGCGGCTGGCCCTCGGCGGCGCAATCCTGTCGGCCGTCACGGCTTTTCCCGCGCTTGCGGCGACAATCGACATCGTTATCCGCGATCTGGCCTTCGTGCCGGCGGAAGCGCAGGCGAAGGTCGGCGACACCGTGCGTTGGCGCAACGAGGATCCCGTTCCGCATACGGTCACGGCGCCCGGATCATTCGACCTTTCGGTGCCGGTGGGCGAGCGGGCCGAAGCGATCGTGGATCGTCCGGGCGTCATCGGTTACCATTGTTCGTTGCACGGCGACATGAAAGGACGGATTGCCGTGACGCCGCCGTGATGGCGGGCAGGCAAGCGGTCCCCGGACCCGCTCCCGCGATCCGGGGACCTGGCTGGACTCAGGCCTGCTTCATCTTCTCGACGGTTTGGGCCGGAACGCCGGCGAAGTTGTTCGTCAGGAGATAGTTCGGGCTCGCCTTCACCCACTTGTCGAGATCGATCTCCTCGAACTTGCCGTTGTCCCAGGTCTGGACGATTTCGAGGTCGTCGTCCCCGACATTCTTGATCACGTGCCCGAACCCCATCGGGATGTAGGCGACATCGCCCGGGCTGAACTCCGCGACCTTGCCGCGCCCGCCGGACCCGAAGATGGCGACCCGGCCCTTTCCGCGCAGATAGTACTGCCATTCGTTTGCGTTGACGTTCCAATGCAGGTTGCGCTGCATCCCGGGCTTGATCACCATCAGCCCGCCCGACATGGTCTTCTGGGCCGGGAACTCGTCGATCGTCGCGAGGCGGAACGTGCCGCCCTCGAAATCGCGCACCGCCCTCCGGTCACGCAGCAACTGGAATTTGTGCGTCGACTCTTTCGGCCATGGTGCGTCGAGCGCCTGCGAAACGGGAATGACAGGGCCTGCCTGAATATAGGCTTCTCCCTTAGGGAACGCGTCGAACGCGTCTTTCGGCAGATCGAAGTTGAGCGCCAGCATCTCCTTCGGCGTCACGTCGATCCAGTCGGTGATCGAGAACGTGCCGTGCTCGGAGAACGCGCCGTTATCGAATGAAAGGATGAAGTGGCACGGCTTGTCGCCGATGCACTGGATCGAATGGCCGTGGCCGCGGGCAAAATACCAGAGGTCGCCCGGCTCGTAATTGTTGATTTCGCTCGCCCCCGACGGTTCCAGCACCACCGTCTGGCAGCGTCCGTCGATCACGAACGCCCATTCGGCGGCGATCGCGTGCCAATGCAGCTCGCGCGCCGCGCCCGGATTGAGGAACATATGGACGCCGGCGATCCCCTTGCTGATCGGGAATTGATGCACGGTCGCTTCCTTGGCCCAGCCACCGCTGGTGATCTTCGGCCGGTTGCCGTCGAGCGAGAACCGGAAATCCGGCATCCCTTCCACGTCCTTGGGGTCGTGATGCGCGACCGTCGCTCCGGGCGGCAGTTGCTCCGCCTTGCGTGCGAACCCGCCCTCGCCGGGATCACCGTGATCGGTCCCGGGCGCCATCGCGGCCGAGGCAGCCCGCGTGAAGGCAAGTCCGCCGGCGCCCAGAGCCGCCGCGCCCAACAGCGCGCGCCTGTTACCATCCATGTCTGCTTTCCCCCGCCTCGTTGATTGAGCCGCGGCCAGTTTGCGGCGGCGCGTAACCCTGTCAATCGCGGAATGACGCTGTCGGCGGACTGTGACCATTGCCAAGCTCAGAGTCTGTCCCCTGTCAGCCCTCTGCCGGCAACGGCTCGGTGCCTTCGCTGAGAATGGCAACATACCTGTTGTAACCGAACACCCAGCCGCGTTTGCGACCGGTGACCTCCTCACCGATGCCGAGACGCTCCAGTTCGGCAAGCCCGGCGAGAATTGTCGGGAGCGACAACCGGGTGGCGTCGCGCGCTGGCCCGCCGTGCGAAACGGGTATTGCTGCACAGTTTCGTGAATGCGAAGGGCCGGCTGGCGCGATCGCTTTCCGCAGCGATGCGGTCCCGGTCGCTTCTGGAAGTGATCGGCGATCTTGTTCGCGACATCGAAAGCCTGGTTGGCGGTTTCGGCCTCAGCACATTTATGGCGGTAGCGGCGGCGGCATAAAGGCGCGGACCGTTTCGCCCGCGACGGAGGTGATGACCTAACGACCGAGCCGCCAGCCGGCGCACTTTGAGCGATCAGGTCCCGCTGTCGGCTACACCGA
>JAFAXA010000180.1 GCA_019241425.1 Acetobacteraceae bacterium | reverse complement strand
GCATCCGCCCCTTGCCGACGGATTCGCTCGCATATTTGGGTGAGACCGCACTCGGAAAGACAGGCGAGCCGCTCGCGGCTGGCGCGGCGGCGGCGCTCGTCTTCGGCGTGTCTGTCGCGGTCCCGGCCGCGGTGGTCGGTGCGGGCGTCGCCGCGGCTTGCGTTGCGGCGCTCGTGCCGGCCGTGGCGCCCGTGCCGCACTGGGCGGCGCGGAAGGCTTTCCAGTCCTGGCCGTTCAGTGTGTTCGCTTGCTTCGCCGCCTGATACTTGGCGCTGCACTCCTTGACGGACAAAGCGTGGCCGCTGGAGAGGCCGAGAAGCAGCAGCGGTGCGGCGAGGAATCCTGCGCGCAGGGCGCGGCGAATGGCGCCCGGATTGTGTCTCATGATGGTTCCCCCTGCTTGTTGCCGAAGAGGCGCCCGATGAGCGCGCCATAGTCGATCGGCGGCGTGGCGCCCGGCGTCGTTGGGAGCTGGCCGGTGGGCGTCGCCGTATCGACCGCGTGCGGAACGACCTGCGACAGGATTTCCGTCACCACTCCGGCCGGCAGGCCGTAGCGTTGCGCGAGCGCGTCGATCTGGCCGGGCGGAAACACGCGGATGAGTTCCTCGAACGCAAGCGGCAGGTTCTGGCCCGAACCGATCCAGGAGCTGGTCTTGTCACCGAGCCCGGCCTGCTGAAACCGGCTGACCAGGCCGCCGATGCCACCGTTCTGGGCGACCAGATCGGTGAGCAGGCTGCCGGCCGCGCCGGCCTGCCCGCGCCCGAGCAGCAAGCCGCCGATCTGCCCGATCGCGTTGCCGAGGAAACCGCTCATGTTCCGTTCCTCATGGTAATAGGCAGCAAAATCCTACGTTTCAGGGCGTTTGTCACGATTAAACCGGAAGGGTTCAGCCGGGCTTCAGCATCGGCCGCAACACGTCCTCGACGCCGTGGATCAGGATCTGCGTGCCGATGCAGAGCAGCAGGAATGCGAACAGCCGGGTGATCGTCCGCACCACGCTCGGGTTCAGCCGGCTTTGCACGCGCCCGGCGAAAGTGAAGGTTGCCCACACGGTCACCGCGGCCAGCGCAGCGGCCGCGGAAACGCCGGCCAGGAAGGGCGGCAAGGCCGGGCCGATCGGAGGCTTGGTGGCGCCGAGCGCGACCGCGACCGAGATCGTGCCCGGTCCGGTGGTGAGCGGCATCGTCAACGGATAGAACGCAATCGCACTGGCGCCCTCGCGGGACGCCCCCTGCTCCTGCTTGCGCGCTTCCCGCCGTTCCGGCGCGGTGAGCGTTTCCCAGGCGTTGAGCGCCACGACGAGCCCGCCTGCGACCCGCAGCGCCGCGAGCGACACGCCGAAGAACGACAGCACGTTCGATCCGGCCCAGAGCGCACCGATCAGCACCACGAACGAGAATACCCCGACCTTGCGGGCCAGCATGCGCCGCTCCTCCTCGCTCCGGTCGGAGGTCCGGGCGTGGAAGATGAAGGACGCGCTGATCGGATTGATGATGGAGATAAAGGCGGGAAAGGCGGTGAGGAAGGCGTTCGCGGCCTGCATATGGCCGAGTGTCCGCCATCGCCGCCGGGGTCGGCAACCGGGCGCGGTTGCCCAGCCCCGGCAAGCGCATTAGCCTAGTGACAATGACCATGCCTTTGCAGAATGACGATCCCGGACAATCGGGGGCGGAGTCCGTCGATGCAAACCGGCCGGCAGCCCCGCCGCCGCGACCAAAGGAAACCGGCGGGCCGAAAGGGCCGGAGCCGACCCGCTATGGCGATTGGGAGCGGAACGGCCGCTGTGTCGATTTCTGACTGAGGCGGGAACCACGGAGGGCGGAAGATGGACGTCGTGGTCGCCGGAAACACCGAGCAACAAGCATCCGGCGGTGTGCGCACGCTTGCGATCGACATTGGCGGCACGCGGCTGAAAGGCAGCGTTCTCGACGAAGCCGGCCAGATGAGCGGAGAACCGGCCCGCGTCGATACGCCGCTCAGGGATCCGGATGCCGTGGTCGAGGCGCTCGTCAAATTGGTCGAACCGCTCGGGGCGTTTGATCGTGTTTCGGTCGGATTTCCGGGCGTGGTGATCCGCGGCTGCATCAGGACCGCGCCCAATCTCGGCACCCCGGAATGGAAGGGCTATCCGCTGGCAGCGCGACTCGCCGAGCGCTTCGGCCGGCCGGTCCGCGTGCTGAATGATGGGAGCGTGCAGGGCCTCGGCGTCATCTCGGGCGAGGGCCTGGAATGCGTGATCACGCTCGGCACGGGCGTCGGATTCGCCCTGTTCCACAGCGGCAAGCTGGCGCCGCATCTTGAATTGGGCCAGCACCCCGTCAAGGACGACAAGACCTACGACCAGTATCTCGGCAACGCGGCCCTGCGGGATATCGGCAAGAAGAAGTGGAACAAGCGGGTGGAGCGCGTGATCGCGCTGCTGCAGACGCTCTCCACCTATGACACGCTCTATATCGGCGGCGGCAACGCCAAGGCGATTACCTGCGAGCTGCCGGGGAATGTGCGGATCACCGCCAATGCCGCCGGCATCACGGGCGGCATCCACCTCTGGGACGACCGGGTGGACGAGACCTACTTCTGAGACGTTTCCCGGGCGCGCCGCCGCGCTCGCAACCGAGGCTTGGGCCGTCGCGTTCGCCGGAACATGTTGGGAAAATACTGGAGCTTGCTGAAGGCTGCCGTTTGGGGGTTCATCGAAGATGACGCCCTGAGCCACGGCGCGGCGATCGCCTACTACACCATCTTTTCGATCGCGCCCGTGCTGGTGATCGTGATCGCGGTCGCCGGCCTGTTTTTCGGCCATGACGCGGCGGAAGGCGCGATCGTCGGCCAGCTCCGGGGCTTGATGGGCGAGCAGGCGGCGGGAGCGTTGCAGAGCGCCGTCAACAGCGCCGGCAATCACGGTGCGGGCGTGTTCGCGACCATTCTGGGGCTCGGCACCTTGGTGTTGACGGCGAGCGGCGTGTTCAGCGAAATGCAGTCCTCGCTGAACATCATCTGGAAGGCATCGCCGTCCACCTCCGCAATCACCCGGCTCGTCTGGGCGCGGTTGGTCAGCCTTGGCCTCGTGATGTCGCTCGGCTTCCTGCTTCTCGTTTCGCTCGTCATCAGCGCCGGGCTGGAAGCGATGGGCACCTGGATGAGCGGCTTCCTGCCCGAATGGCGGCTCATCGCGCAGGCGCTCAATCTGCTGATCTCGTTCGTGATCGTCGCCGTCTTGTTCGGGGCCATCTACAAGGTACTGCCGGACAAGCGGATCGCTTGGCGGGATGTGGCGATCGGCGCCGTCGCGACGTCGGTCCTGTTCTCCGTCGGCAAATATCTGATCGGCCTTTACATCGGCAGCAGCACCATCGCCTCCAGCTACGGCGCGGCCGGGGCGCTCGCGGTGGTGCTGGTGTGGGTCTATTACTCGGCGCAGATATTCCTGTTCGGGGCCGAGTTCACCAAGGCCTACGCCGAAACCCACGGCAGCCACGCTTTCGATCCGGTCAGGAAAGGCGACACGGCGGATGCATCGCCGCAACCCGCCGCGACCGAAACACCGACGCTGACGGGTTCGAGCGACCCGGAAATCGGCGCCCTGCAAAACCGCTTGCGCGCCGAACTGCCGCCGCGTCTCTAGTCCTGCACGCCGAGCAGGCGGAAGATGTCGGAGAGTTCCGCACTCATCGGCAGGTTCAGGCGCTCGCCGCTGATGGTCGGGCGCTGGAACCAGCGATGGTATGTTTCCAGCAAGTCCCGGTCCTCGGCCATGCTCTCGAACGCATGTTCGACCACCTCGGCGAAAGCCGGGTCGTCGCGGCGGAACATGATCGCGTACGGCTCGTAGGACAGGAAATCACCGACCACCATGAGCTGATCGCTCGCGTGGTGGGTCGCGATCAGACCGCTCAGCAACACGTCGTCGGTCGCGAATGCATCGGCTTTGCCGTCCGCCACCATCGCAAACGATGCGTCATGGTCGGGGGCGGAGACGAATTTGATGCCGAGATGGTTGCGCTCGTCAAGCTTGCGCATCACCGCTTCGTTGGTGGTCCCGGCGGTGAACACGACCGTCTTGCCGGCGAGGTCGCGATAGCTGCGGATGCCGGAGGCGCGCTTCACCATCAGCTTGGTGCCAGCGATGAACATGATGGGTGAAAAGCTCACCTGCTTCTGGCGCTCGGCGTTGCTGGTCGTCGAGCCGCATTCCAGATCGATCTTGCCGGCGCGGACGTCCGGAATGCGGCTGTCCGACGTGACCGGCACGTAGTCGACGCGCACCTCGCGATCAACCGCCTTCTCGATCGCGCCGACGATGCCGAGGCAGAGGTCGATCGAATAGCCCACCGGCCGGCCGCCGAGCATGTAGGAGAACGGGAAGGAGGCCGTGCGGTAGCCGATCGTCACCGCACCGGAATCGTGGATCTTGCCGAGCGTGCCGGTCAGCCGGTCGGAGGCTGAAGCGGCCGTGCCGCCGCCGGTATCCGTCGGTGCATCGGTCTGCGCCCATCCGGCGGGCGCCAGCAGGACCAGTGCCAGGAGGGGCAGGCAGACCCGGAGCGGCGCCCCGAAGCGCCGGGCAAGCATCAGGCGGCGCCGGCCAGCGCGTCGATTTCCTGCTCTTCGCGGGCATCGGCCCCGGTCGGGTCCAGTTCGCCTTCCCATTTCGCGACCACCGCGGCGGCGATCGAATTGCCGATCACGTTGGTCGCGCTACGGCCCATGTCGAGGAACTGGTCGATGCCCATGATCAGCAGCAAGCCGGCTTCCGGAATGTTGAACTGGTTGAGGGTCGCCGCGATCACGACCAGCGATGCGCGCGGCACGCCGGCGACGCCCTTGCTGGTCAGCATCAGCGTGAGCATCATCGTGAGCTGCGTACCGAGCGGCAGATGGATGCCGTAAGCCTGGGCGATGAAGATGGACGCGAAGGTGCAATACGCCATCGTGCCGTCGAGGTTGAACGAGTAGCCGAGCGGCAGCACGAAGCTCGCGATCCGCTTGGAAACGCCGAAGCGCGCGAGCTGGTCGAGGATCTTCGGGTAGGCCGCTTCGGAACTGGCGGTCGAGAAGGCGAGCAGGAACGGTTCACGCACGCGGCTGATCAGATCGAAGGCCCGGCGGCCCAGCATCACGTAGCCGGCGAGGGCGAGTAGGCACCAGAGCACGACGAGGGTCGCGTAGAACTCGACCATGAACGTGCCGTAGGTGACGATCACGCCGACGCCCTGCGTGGTCACGATGGCGGCGATTGCCGCGAAGACCGCGAGCGGCGCCATCTTCATGACGTAGCCGGTGATGACCAGCATCATGCTGGCGAGCTGGTCCGCCATTTGCGCCAGCAGCTTGCCTTTCTCGCCGAGGGCGGCGATCGCGACGCCCGCGAAAATGGAGAACACGACGATCTGCAGGATTTCGTTGGTCGCCATCGCTTCGATGATGGAGGCGGGCACGACGTGCGGGACGAACTCCTTCAGCGTCAGGGCGGACACTTTGAGGTTGGTCGCGGTCCCCGCGTCGGGCAGCGGCAGGTTCAGATTGGCGCCCGGCTGCAACAGGTTCACCATCACCAGTCCGAGCAGGAGGGAAACGATCGAGGCGGAGAAGAACCAGCCCATCGTCTTCAGGCCGATGCGGCCGACCGCGGCGCTGTCGCCCATATGCGCAATGCCGACGACCAGGGTCGAAAACACCAGCGGCGCGATGATCATCTTGATCAGCCGCAGAAACACGGTGGTGATCAGCGAAATGTAGCCGGAGATGGTGGCGCCGGTCTTCGGGTCGGGGAACAGTTCGTGACAAGCATAGCCGGCGGCTATGCCGAGGATCATCGCGACCAGAATATAGAGCGTGAACCGCTTGCCCATGTGCTGCCCCTTGTTCCGTCGAAGCCGTGCGCCCGTCCCTGCGACACTTTCGTCACGCCGAAGGGACAGGGTCAATCCAGCATCGTGATTTTCGCCGAAACGGGATCGACCCACACCCGCAGGCTGCGACATACCATCTGAATGCGTGCAAAAATCGCATCTGATGCAACCAGAATGGTCGCGTTTTCCCCTTCGACAATCTGCTTGAGGATCTCCGTGGCGTGCGCGGAAGCCGCGACGAGCACCGCGCCCTCGCGCAAGGCGTACGCCCACGGCCAAGCTGCTTCGGACGCAAGCACCACCCGATCGTCCGGCCGCAGATCCGCCTCCAGCAGCAGAAGCGAGGCGGCGGCGCTCAGCGCCTCCGGAGCGTGAACGGCCGCGAAGATCGCAGACCAAGCGGCGGGCAACCCGTTGAGTTCCCCGCGCGCGAGACGCTCGGCGGGCCAGCTTTGCCGCCCCCCGCCTTCCCGCAGCACGAGCTCGCCTCCGGGAGCCGGCCGCACCAGCAGGCGCGACGGGCGCTCCGGCACACCGGCGAAGGCCCGCACGCTAGCCGCGCAGCGCGTCGGCTCGGCCTGTGCCCATGCCCGCCATTCGTCGAGGGTGCCGATCGCGGCGCCGCCGGTCGCCCGCAGCCAATGCCGGTAGGCCCAGAGATTGGT
>JAFAXA010000326.1 GCA_019241425.1 Acetobacteraceae bacterium | reverse complement strand
CCGCGGGCGGCTTGGTTCATAGTTTCACGCAGTTCGTGCTGTCGCGCATGGTTCTCGGAATAGGCGAGGCGCCCCAGTTCCCGTCCGCCGCGCGCGTGGTCAGCAACTGGTTTCCGGTGCGGGAACGCGGTGTTCCCACCGGCATCTTCAACTCAGCGTCGCCACTCGGTTCGGCATTGGCGCCGCCGGTGCTGACGCTGCTGATCGTCTACCTCGATTGGCGCTGGATGTTCGTGCTGATGGGAGTGGTGGGCCTCGTCATGGCCGCCATCTGGTTCGCGCTTTACCGCGATCCCGTCTCGCTCGGCCTCGATGCGGCGGAGAGCGCTTACCTCGGCGACGGTGCCGAGCCGGATGACAAGGCCGGGGAACGGCTGGGCTTCCGCGACTGGCTCGCCCTGTTCGGCCACCTCACCACCTGGGGCATGATCCTGGGCTTCTTCGGATCGGTGTATCTGAACTGGGTCTACCTCACCTGGTTGCCCGGTTATCTGACGCAGGCGCGCGGCATGAACCTCGTGACCTCGGGCTTCGCGACCTCGGTGCCGTTCTTCTGCGGCTTCGTCGGCTGCCTCGTGGCGGGCTGGTTTTCCGACAAGCTGACCCGTCGCAGTTCCTCCCCCGTCGCGGGGCGGAAGGTGCCGATCGTGCTGGCGATGCTCGGCATGGCCGCGTTCACGGTGCCCGCCGCGTTGGTCGCCAGCAACGTCATCGCGCTCGCCTGCATTTCGGTCGTGGTGTTCCTCGCCAACGCTTCATCGGCCTCTGCATGGGCGCTCGCGACCGCTGCGGCCCCGCCCAACAGGGTCGCTTCGCTGGGCTCGTTGCAGAATTTCGGTGGGTTTCTGGGCGGCGCGCTGGCGCCGGTCGTCACGGGCTACATCGCCCAGTCCTTCTCCTTCGTGCCGGCGTTGCTGACCGGGGCCGCGATCGCGTTCCTGGGCGCGCTCAGCTACCTGTTGCTGGTGCGCGGGCCGATCCCCGCCGATGAACGGGCGTCGCGCGACCCGGCCCTGTCCGCAACCGGACAGTTGCGATAAACGCGGAACGCCGCCGCTGCCGCGCTCAGGCAAGCTGATCCAGCAACGGAGATCCCGACCATGAAGACGCATGTCGGAGGCATCATGCCGGTGATGCTGACGCCCTTCACCGAGCAGAATGAAATCGATTGGGCCGGCCTCGAGCGGCTCGTTGAATGGTATATCGGCAACGGCGCCGACGCGCTGTTCGCGGTAGCGCAGTCGAGCGAGATGCAGTTCCTGTCGCTCACCGAACGCGAGGCGCTCGGCCGCGCCGTCGTGCGGCAGGTCGCCGGGCGCGTCCCCGTGGTGGTGTCGGGCCACATCAGCGACGACATCGATGCGCAAGTCGAGGAACTGACAGCCGCCGCCAAAACGGGCGCCGACGCCGTGATCCTGGTGACGAATCATCTCGATCCCAAGCAAACGGGCGCTGCAAGCGTGTTCCTGGCCACGCTCGACACGCTGCTCGCACGGCTGCCGCGCGATGTACCGCTCGGCCTCTACGAGTGTCCGGCGCCTTTTCGCCGCTTGCTTTCGGATGACGAACTTCGCCGCTGCATCGATACCAACCGCTTCGTGGTGTTGAAGGACGTGAGCTGCGACTTGGGGACGGTGCAGCGGCGCGCGGCAATGGTCGAGGGATCCCCGCTCGCCCTTGTCAACGCCAATGCCGCGATCGCCTGGGACGCCATGCAGGCCGGCTCGCGGGGCTTTTGCGGGGTGCACACCAACTACCATCCCGATCTCTATAAATGGCTGATGACGTCGGGGGCCGAGCACCCGGATTTGCGGGCGCGGCTGGTGCCGTTTCTCGCGATGGCGGCCCTGTCCGAAGCCTATGGCTATCCCGCACAGGCCAAACTGTTCCACCAGCGTCTCGGCACCTTCGGCTCCGCCCGCTGCCGGGTTACCGACTTTGACGTGCGCGAGCGATTCTGGGCGCTGGACGCCGTGCTGAACCAACTTCTCGCCGGCACCGACCTGTTCCGTGCCGAGATCGCCCGCTTATCGTAACGCTTGCCGTTTCGCGCCGATGCGCCTCTTTGCATGAGCTACGACGCAATCGTTGTCGGCGTCGGCGGCATGGGCAGCGCGGCCTGCTGGCAACTGGCGCGCCGGGGCTTGCGCGTGCTCGGGCTGGAGCGGTTCGACATTCCGCACGCGATGGGTTCTTCGCACGGCGTCAGCCGCATCATCCGCCTGCCGTATTACGAAGATCCCGCCTATGTGCCGCTGCTCCATCGTGCCTATGCGCTCTGGCGCGAGATCGAAGCGGCGAGCGGCGAGGAATTGCTTGTGACGACCGGCTCGATCGACGCCGGCCCGGCGGACGGTCCGCTGTTCGAAGGCGCGCTTGCGTCCGCGCGGCTGCACCGCATCGCGCACGAGGTGCTGACCGGCGCCGAGGTGAACGCGCGCTGGCCGGGATACAGTCTGCCCGGCGATATGCGCGCCGTGTTCCAGCCGGATGGCGGCCTGCTCGCAAGCGAGCGGGCGATCGTCGCGCATGTCCGTGCGGCCCAGCAGGCGGGCGCCGTCATCCAGGCTCGGGAGCGCGTGCTGGGCTGGGAGGCGCGGCCGGGCGGCAGCGGCGTTTCCGTCACCACGGAGCGGGGCCGATACCAGGCGGAGCGCCTGGTGCTGACGGCGGGTTCCTGGATCGGCGAGATCGCGCCGGCGCTGGCGTCGCTCGCCGTGCCGGAACGCCAGGTGCTCGGGTGGTTTCAACCGCAACGGCCCGAGCTTTTCGGCACGACCCGATTTCCGGTGTTCAATATGCAGGCCGAGGAGGGGCGTTATTACGGCCTGCCGGTCTACGGTGTGCCGGGCTTCAAGCTCGGCCGCTATGGTCATCTGGGCGAAACCGGACCCGCCGACGGCGTTCGGCGGGAGCCGGATGCGGCGGACGAGGCGATCCTGCGTTACTTCCTGCGGCGGTATTTCCCGGCGGCGGACGGGCCGACGATGGCGCTGCGCACCTGCCTGTTCACCAACACGCCGGACGGCCATTTCGTCATCGATCGCCATCCGGCGTTTCCGCAGGTCATCCTCGCCTCGCCCTGTTCGGGCCACGGCTACAAGTTCTGTAGCGTGATCGGCGAGATCCTGGCGGAGCTTGCCAGCGCGGGCAGGACCCGGCACGACATCGGCTTCCTGGCGCTGGATCGCCCGGCGCTGCGCGCGGCAGCGCGCCCGGTCAGTTGAGTGACCGCGGAGTAGGGGTGCTGGCGGCGGAAGCCTGCGACAGGGCGGGGAGCGCTCCCCTCGGCCGGGCGATCCGGATGGTCCGCCGCGGCGATTGGTCGGCGGCCAGCGACGCCCGGAGCAACGACGCGAGGAACGCGCGGCCCCAAGCGAGCGGAGACGATCCCGCGACCGTCTGCCACAGGCTGTTCCACCGCTCCTGCCGTTCTTCGAGCGGCATCCGCAGGGCGCGGTCGAGCGCGTCTGCGATGTCGTCCGGATCGTGCGGATTGACGGCGAGAGCCGCCCCGAGCTGACGGGCCGCGCCCGCGAACCGGGACAGCACCAGCACGCCCGGATCACGCGGGTCCTGCGCCGCCACGAATTCCTTGGCGACCAGGTTCATCCCGTCGCGCACGGGCGTCACCAGCCCGACGCGCGCCTGCCGCATGTAGCCCGCGACGGTTTCCCGCGCAGCGGCCCGGGCGACGAAGCGGAGCGGCGTCCAGTCCGGCTCGCCGAAGGTGCTGTTGATCGCCCCCGCCTCGCAGTCGAGGGCGGCACGAAGATCGCGGTAGGCCGCCACGTCCTGCCGGGAGACCGCCGCGATTTGCAGGAAGCTCGCGCGGCGGCGCCATTCCGTTCCGGATTCCAGCAGCCGGCGGTATCCGGCGATCCGCGCCAGCAGGCCCTTTGTCGGATCGAGCCGGTCGACGCCGAGGATCAGTGACTGACCTTCCAGCGAGCGGCGCAGCCGTTCCGTCTCCGGCGACTGGTGTGCGCTGGCCGCCATGGCGGCGAACGGCCCCGCCTCGATCTCGGCCGGAAAAATCCCGAGCCGGACCCGGCGGCCGGCGGCGAGCAGCCATTCCCCATCCAACCGGACAGCCTCGGCGACGGTCTCGGCGGCAGCGGCGAAGTTCTCCAAATCGCGGTCGGTTTGAAAGCCGAGAAGGTC
>JAFAXA010000296.1 GCA_019241425.1 Acetobacteraceae bacterium | reverse complement strand
GCAACCCCTCCCGCAGCGGCTCGAGGCGGGAGTAAGCTTAAATATCGGTTGCGAGCGTCGCACTGAACCATGGGTTGTGTGGCCCACTATGAAGTCTACTGATGCTTTTGCATCACAACGGCTGTCAGCAACAGCATTGGCACGGCGAACCCACTCTTGCCTCTTCGGGAAGTGGACTTGGGTGGGCCCACGCCGTTTGCGTATCGCCTCCGCTCGCCCCTAAAGTGCCCTGAACCAGACGGGGGAACGTTGATGCCAAAGAGACGGCACTTTCTAGGGGGATCTTTGGCCGGAGCGGCTGCTGGGTTGGCCGGCCTCGGCATCAGCCCAGCTTGGGCGGAGGAGGTCGCGAGAGCGGCCGGCCGGCCTGAGAAGCCGCTAAAGGTGGCGTTTTCGAACGCGGGCTTGCAGGCGACCTGGTGCGCTCAGGGCAAGCAGGCGGCGGAGTATTGGGGCAAGCTGTTCAACGTGAACGTGACGTGGTTTGACGGCGAACTCGCGGCACAGAAGCAACGCGCCGCAATCGACAACATGGCATCCCAAAAATGGGATTTCGTGGCCATCCAGGCTTTCGGCGTCGGCACGCTCACCGCGCCTGTCAACAAGATGATCGACGCCGGCACACCGGTGATCGACATGGACACGCTCATCGCGCCGCTCGACACCATCAACGTTCACAGCTTCCTCGCGCCGGATAATGAGTTCATGGGGGCTTCGGTGACCCAGGCGCTGGTGGATGCGATGGGAGGCGAGGGTACGATCATCATGACCCAGGGCGCACTCGGGCATACCGGCGCTCAGGGGCGGGCCCGCGGGTTTGAGTCAATCATCAAGAAATACCCGAAGATAGAGGTGCTTGATACGCAACCAGGCGATTGGGACGTCAGCAAGGTTGCCCGAATTTGGGAGACGCTTCTGAACAAATACCCGAAGATCAACGCCGCCTATTTCCACAACGATGACATGGCCCTCGCCGCCTACAACGTCATGAAAGCCCATAATCGCACGGACATACTGATCGGTGGCTGCGACGCGATGCCGCCCGCGCTTGCCGCGGTGAGTGATGGCCGAATGCATGCAACCGTGCGTAACCCGTCCTGTCGCATCCATGGAGGGGCCATCATTGCCGGTGTCGCGGCGGTGACCGCCGGCGAAAGAACCGGGGAAGCCGGCATTCCGAAGAGTGTCGTCACTGACGGGCCCGTGGTCACCAAGGCCAATGCGCCCGGCATGGCCTGGATGGAGATGCACTTCCTGATCTGAAGGCCGCTGTGCCCCGTCCGCTGCTGGAGCTGTCCCAAGTCTCCAAGTCGTTCGGCGGCGTCGCCGCATTGCGCGCCGTGGACTTCGAGCTGGAAGCAGGCGAAATCCACGGTCTCGTCGGCGAAAACGGCGCGGGTAAGTCGACATTGATGAAGATCATTGCCGGCGTGCAGACCGACTACGACGGCGCCATGCTGCTTTCCGGCCAGCCCGTCCGCTTCCTGTCCCCAAGGGATGCGCGGGTGGCCGGGATCGGTATGGTGCATCAGGAGCTGTCGGCCGTGCGGGATTTGTCGGTCGCCGAAAACGTCTTTCTCGGGGCGCAGCCGCTGAACCGGCTCGGGCTCGTCGCTTGGGCCGCGATGCGGCGGCAAGCCGTGGAGCATCTTCAGCGACTCGAAATCGAAGTCGATCCCGGGGCGCGGATGGGCACACTGTCACTCGGGCTTCAGCAGCTCGTCGAATTGGCGCGCGTGCTGTTCTCGGGCGCCCGCATCGTCATTCTCGACGAGCCGACGTCGGCATTGTCGCCCCCGGAGGTCGAGCGCTTGTTCGGGCTGCTGCGGCGGTTGCGTGACGAGGGCCGCACCTTCGTCTTCATCTCTCATTTTCTGGACGACGTGCTGGCGATCAGCAACAGGTTGACGGTGTTCCGTGCCGGTGCAGCGGTGGCCACCCAGTCCTGCGCGGGAACTAGCAAGCGCTGGGTTATCGACCGCATGATCGGCGCCGGTCACGAAAAACTGGAAGAGAGTTACCTGGCCGACATTGCCCTGCCCCGCTGCCCCGCTGCTAAAACCGTGCTCGCAGTGAACGGATTGACCCGGCCCGGCGCGTTTCGGAACGTATCGTTCGAGGTGCGCGCCGGCGAGGTGCTCGGTATTTACGGCTTCCTTGGATCCGGCCAACTGGAGGTGGCGCACGCCTTGTTTGGACATCCGCCGGCCAGTCACGGGAGCATCATCCTGGACGGCCGTTCGGTTCGGCTCTCCTCGGCACCGGATGCACGGCGCAGCGGAATCGCGTTCATACCCGAAAGCCGGAAGATGATGCTGTTCGGGGCGGAACCCGTTTACAAGAACATGACCATAACCATTCTGGACCGCATCGACCGGCTTTGGCTTCGTCCGGGCGTCGAGTGCCGGATCGCCTCCCGGCATGTGAAGCAATTCCATATTCGCCCACCCCGGGTCGAGCGGCCGCTCAGCACTCTGTCTGGGGGCAATCAACAAAAAGTGGCCTTGGCGAAATGGCTCACTCATTTGCCGCGCGTGCTGATCCTGGCCGAACCGACGAGGGGTATGGATGTCGGCGCGAAAGATGACGTGGTGACAATCCTGCGCAGTCTTCGCGAGCAGGGGCTTGCCATTCTCGTGGTGTCGTCAGAGCCGGAAACCGTGTTGTCGCTCGCCGATCGCATCCTGATCATGCGGAAGGGCGCTATCGTCCGGGAGTTCGCCGAGGAACCGATCAGCAAGGACCGGATGCTGGAGGCGGCATGAGCGAGATTCCGGAAACGGCGAGCCTAATGCCAACCCGGAGGATGCCGGGTTGGCTGCGAAGCCGCATGCGTAATGTGGCGCCGTTTGCCACGTTGATTGCGCTGATCGGATTTTTCTGGGCGGCCAGCGACTCCTTTGCAAGCGTCGGAAATCTTCAAAACATTCTGACGCAGATCTCCGTCACGGGTATCATGGCTGTCGGACTGACGTTCGTGATTCTTTGCGCGGAGATTGATTTGTCCGTCGCCGGCATCGCCAATGCAACCGGAATCGTGGTTGCGTTTTTCACGACCCAGGATGCGAGCGTGGGGATCGCCAACGTACCACTTGCCGGCTGGGCGGCCATCTGCATCGCGCTTGCCTCGTGTTTCGTTTTGGGTGCGGTCAACGCCTTCGGCCTGACGCGCATCGGCATACCAAGCTTCATTATGACACTTGCTATGCTGCAGATCGCGGCCGGCATTTCGGCGTTGTTGGTGCGCGGGCAAATCGCCTACACGGTACCGTCGCTGGTCTCAACGCTCGGCTCACGTTCGCTCGGACCGGTGCCGTGGATCGTCATCGTGGCCGCCATTTTCCTGCTGGCGGGGCACGTGGTGCTGACCTACACACGGTTCGGCCGATACGTCTACATGACGGGAGGTAACCGCGAAGCGGCTGAGTACTCCGGAGTCAATACTCGCGCCATTTTGTCCGCCGTGATGATCATCTCGGCCGTGTGCTCAGGGATCGCGGGCATGCTCGGGGTAGCGTATTTCGGCAGTGCGCAGCAGAACGAGTTCGACACCTACCTGCTCGACAGCATTTCGGCTGTGGTGGTGGGCGGCACGAGTCTGTTCGGCGGCCAGGGTGGCATCGGCAACACCATAATGGGGCTACTCGTGCTCGGCGTGCTGAACAACGGACTCGATCACATCAACATCGACAGTTTCCTAAAAATCCTGATCCGTGGCGTGATCCTGCTCGCGGCTCTGGTAATCAACGTCTATGCGCAACGGTTGCAACTCACCCGGTCGACCTGAGGGCGTAGCCAGTATGCGCCGCATTGTCGGCGCGTTCGCACTGGTCGGCCGTTTCGGGACGTAGAGATTCATGATAAGCTTGGTCGTCGACGTCGCTCGCTGCGGCCGTGCGTCCACTTCTTGCCCTCTCATACCAAAGCGCCCTGACCGCGACTCATCGTAACCATCCGCCGAGCACCGCGGTATCGGCTGGCTGACAAGGTGACTAAGAATAGCCTCTCAGGTCTTCGAGAAGTTCCTCGAGGTTCTCAACGCCCTGCCGTGAAGGCGATGGCCAATACAAGGGATATGAAACAGCCAACGCCAACTGTGCCGCTTTCACGCGGGCGGCGCAGTGGCCCCAGGATCGGCCAGCCTCTAATGCTGCCGCGGATCGGGGATGAACCCATCGCGGTTGGGCATGGCGACCTTGGGCAAGGTTGAGGCGTCGATCAGCTCGGAACTTTCGATCACCCGTCCTGAGGCCAAGATGTAAGCCGTCACCGCATAGACTTCGTCATTCGTCAGCGAGCCCGGCGCGTCGAAAGGCATGGCGCGCTTGATGTAGTCGAACAACGTCGTAGGGTAGGGCCAATAGCTCTCCACGGTTTTAATCGGCTTCCCAGTTGCAAGCGAGCCGCGACCGCCGGTCAGCGCGGGCGCGCCGAGCGCCGGCATTCCTTGCATTTTGTCGCCATGGCATGCCGCGCAGTGGTTCGCATACGCCAATTCGCCCTGAGCTGGGGTGCCGCCACCCGGCGGCAGGCCGGCACCGCTCGGCGGGATTGCGAAGTAGCCCGCAAGATCTCCCTCGGTTATCGCCTGTCCCAGGTCGGGCAAAGCAATCGGCTGTGGGTCCGCCCGCACCGAGGCGCCCCGAGCGAGCGTGACAAGCACGAGCAGGAATGAATACACGAATCTAAGCGGCGACATTGGTGATCCGTCCGTCGGGCGCCACGTACCAGGATTGAATGCCGTTATAGTGATAATAGGCGTTTGCGCCGCGCGCGGCGAGCAGTTGCTCGCGGCTGGGCTGCACATAACCGGTCTCGTCCGCGCAGCGGCTGAGCAGAACGGCCTTTTGGCCGTTCCACATCCAGGGTAGGCGGAAGCGCACCGTGCAAATCGGCTCCGGCGAATTGTCGAACGATGCCGCGGTCCAATTTGCGCCGCCGTCAGTCGAGACTTCGACTTTGGAGACGCGCCCTCGCCCCGACCACGCCAAGCCGGTGATTTCATAATAGCCCGCACCGGGCAGGCGCATCTCCCCGGAAGGAAATGTGATGACAGACTTCGCGTCCATTTCGAAGACGAACTGCCACGCTTTGCCGTCCGGCATCAGATCCGAATATTTCGATGTTTCTTCCCGGGTCATGAACGGTTTGTCGCTCACCTCCAAACGCCTGAGCCACTTGATGTTCGTGTTCCCTTCGAAGCCCGGCAGCAGCAGGCGCAACGGATATCCCTGTTCCGGGCGGATTGCCTCGCCGTTTTGGCCGTAGGCAAGGATGGCGTCCCGCATCAGTTTTTCCACGGGGATTGAGCGCGTCATCACAGCGCTGTCCGCACCCTCCGCGAGCACCCAACCGCCCTCGAATTTCAAGCCTACCTCTCGGGCAAGCACCGAGAACTGCACGCCCGTCCATTCGGACGTGCTGAGCAGGCCGTGCGTGCTTTGCACGGTTTTGCCGGTTGGTGCCAACCATTCGGGATAGGTGTTGCCAGAACATTCGAGAAAATGCCGGCGCGTGACCGAAGGCAACCGCCGGATGTCCGTCATCGTGAAGCGTTTGGGTGTCCTCACCTCCCCGTGCACGACCAGAGTGTGTCGCGTCGGGTCGATCGTCGGGACGCCGTTGTGATGGCGCTCGTAGTGAAGGCCGGAGGGTGTGGTGTTGCCGATCATGTCGGCAAGCGGCGTCAGCGAGCCGGAGGTATAAAGGTTGGCGGGCGAGTAGACGCGCCTGACTGCGCTCTCGAACTGGGAGCGCGTGCCATAACCGCCGTCGCTGCCGACGGGTCGGCCTTGAACCTTGGTTGGATCCGGGGGCGTCTCGTACCAGACCGCACCCGGCGGCGCCGAGGTGGGAGCCGCAGTGACTGCGTTCGCAAGGCCGGCGGCGACGGTCGACCCCCCACCGAGCAGCAGCGCACGTCGGCCCTGTGGGATTCGGGGAAACATGCCCTCACGGCAGGGGCACTCATCCGGCCCGCCCGTGGAGTTGCGCTTTGCCATCTCAATCACCGTCATCAGGGTGGCGAGCCGAGGGAGGTCTCGCGGCCCGCGATTAGACGACGTTGAAGGCGACGGGCGCAATCTTCCCTGGATGGCATGTGGGTTGCACAGTGTCTCCCGTTTCGTTCTCGGGTGGTCCCCGTTTGCCTCCTAGTGGCCCGACTGTTGCTGAACAATCTGGCGAAGCGCTGTGCGGCGCGCCAGTCGCTGTCTGTCGCGATGTAGCGTCAACCCTGCTCAGCCGGGAGCTTTCCATGGATGAACAAGAACGGGCGCTGGCTGAGCATCTGCTCCGGTTGACGAGCGAAGCGCGCGAAAGGCTGGAGCAAGATCCCTTCGGCAATCCAGTGCTCGCGATGTCGCTCGCAATCTCGCGAATGATTGACACAGGTGTGCTCAATCCAGATCGCATTGGTGCGGTGATCCGCCTGCTTCGGAATGACGCCTACGTCAGGCGTGCCGCGCGTCTTGCGGCCTATGTCGGCGGCACCGATCTTCAAGCCTCGACCGCGGCGATGCATGCGTTTGCCGCCCGGCTAGCCCGCCCCGACCCGCTCCACGGTGCCGGGTCGTGGGACCGATATCGGGGCCAGACGGAGCGCACCCGGTTCGCGGCCGTGTTCACGGCGCACCCGACCTTCTCCATGCCTTGGAGGATCGCGCAGTGCCTCGCCGACCTCGCGAGCGGCGGCCCGGCCCCTCCGCCCGAGGAAAGCCATCGTCCCGGCAAGCCGACGCTGGAGGGCGAGTTCCGGCAGGCGTGCGCGGCCATCGAAACGGGGCGGGATGCGATCGACCAACTTTGTGCGGCCCTGCTCGGAGCGGCGCGTGAGGCTTGGCCCGACCGCTGGACCACGCTCGTACCGCACCCGGTCATCCTGACCAGCTGGGTCGGCTACGACACTGACGGCCGCACCGACATCGCATGGTGGGACACGCTACGCTTGCGCCTGCGGATGAAATCGATGCAGCTTCGACGGCTAGCCGGGCAGGTGCGGCCGGTGGCGGCTGCGGCTGAGCTTTGGAGGCGGC
>JAFAXA010000157.1 GCA_019241425.1 Acetobacteraceae bacterium | reverse complement strand
AGCCACTACCGCAGGGTCGCGAAAGCCTGTAGCGCTGTCTGCCGATGCCACCCGGCTACGCTGCCATACGGAAGCGAGCGCCTCCTGCATCTCTGACCCTGCGGTTCCTAGCCTTCCGCAAGCTGGCAACGGCCCGATATGGGGGCGGTGCCCTCTCCCTGGGTCCCCCGTTTCGTCCTGACAACGCCGTCCGCGCTCGCCTGGGCCGAGGGAGCGGCGATCGTCGAGCGTGCGGCAGCCCTCGGATCGGAGGTGATCCGGCTGCGATCCGACCGGCTCACCGGGTTGCCGGACGCCTATCGCGACGCCAAGCGCACCCTTGCCGTCATTGTCGCCAGTCCGAGCCGCCGCCGCTTGCGACCCATTCCCCCCTCGGCGGATTGGCGCTTCGATTTGGCGGAAGGGTGTCCGGCCCACTGCTCCTATTGCTATCTGGCGGGCTCGCTGGCCGGACCCCCGATCATCCGCGTCTACGCCAACCTGCCGGAAATCCTCGCCGGGTTGCCGGAGGCGGTCGGACGCGGCGCGGTCACCTCAGCCTCCACGGCCCGGGCCGGCGAGGGCACCACCTTCGAATGCTCCTGCTACACCGATCCGCTGGCGCTCGAGCACCTGACCGGCCATCTGGCGGCCTGCATCACCCGGTTCGGCGCCTGGGAGGCCCCGGTGCAGTTGCGGTTCACGACCAAATTCGACGCGGTCGGGCCGTTGCTGCCGCTCCGGCATTGCGGCCGCACCCGCGTACGGTTCTCGGTGAATGCGCGCGAAGCGGCGCGGCACGAGGGCGGCGCGCCCCGGATGACGCGGCGGCTGACGGCGCTCCGCGCCATGGGCACGGCCGGTTATCCGGTTGGTCTGACCGTCGCGCCGATCCTGCGCCTGCCGGGCTGGGCGGACGCCTACGACCGGCTGTTCGCGGATGTCGCGGCGGCGCTGGACGGCGTGGCCGGAATCGACCTGACGGCCGAGCTGATCACGCATCGCTTCACGCCGAAATCGAAAGAGGTGCTATCCGGATGGTATCCCGGCAGTTCGCTCGAAATGGACGAGACGCAGCGGCGCCGCAAGACGACCAAATTCGGGTCGGAAAAATATGTTTTCCCCCGCGACGAAATGACGACCATGCGAACGGCCATCGAGGGCTCGATCGCGCGCTGGCTGCCGGCGGCCAAAACCCTCTACTGGACGTAAGGGCGGCGCGGGCGCCGTTCAGGCCCGCAGATATTTGTTGAACCAGTCGAGCGTGCGCCGCCACGCTTCCTTCGCCGCCGCTTCGTCGTAGCGGGGCGTGGTGTCGTTATGAAAACCATGATTGGCGCCCGCGTACACGTGACCCTCATGCGGAACGTGGGCAGCGGTGAGCGCGGCGTCGAAAGCCGGCCAGCCGCCGGTGATGCGCGTGTCGAGTTCCGCGTATTGCGCATTGATCGGCGTCTTGATTCTGGCCGTATTGGCAGCATCCGGCTGCACGCCGTAGAACGGAACGGCGGCCGCGAGATCCCCGTCCATCCGCACCGCGAGCTGGTTGACGATGCCGCCGCCGAAACAAAACCCGACGGCGCCGATTTTGCCCGTGCAGTCCGGGCGCGACTTCAGCCACATCGCGGCGGCCTGGAAATCGGTGACCATCTTGCCCTGATCGACTTGGCCGAACAGCGCCAGACCCTTCTCGTCATCCCCCGGATAGCCGCCGACCGATGTCAGCCCGTCCGGCGCGAAAGCGAGGAAATCGGCAAGCGCAAGCCGTCTCGCGACGTCTTCGATATACGGATTGAGCCCGCGATTCTCGTGCACGACAAGAACGCCCGGCAGCTTCGCCGCACCCGCCGGACGAACGAAATACCCCTTGATGCTGCCATTGCCATGCGGCGACGGCACGGTCTCGTATCCGGCCCGGATCCGCTTGTCGTCCGGCGGCACCTGTACCGCCCAGGCGTAATTCGGCTTCAGCATGTCGAACAGCATCGCGGCCGTGACGCCGGCGGCGGCGAATTGCTGCGCGCGTTCGAGGAAGTCGCGGCGACTCATTTGTCCGTGCACGTAGCCATCGAAGAGGGTGAGAAGCTCCTGCGGGAACTCGGACGCCTTTTTGCGCTCCACTCTCGCCTCCCGATCGACCCGTTGCTCGCACTCTGCTACGCCCGGCAGCAATCCGCAAAGTGCGGAGCCAACGGAGGAGAGCATGTCCGAAGCGAACGCACTCGCCCGGCCGGCGCCCGACAACAGCCGGGTCGCGTACCAGAAGCCGCAGCCCGTGGGCATGGTGCCGGATATCTTCGTCGGCGGCGCGCTCGATCTCGACGGCGACACGCGCGATTGGGTGCCGCAATCCGATTGCGTCTCGTTCCGACCGCTTATCCTAGGCGTGGCCCAGGGTTTTTACGTCAACCTGCTGCGCGTGCGCAAAGCGGGCATCCTGTCGCGACACCGGCATTCCGGGCCGGTGCACGCCTTCACCCTGCGCGGACGCTGGCACTATCTGGAGCACGACTGGGTGGCGACGCCAGGCGACTATGCGTTCGAACCGCCGGGGGAAACGCACACGCTCGTCGTGCCGGAGGACGTGGACGAGATGATCACGCTGTTTCACGTCACCGGCGGTTACACCTATGTCGATCCGCACGGCGCGGCGCTCGGCTACGAGGACGTGTTCACCAAGCTCGAAAACGCGCGGCGGCATTACGAGGCGATCGGGCTCGGCGCGGACCACGCGGATCGCTTCGTGCGCTGAAACGTCAGCGCCGCATCTGCGCGATGTCGCATTGGCGTGGCGGCTTGTCCGGCCGGAAGCGGAGCAGGGTGACGCCGTGGCGGAACCGGCCGCCCGAGACGTGATCGAACGCGACCTCGACCACCAGTTCGGGACGGACCGGCTGCCAATCGGCCGAACGGTCCGTGCTCCAGCGGCTCGGGCCGCCCGGCGCCTTGCCGGTAAACCCGGGCGGTTCGACCATCTTTTCCAGCTCCGCCGTCAGGCTCGCCCGTTGGCTGCGCTGGATGGTCGAGGTGAACCCGATATGGTCGAGCAGGCCCGCCTCGTCATACAGGCCGAGCAGCAATGAGCCGACCTGGCGCTGCGCCTTGAGATAGCGAAACCCGCCGACGACGCAGTCCGCCGTTCGCCGCGGCTTCACCTTCACCATGCCGTCGCGCTTGCCCGACCGGTAGGTCTGGTCGGTGCGCTTCGCCATCACGCCGTCCCGCCCGGTGCCGCGCTCGTCGAGCCAGGCGGCGGCTTCGGCCGGATCGAAGGTGACGGGCGAGAGCAGCACGGACGGACCCTCCAGGGCGGGGAACGCCTCCTCCAGAAGGCCGCGCCGCTGACGGAGCGTGCGCGCGGTCAGGTCGAGCCCGTCCGCCGTCACCAGCAGATCGAAGGCCATGAACGCGGCCGGATGCGCGGCGGCGAGCTTCCGCACCCGGCTCGCGGCCGGATGCAGGCGCAACTGCAACTCTTCGAAGGAGGGAATGCCGTCGACGTGGATCAGGATTTCGCCGTCGAGCACGAAGCGGCTTGCCTGCACCGCCGACAGCGCCGCGACCACGTCCGGGAAATAGCGGCCGAGCGGTTGCCCGGATTTGCTGCGCAGTTCAACGGTGTCGCCGTCGCGATGCGCGAGGCAGCGGAAGCCGTCCCATTTCGGCTCGTACTGCCAACCCTCGCCCACCGGCAGCACCTCCGCCGACTCTGCTTCCATGGGTGCGAAGTCGAGCGCGATCGGCAGGCTCATGACGGTATCCTCGCTGAGCGGTGGTGCGGTGGGCCGTTTCCTGCTTAAACCACCGCGAATGCGCCGCCCGACTCCGCCCTCCCTTTTCAGCCGCGCGGCCGCGTCGATCCCCGTCCTGGTGCTCCTTCTGTTCGCACAACGTCACGGGCAGGCGGCCGATCCGCAGCCTTATGTTGTTGCCTTCGCGCCGACGGGCAATGCCGCGCTCGATACCGCGCTCAAGGACAGTTCGACGCTCGTCAGCCTGCGCGAAAGCGCGCCGGTGGGGGCTTTCGCGCTGATCGGCCGCGCCCGGCAGGACCAGACCCGGTTCGCGACCGCCCTCAGCAGCTTCGGCTACTACAAGGGCGCGGCGACGGTGACGATCGCCGGGCATCCGCTCGATGATCCGGCGCTGCCGGACCTGCTCGACCGCGCGCCGGCCGATCCGCCGGTCCAGATCAAGGTCGCGGCGGAGCTGGGCCCACTCTTCCATCTCGGGCGGGTGACGGTGGACGGCACGGTGCCGGCGGAGGCGCGCTCGATGCTCGGTCTCGCGCCCGGCGCCCCGGCGGTCGCCGCCGACGTGGTGGCGGCCCGGGACCGGCTGCTCAACGCCATGCGCGACGAAGGCTACGCGCTCGCGACCGTCAGCGAGCCGGCCGCCTTCCTCGAGCCGGACGCCGACAAGCTCGACGTCACCTTCAAGGCGTCGAGCGGGCCGCGCGTCGATCTCGGCCCGATCACGGTTGCGGGCCTGCAGGACGTGAACGAAAGCTTCGTGCGCCGCCGCCTGCTCGTGCATGAAGGCGAGCAATTCAATCCGGAAGCGCTCGACAAGGCGCGGCAGGATCTGATCGGCACTGGCGTGTTTTCGTCCGTGGTCGTGACGCCCGCGACGCAGCTCGATCCAGCGGGCGAGCTGCCGGTCACCTTCAAGGTGATGGAACGGCCGAAGCACGCCGTGTCGTTTGGCGCCGCGTATTCGACCGATCTCGGCGTCTACGCGACGGCGACCTGGACGGACCGCAACCTGTTCGGCAATGCCGAGCAGCTCAACATCACCGCCGGGTTCACCGGCGGCGGCAGCGCCCAGCCGCGGCCGGGCTACAATCTAAGCGGCCAGTTCATCAAGCCCGACTTCCTGGCGCGCGACCAGTCGCTCCAGGTCGATCTCGGCGCGGTCAAGCAGAGCTTCGATGCCTACGACCAGACGGCGCTTCTCGGCGATGTGCTCCTGAACCGGAAGCTTTCCGAGCATTGGAGCGGCAGCGCGGGCGTCGCGGGCGAGATCGAGAAGATCACGCAGGAGGGCGTCGATCGCAACTACACCCTGGTCGGCATTCCGGTTAGCGCCAAATACGACAGCAGCAACAACCTGTTCGAGCCGACGGAGGGCATTCGCGGCATTCTTTCCGTGACGCCCACCGAGTCGCTCGGCAATACGAATGCGACCTTCGTCATTTTGCAGGCGAGCGGCTCCACCTACATCGACATGCCGTGGCTCGGAGGGGAGCCGGGCCGCAGCGTGCTGGCGTTCCGGGGCCTCGTCGGTGATGCCGAAGGCGCGAGCCAATTCGAGCTGCCGCCGGACAAGCGTTTCTATGCGGGCGGCAGCGCGACGGTACGGGGCTATAAATACCAATCGGTCGGCCCGCGCTTTCCGGACAACAAGCCGCAGGGCGGCACCTCCGTCGCGGCCGGCACCGTCGAGTTCCGGCAACGCATCCTCGAAAGCTTCGGGATGGCGCTGTTCGCCGATGTCGGTCAGGTCGCGGCGAGCGGTGCGCCGTTCTCCGGCAATTGGGCGGTCGGCGTCGGCACCGGCGCCCGCTACTACACGCCGATTGGTCCGATCCGTGTCGACGTCGCGTTCCCGCTCAACAAGCAGCCCGGCGGCGACTCCTTCGAGTTCTATATCGGCATCGGCCAGGCCTTCTGATGCGGCGCGCGCCGAGGGTCTTGGGGTGGATCGCTGGGGGGCTGCTGCTGCTCCCCGTGCTGCTGGTCGGCGGCGTGCTGGCGGTGGCGAACACCTCCTGGGGGCAACGGCTGATCGAGGCGCAACTGCCGAAGCTGACCGGCGGCACCGTCGCGATCGACGGGCTTTCGGGCCGGGTTCCCGACCGGCTGCGGGCGGCGCGCATCGAGGTTCGGGACAAGGACGGCGCCTGGCTCACCATCGAGCAACTGTCGCTCGACTGGCATCCGCTGCGGCTGCTGAGCAAAACCGCCGATCTCAGCCTCCTCTCGGCCGCCCATGTCGATCTCGCGCGGCTGCCGGTGTCCGAGCCGGCCGCGCAGGCGCAGCCCTCCTCATCGTCCGGCTTCAGCTTGCCGGTGACGGTGGAACTCGGCCGGTTGCAGGTGGCGAGGCTTGACCTCGGCCGGCCGGTGGCGGGCGAGGCTGCGGCCTTTGCCGCCGATGGGCACGGCCGTCTGGTGTCGCTCGACGAGGGCGCGGTCGCGCTGGCGCTACGGCGACTGGATGGTGAGGGAAGCTACGAGCTGAACGGCCGCCTCGACCCGGCCAGCGTCGCGGCGACGCTCAAAGCGCGGGAACCGGCGCATGGCTTCGTCGGCACGCTGGCGGCGCTGCCCGATCTCGGCCCGCTTTCGATCGACGCGACGCTCGACGGACCGCGCGACGCGGTCGCGACGACGCTCGCCGTCGATGCCGGGCCGCTGACCGCGCGGGTGAACGGCACCGTCGATCTCGTGCATGAGGGCGCCGATGGCACGGTCCAGGCGAACGCACCGGCGATGAGCCCGCGCCCCGATCTCTCCTGGCGGTCGGTCGCGCTGAACGCAAGGCTGCACGGCCCGTTCACGGCGCCGGAGGCGGACGGCACGCTCGCGATCGCGGCGTTGAAGGCAGCCGGGGCCAGCATCGACCGCATCGACGCGCGCGTCGGCGGCAACGCCGGACGTGTGGCGTTGCACGCCGAGGCGAACGGCATCGCGCTGCCCGGCCCGAAGCCGGACGCGCTCGGGACCGCGCCTGTCGTGGTCGATTCGACGATACAGCTCGATCTGCCCGCGCGCCCGCTGACCCTTTCCATCCGGCATCCGCTGGTGATCGCCGACGGCACGGCCGACACCGGCGGCGCGCTGACCGCCCACTCGACGGTGGACCTGCCCGATCTCGGGAAGCTGGCCGCGATCGGCGGCGTCGATCTGCAGGGGCACACCAAGCTCGACCTCGCGGTTCATCAGGAGGGCGAGGCGACCGCCTTCACGGCCAACGGCACGCTCGGGATCACCGGCGGGATGGCGCCGGTGCCGGCGCTGATCGGCGATGCGGGCACGCTCGACCTCGCAGGCACGCTGAACGGGCAGAACGTCGCGGTTTCGCGGTTTGCGCTCGACGGCAAGACGCTGGCGGTCACTGCGAGCGGCGGCCTGCGGTCGACCGTGGCCGATGTGACCCTGCACACGCAGCTCAAGGACCTGCACGCGCTCGCGCCGACCCTCGCCGGCAGCATGAACGTGGACGCCCATCTCGCCGGGCCGCTCGACGATTTCGGTGTCGACGCCGATCTCGCCGGCACGGTCGCGAGCGGGGGCGTGCCGAGCGGCCCGCTCAAGGCCCGGCTCGAAGCGCAGCACCTGCCGAAAGCGCCGAGCGGCACGCTGACGGCGCAAGGCACGCTGGACGGCGCGCCGGTCGATGTCGACGTGAACGCCCGCCAGGACGCGGATGCGATGCAGGTCGATATCAGCCGGGCGGACTGGAAGAGCGCCCATGCGGCGGGGTCGCTCACCTTGCCGCATGGCGCGAGCGTGCCGCTCGGCAAGCTCGATATCGGCATGGCGCGGCTCGACGATTTGCGCGCCCTCACCGGCCAGAAGCTGACCGGCGCGGTGACGGCGTCGCTGCAAACGGCCGAAAAGGATGGGCGGCAGACCGCGACCTTGAAAGCGGAGGCGCGCGAAGCCGGAATCACCGGCACCGCGACGGTCGGCCGCGCGACGCTCGGCGCCACCGTGCTCGATCCGGTGGCCAAGCCCGTGCTCGACGCCAAGCTTGCGGCCGAGGACATCGCGGCGGCCGGGCTGGCCGCCAGCACGCGAGCCGATTTGTCGGGGCCGCTCGATGCGCTCGGCGTCAAGCTCACGGCGGGCGTTCAGGATTTGCAGGGCGCGCCACTGACCGTGACGGCGGGCGCGACCGTCGATGTGCCCGGGCAGCGTACCACCCTCTCGGCCTTGCAGGCAGACTGGAAAGGGCAGGCCTTGCGGCTGCTCCAACCAGCGCGCGTGACCTATGGTTCGGAAGTTTCGGTGGACCGGCTGCGCCTCGGGATGCAGCAGGCGACGATCGACGTGGCGGGCCGGATCAGCCCGGCGCTCGACCTGACCGCCGCGATCCGCAACGTGACGCCCGATCTCGCCAAGGTCGTCGTGCCCGATCTCTCGGCCGAGGGCACGCTGCAAGCGGACGCGAAACTGACCGGCACCACCGCCCGGCCGGCCGGGACGGTGCGCATCGCCGCCAATGGACTGCATATGCGAACCGGACCGGCAAGCAGCCTGCCGCCCGCCACCATCACCGCCAATGCCGAGCTACGCGGGGAGAGTGCCGACATCGACGCCCGGCTGAACGCCGGGCGGGCGACGACCCTCACCGTTACCGGCCGGGCGCCGATTCAGCCGGCGACCGGGCCGCTCGACCTGCGCGCCGCGGGCGCTTTCGATCTCGCGCTGCTGAACCCGCTGCTCGAAGCGGGTGGGCGGCGGGCGCAAGGCCGGCTGACGCTGGATGCGCGCATCGCCGGCACGGTCGCGTCGCCGCAGATTTCCGGCAATGCGCAACTGGCGAACGGAGAAGTTCAGGATTTCGGCCTCGGCGCGCGGATCCGCAATATCAACGGGCTGGTGCAGGCGGATGGCACGACGATTCGGATCGCCCGGTTCGACGGCCAGGCCGGCAGGGGCACGCTCGGCCTCACCGGCACGGTCAGCCCGACGGCGCCGGGCATGCCGGTCGATCTCCGCTTCGTCGCCCGCGATGCGGAGCCGCTGGCGAGCGACCGGCTGACGGTGACACTCGGGGCGGATGTCACGCTGCGCGGCGAGATCGAGAACCAGCTTGCGGCGGCCGGACGCGTGACGATCAGCCACGCCGAGATCCGCGTCCCGGAGCACATGCCCGCCAGCATCGTGGTGCTGGCCGTGCACAAGCCGGGGGAAAAACCGCCGGCGCCGTCGAGCGCTCCGGATATCGCCCTCGACCTGACGATCAACGCGCCGGCGCAGATCTTCGTGCGCGGACGCGGCATCTTCGCCGAACTCGGCGGCGCCATTACCGTGAAGGGGACCGCGGCCGCGCCGGAGCCGGAGGGTGCGTTCAAGCTGATCCGCGGCACGGTCAGCGTCGCCGGGCAGTCGCTCACCTTCAGCAAGGGCGAGGTGACCTTCAACGGCGGCAAGATCTCCGATCCCTCAATCCTGTTCGTCGCGACGTCGAGCAACAGCAGCATGACCGCCAATCTCGAAATCAGCGGCACCGCCAGCGCTCCGAAGATCCGGCTTTATTCCACGCCGGAATATCCGCAGGACGAAGTGCTGGCGCAGCTAATCTTCAAGCGCAGCGCGTCCACCCTCAGTCCGCTGGAACTGGCGCAACTGGCCGGCGCCCTCGCCGAACTCACCGGCGTCGGCGGCGGGGGTAGTTTCAATCCGCTGGAAACGGTGCGCAAGGGCTTGGGTCTCGACACCCTCTCCGTCGGCGGCGGCACCGGCAATAGCGGCCCGACCGTGCAGGGCGGCCGCTATGTCGCGCCGGGCGTGTTCGTCGGCGCGAAGCAGGGAACAGGCGGCAACAGCACGCAGGGGCTGGTGCAGGTCGATCTCTACAAGGGCCTGAAACTGCAAGGCACGGTCGGCACCGGCGCCAATACGACGCCTGGCGCTTCCCCGGAGGATTCGGCCGGCAGCAGCGTTGGGCTGAAATACCAGTTCGAGTATTGATACCGTTTGGGAGGGCACGGGGATGGCGACGGTCAGGCTTTGGACAGACGCGGAGGTTGGTGACGACCCGCGCGTCAAGGCCGTGTTCGACGACATCAGGGCGACGCGGCAATCGGATTTCGTCAATAATTTCTGGCGCGCGCTGGCGAACGACCCGGCGACGCTCGAGCGCATCTGGGCGAGCGTGAAGGAGGTGATGGTCGCGCCTGGCGCGCTGGACCCGCTGACCAAGGAACTCGTCTACATGGCGGTTTCGATCAATAATAGCTGCCCGTACTGCGTCCACTCGCACACCGCCGCCGCACGGGCCAAGGGGCTCTCAGCCGCGCAATACGCCGAGTTCCTGTCGGTGCTGCGCCTCGCGTCGCAAACCAATGCGCTCGCCAACGGCATGCAGATTCCGGTCGACCCGGAATTTCTTGGCGGTTGAGACGATCCGGGACGATGCCATGACGCTGCGCGGAAAGACGCTGTTCATCACGGGAGCCTCACGCGGCATCGGCCTCGCGATCGGCCTCCGCGCCGCGCGGGACGGCGCCAATGTCGTGGTCGCCGCGAAATCCGCCGAGCCGCACCCGAAGCTGCCCGGCACGATCTACACGGCGGCGGCGGAGATCGAGGCGGCGGGCGGGCGGGCGCTGCCTTTGCCACTCGACGTGCGCGACGAGGATGGCGTGCGCCGCGCGATCGGCGAGACCGTGCGGACGTTCGGCGGCATCGACATCGTGGTCAACAACGCGAGCGCGATCAGCCTGACGACGACTCCGCATACCGACATGAAGCGGTTCGACCTGATGCATGCGGTGAACACGCGCGGCACGTTCCTCATCTCGAAATACGCAATCGAGCCTTTGAGCGCCGCCGGGAACCCGCACATCCTGATGCTGTCGCCGCCGCTCGACATGAAGGAGAAATGGTTCGCGCCCCACCTCGCCTACACGATGGCGAAGTTCGGCATGAGCCTGTGCGTGCTCGGGTTGGCCGGCGAGTTGCGGGACAGCGGCATCGCCGTGAACGCGTTGTGGCCACGGACGACGATCGCCACCAGCGCGATCAGAAACCTGCTCGGCGGCGAAGAGATGATGCGGGCAAGCCGGACGCCCGACATCGTCGCCGACGCGGCATACCGGATATTCAACAAGCCTTCCCGCAGCTTCACCGGGCAGTTCCTGATCGACGACACCTTTCTCGCATCCGAGGGTGTCGCGGATTTCGGGAGTTATCGGGTCGACCCGACGCGCCCGCTGGCGCCGGATTTCTTCGTGCCGGACGACGTTCCGGAACCTTAACTCTTGCGGGCGAAGGCGCCGCTGATCGTCAGGGCGATCTCGTCGCCGACCAGGGGAATGTATTTCGTCACCCCGAATTCGGAGCGCTTGATCGTCGCCGTTCCCGAGAATCCGGCGTCGTAGCTGTCGTCGACCGGGTTGCGTCCGGCGCCGACGAAGCGCGCCGTCAGCACGATCGGGCGCGTGACGCCGTGCAGGGTCAGGTTGCCGGCGATCTCCGCGGTGTCCGGCCCGGTCGGGGTCACGCTCGTCGACTCGAACCGAACGTCCGGAAAGCGGGCCGCGTCGAACCAATCGGCGCCGCGCAACTCCTCGTCCAGCTTGCCGCTGCTCGAAAACAGGGACGCGACCGGCAGCGAAATGTCGAGACGGCTCTGCGCCGGGCTGGCCGGATCGAGGACGAGCGTGCCGGAGACGTCCTTGAACTGGCCATAGAAATCGGTGATGCCGAGATGCGATACGCCCCAAACAATCTGCGTGTGATAGGGATCGACGGCATATGTTCCCGCCATAACCTTGGCCGGGTCGTGCACCCCTTGCGCCGAAACACCGCCGGCAACCGTCAGCGCCAGCATCGCCGCGAGCACCGGAAACACCATCTTCTGCATGGATCGTCAGCTCCGTTCGCCGAGAGGAGGATCGCCCGGCCGCGCATCGGCGATGCGGGCCTCGATCCGGTCCCAGATGTTTCGTTCCAAATGCGTGCCATCGAAACGGGCGACTTCCCGCAGGCCGGTGGGCGAGGTCACGTTGATTTCCGTCAGCCAGTCCCCGATCACGTCGATGCCGACGAAGATCAAGCCCTGTTCGCGCAACAGCGGCCCGATGCGGTCGCAGATCTCGCGATCGCGCGCGTTCAGCTCCGCCTTTTCGGCGCGGCCGCCGACATGCATGTTGGATCGCGCCTCCCCTTCGGCGGGAACGCGATTGATGGCGCCGAGCGGTTCGCCGTCGACCAGGATGATGCGCTTGTCGCCGCGGCGAACGGACGGTTCGTAGCGCTGGAACATCAGCGGCTCGCGTGAGCGCGCGAAATGCATCTCCAACAACGCGGCGAGGTTCTCGTCGTCGGGCCGGATGCGGAACACGCCCGCGCCGCCATTGCCGAATAGCGGCTTGACGACGATGTCCCGGTGCTCCAGGCGAAACGCGCGGATCGCTTCCAGATCCCAGGTGATCATCGTCGGCGGCATCAGGTCGGGGTAGCGCGTGACCAGGATCTTTTCCGGCGCGTTGCGGACGGCCGCCGGATCGTTGACCAC